>JBAZKK010000004.1:0-73432 GCA_041650795.1 Candidatus Omnitrophota bacterium | reverse complement strand
CTTCATGCTTTCGTTACCGTCCGCCTTGCCACCGCCGAAGGAATAAACGTATTTTGCTGCCATTTCTTTTAAAACCCTCCCTTTCTTTTCAGTCAGGGACGGTTCTGAAATCCCCTTAAAAGTGTCCCCCATCATCACAGGTGGGGACAGTTTTAACCGTGGTTCGGAACCGTCCCTATTTTTTTAGTCAGACATTCATTTAATTGCGCAATCGCCACCCGCTCCTGTTGCATGGTATCGCGGTCGCGCACTGTAACCTGCTGGTCTTCCAACGATTGCACATCAACCGTCACGCAATAAAGCGTACCGACCTCATCCTGCCTTCGGTAGAGCTTACCGATGGCCGCCGTATCATCATAGATTGCTACTATTGATTCCTTAAGCCCTTTAGCAATCTTACGGGCCAACTCCACAATCTGCGGGCGGTTCTTTAAAAGCGGCAGCACTGCCACCTTGACCGGCGCTAAAGTAGAGCAGAGCTTCAGCACTACGCGCAGCTCTCCCCTGACCTCTTCTTCGTGGTAAGCGTCTGCCAGCACTGCCAGGACGCTGCGATCCACCCCTCCCGAGGGCTCGATGATATAGGGGTAAAACTTTTCTTTTTTGGCGTCGTCAAAATAAACCAGGCCCCTGCCGCTGGCCTTGGCGTGCTGTTTCAAGTCAAAGTCAGCGCGGTTGGCAATCCCTTCCAATTCGGACCATCCGAAAGGAAAGTTATACTCGATATCCGTGCAGGACTTGGCATAATGCGCCAATTCATCCTTGCCGTGAGGGCGTTTCCTGAGGTTTTCCTTTTTTAAACCCAGCCCCAGATACCACTTAAACCTCTCTTCGACCCAATATGCGTAGGCCTTCTCGGCATCCGACGGCGCAGTAAAATATTCAATCTCCATCTGCTCAAACTCGCGGGTGCGGAATGTAAAGTTTCCTGGCGTGATTTCGTTGCGGAAGGCCTTTCCTATCTGAGCAAGGCCAAAAGGCAGTTTAGGATGACGGCTATCAAGGATATTAGCGAAGTTCACGAACATCCCCTGGGCGGTTTCCGGACGCAGGTATACCGTGTTAGCGGCATCCTCAAGCGGCCCCTGGTATGTTTTAAACATAAGGTTAAACGGCCTGGCCTCTGTAAGCTCTCCGCCGCAGGCCGGGCATTTATTAACCCCTTCCTTAAGGTCCGCGGCCTTGAAACGTTTCTTGCAGGATTTACAATCGCTCTTTAAATCAAAGAAATTCTCGACATGGCCAGAAGCTCCCCACACCCCAGGATGCATCAAAATAGCGGCGTCCATCCCCAGGATGTCGTCGCGCTGGTATACGTTGGCCCGCCACCAGGCTCTCTTGAGGTTGTTTTTAAGCTCTACCCCGAAAGGGCCGTAGTCCCAGGTATTGCTTAAGCCGCCGTAGATCTCAGAGGATTGAAAGATAAACCCGCGGCGTTTACACAGAGAAATAATTTTATCCATCAGCTCAGGCATAGTCTATTATTTTTATCCTATTTTAATCCTATTGTCAAGTCATTTAGGGACGGCCCCCCTTAGAAACACTTTCCATGCCGTTGGGGAAAGTGTTTCTAATCAGAAGTGAGTTTTTTAAGCTCTTCTTCCTTGATGCCGAAAGAGTGCTCCTTGGCCGGGAACCTTCCTTCCCTGACATCACGGGCATATTCCTGAAGGGCGCCCTGGATAAGCGGGCCAAGGTTTAGATACTGCCTGACGAACTTCGGGCGGTACCTGTCAAACAGCCCCAGGAGGTCGTGGATAACCAAAACCTGCCCGTCGCAGTACGGCCCTGCGCCGATGCCGATAATAGGAATCTTGAGCCTCGCAGTAATGATTTCGGAAATTTTATCCGGAACGCATTCCAGCACTAGCGCAAAACACCCCTCCTCCTGGAGAGACAGCGCTTCGTCAATCAGGCGCCGGGCTGTCTCGGCATCCTTGCCCTGGACCTTGAAACCTCCTATCTTCTCAGCGGTTTGAGGAGTTAATCCGATATGCCCCATTACCGGTATGCCGGATTCAACTATGGCTTGCGTTACCTCAAGGCACCTGTCAAACCATTCTAATTTTACCGCCCCGCAACCAGCCTCGTTGATGAACCTCTTCGCGTTCTCAACGCATACCGCGCTGTTAACCTGATAAGAATCATAAGGCATATCCCCTACTACCAGGGCGTGGGTAACGGCGCGGCTGACTGCTTTGGCATGATGCAGCATCTCAGGCATCCCCACCTGGGTGGTAGATTCCAATCCTAAAACCACGTTGGCCAGGGAATCCCCAACCAGTATGATATCAATTCCGGCCCTGTCTGCCAGCGATGCCAGCGGATAATCGTAAGCCGTAAGCATAGCGAGCCTGCTCTTGTTCTTCAGAGATAAAACATCGCGGACGGTGATTCTACCAGTAGGCATATTTTTCTAAAGGCGTAGCGCCGGAATAAAAAGCTGCGCTATCTTGAAATAAATAATTAAACCTATAACATCTACGATGCTGGTAGTGATCGGGCCGGCCAGGACTGCGGGGTCGAGCCCTACCCTCTTGGAAAAAAGCGGCAGGAATACTCCGGTACCTATTGCCAATACCGCAATCAGCATCATGCTTGTCCCTACCGCCACCGAGATAAAGAAATCCTTCTGCAGCAGCATCGCCCTCCCGAAGGCTACGCCGCCGACAATCAAACCCATCAATATGGCAGTGCCAAGCTCCAGCCGGACAACGCGCATGACATTCTTGAAATTAACGTCTCCGGTAGCCAACCCCCTGATAATAGTAATGGAGGTCTGGGCACCGGCGTTGCCCCCGGTATCCAGAAGCATCGGGATAAAAAACGTCAGGGCAACCACCGAGCTTAATACCGCCTCAAAATTTTTTAGGACCGTTCCGGTCAGGAAGTCAAATACCAAAAGCAGAATCAGCCAGCCGACGCGCCTGCGGATAAGGTCGGCAGCGGTGGCACGGGAATAGCTGATAATCTCGCCTCCGCCCGCGTTCATTTTTCCTATCTCATAGATATCCTTGGTGGCTTCCTTTTCTATTGTCTCAACTACGTCATCCACGGTAATAATACCCAGGAGCACGTTATCGTTATCCACCACCGGAACATCAAGCAGGTCATATCTCTTAAACCACTGCGCCACCTCCTGGCTGGCGGTTTCCGCGTTGAGTTTGATAAACTCCGCGCTGGCCATGATCTGCTTAACCTGGATATCCGGAGGGGCCTTTAGGAGCTCTTGGAGGCTGATGCTTCCGATAAGCTTATGGTTCTCATCGGTGACAAAGACAGAATAGATATTCTCGCGGTGTTCTGCGCGCAGGTTCCCCTGGATGGACAGAATCGCCTGGCGGGCAGTCATATCTTTTTTGAGTTCGACGAACTCCGTGGTCATAAGGCTGCCTGCGGTCCCTTCTTTGTATACGAGTAGTTTGCGCAGGTCCTGCGCCTCCTCCTTGCTGACCAGATTAAAAAATTTCTTGAATACCTTTGGAGGCAATTCCTTAAAAAGGTCGGCCCGCTCGTCAGGAGCCATCTCGTTGATAACCTGGACCAGTTCCTGGCTGTTGACATTGTTGAGGATATACTCCTGTTCCTCAAATTTAAGGTTTTCAAATACCTCTACCGCTTTCTTGATACCCAGGAGCTTAAATACGATAATTTTTTCTGCCGGCTCAAGACGCCTCCATCCTCCTGCCAGGTCCACGGAGTTAATGCTCTTGAGGAAACTCTTCAACCCCAGGAAATCTTTCACAGCAACCAGTTCCTTTATCTCCGGCAGGAACAAGGCTATTACCTCAATGTATTTTTTCTGCATGCCGTTCTTCATCTGTTCGCTGCCCCTGCGGAATGCTCCTCCTGAATAATCATTACCTTGACGCCCCGGAATTTCTCTGCTAATCTCGCGCCCTTTTCTTTGCCGAGGATAAAAATAGCGGTAGCGAGCGCGTCAGCCGTAAGACAATCCGGGGCAATCACCGTCACCGAAACCACGCCGCTGTCGGCGGGATACCCCGTACGCGGATTCATGATATGGCTGTAACGCCTTTTGCCGCTCTGGAAAAACTGCCGATAGTCCCCCGAGGTGGCGACGGCGCAATCCTTAAGCCTCAGGTAATCCGCAAAACCGCTGCGGCGCGGGTCCTGCACTGCAACGCTCCACGGCGCGCCTGACTTAACCCCCAGGCAATAGATATCTCCTCCGGCGTTTATAAGGCAACTGCCTATCCCGCGCTCTTTTAATTTCTTGACGGCTGAATCTACGGCAAACCCCTTGGCAATCGCGCCTAAATCTACCATAGGCCCCGGGACTTTAAATTTTACCACATTATTCCCCTCATTAAAAATAATTTTATCCGAGCCTATCATCCCGAGCGCTTTTCGGATCTCGACCTCGGAAGGAACACGGTAATCCTGTTCCGTAAATCCCCAGATGTCCAAGAGCGGCACGACGGTAACGTCAAAAGCGCCGTCACTCAAACTCCAAAATTCTTTCGCTTCCTTGAGCACATACATCGTCTCGCGGCTCACCTTGAGCTCACCCTTTTTATTCAAAAGCGAAACCTCGCTCTCCGGGTTATACCTGCTTAAGAGCTTATCGAGCCTCTGGACTTCCGCAAATACTATCCCTGCCGAATCGCGGTAAGGGGAAATTACCTCAACCGTGGTGCCCATAATAATGCGGGTATCCTTGTAGAGCGGCGGCTTGCTGCAACCAGCTGTTAAAAAAATAGTCAAAAATACGATTAGTGCCGATTTCATCTTTTCTCGATAAGTTTTAAGAAATCTTCGAGGGGATAGGTATTGATAACGTCTTTTTTCTCCAGCCATCCCCTCCTGGCCATAGCCAGACCGAACCTCATGGCACTAAGCTGATCAACAGAATGGGCATCGGTACTAATGGCGAGCTTTATCCCGGCCTCTTTGGCCCGGCGGCAGTTGTAATCGTTAAAATCCAGCCGTTCCGGAAAGGAATTGATTTCAAAGTGGGTATTGGTATCATGCGCGGCCCTAAAGACCTCTTGGAGGTCTATCTCGTATGCCTCGCGCGTCCCCCATAGCCTGCCGGTAGGATGCCCGATGATATGCGCATATTTATTCCCGCAGGCCTTTACTATCCTCCTAGTAAGCTGCTGGCGGCTTTGCTTAAAACCGCTATGGATGGAAGCAACAACAAGGTCGAATTCTTTCAGGATGCTGTCAGGATAATCCAGGCGCCCCTCGGAGTCTATATCTACCTCGGCGGCATATAGCAACCGCGGACCGCCTGGAACGCGGTTTATGGCGTCAATCTCCCTTTTCTTCTTAACCAGGTCTTTGGGGGTTAATCCGTTGGCGACCTTCAAGCCCTGTGAATGGTCGGTTACGGCAACGTAAGAGTAACCCAGCTGCCGGCAAGCGTGGGAGATATCCTTAATGGAACCCCTGCCGTCCGACCAGCTGGAATGCACATGGAGATCGCCCTTGACATCCTTAAGGTCTATCAATTTCGGCAATGCGCCCTTGAGCGCTAACTCCAGTTCGCCTGCATCTTCTCTTAATTCCGGCTCAATGTAAGGAATCCCGAATAATTTAAAGATTTCATTTTCGGTCCTGCCGGCAATAAATTTATCATTGCGTAAGATGGCGTATTCGTTGACCTTAAGCCCGCGGCGGATTGCCCACTGGCGAAGCTTGATATTGAAATTTTTGGAGCCGGTAAAATACATAAGTGCGGCGCCGAAAGACCTCGCCTCAACCACCCTGCAGTCCAGCTGAATATCATCCCGCGTGCGTACCGAGGACTTGGTCCGCCCTTCAGCTTGTATCCGGCTTACTAAAGGGATGGAGGTAAAAGTGCGCATTACCCTGGCAGGATTATCCGAAACAACCAGGATGTCAACGTCCCCTACCGTATCCTTTTGGCGACGCAGGCTCCCGGCTACCTCTATTTTCTTTATCTCTTTTAATCTCTTCAGGGTACTTACGAATTTATCGGCTAGCTCCGTCGCCTCAGCCAGGGTCATGCGCTCCCTGCCGCGCCTTAAAAGCTTTATCCCCTTCTTGATATTCTCAACGGTCTTTTCTTTTATCCCGGGTATCCCGGATACCATCTTAAGTCTTATTGCCCGCTCGAGGCCAACGATACTGGCTATCTTGAGCTTTTCATACAGAAGCCTGGTAGTTTTGGGTCCGACGGAAGGTATCTGAAGCAAATCCATAAGCCCCGAAGGAAGGCTTTTCTTGAGTTCTTCATAAAAGCGGATTTTGCCGCTTTGGTAAAACTCCCTGATTTTTCCCGACAGGTCCTTGCCTATGCCAGGGATATCGGTAAGCCTATTATCTCTAAGGTAGGTTTCTAAATCTCCGGAGAGGGCGTCTATATTTTGCGCCGCACGCTGGTAGGCTCGGATACGGAAACGATTGGCACCCTTGATTTCCAGGATATCGGCGATATCCCTGAATATCGCGCTAATCTCATTGTTAACCATCGCATTATCTTAGGGACGGTTCTCAAGCCAGGTTAGAACCGTCCCTGGTTTTGCTCGAGGGTCTTGACCAAATCTGCCAGCACCGAGTTCACCGGAACCGCAAGGCCTAATTCCTGGGCGTGCCGCACGATTACGCCGTTAATAAAATCTATCTCGGTGCGTTTCTTATTAAGAATATCCTGCAGCATGGAAGAAACGTTCTCGCTGGTAGCTTCGCAGACAGCTTCTACCTTGGCAAGGGGATCATCGTAAATAAGCCTGATGCGCTTCCTCTTGGCGACCCGTATAGCCTCGGTTATCGACTCCCTCATAATCCGGCGGGTAGTTTCAAATTTCAGGAGCTGGCCGTTATTGAGACGGGTAACTGCGCTTAAGGCATTGATGCCGGCATTAACAATGAGCTTGGACCAAAGCAATCCCTTGATGTCGCGCGAGATGCGGGTTTCGAGGCCTGCCTTATTAAAAATCTCGCGTATCTGGCGCAACTCAACCGGTATCTTACCGTCGAGCCTTCCGATAACCGTCTCGCCCTTGCCGGCGTGCCGGATGCGGCCGTGCCCGAGCAGGGTAGCGCCGTGGCTGGTAATGCAACCAATGACCTTATCCTGCCCCACTACTTCGCTTATGACCTCAATGTTTCCGATTCCGTTTTGCATAGTCAGGACACGGGTATCCTCATCCACCAGAGCCTTTGCCTGCATAATGGCATCGCGGGTATCGTAGGCCTTTACACAGATAATCACCAGATCCGCCCTGCCTATCTCTGCCGGCGAGGCGGTAACCTTAATCCTGGAATGCCAGTTACCGGAAATCCCTTCTATCGAGATGCCGCTTTCGTTTAATCTTGCGGCGCGCTCCTCGCTCTTTTCCAACAGCCAGAGCTTGTCCCCTGGCCTGCCGGAAGCTCCGTAGAGCCTGGCAAGGAAACTCCCCAGAAGGCAACCCATTGCCCCCGGGCCCACTATTACAATCTTCATTTATCGCTTGCCCCCTCTAAATGCAAAGCAGAATCATTAAATTCCGCCCCATCCTTAAGCTGCGCCTCTATCTTGTTTAAAAACCGCTCTGACTTAAGCTCCTTGCCCAGGTGGAACTCCAGAAAAGAATTTAGAATGATGCCCAGTTCCTTCTTGATCTGCGGGTTCATGCCGAGATTAAGGTTGGTCTGAAGATTATTCCTTTCGATATAGAGTATCGAAGCGATGGTGCCGCGAAAAATACTCCTTGCCTTTATGTCCTTTTTATGGCAGCGCCCGCAAAGCAGCCCCCCGAGCGACAGGCTAAACCTGGCTTGCGCAGCCCCTATCCTTTCATCGCAGGAAACGCAGGAATCAAAATGCGGCTTGAACCCCGAAAGCGCCAGTATCTTAATCTTAAAGATAGTCATAATCTTCTCCGGCGTGCCGTTTGTATCCAGCGCGCGCAGGCAATCCAGGATTAAATCAAAGACAGCCTCGTTCTTATCCTCCGGAGGCATTATGGCTGCGGCGAGTTCCATCATCAACCCGGCGGCGGTTATCTTATCGATGCTATTCCTGATGTTATTAAAGCTCTCCCTCAGGTCGCATTGGGAAACCAGGTGCAGGTCCCCCAAGCGGCTGCGGTAAAAGATAATTTCGTTATAGGAAAATGGTTCAATGTTGCTGGCGAATTTCGCCGGTTCTTTCCTGATGCCCTTAAGGATACCGCTTAGCTTTCCGCAATCCCGCGTATAGAAATTCGCGATCATGGATGTCTCGCGGAAATTATAGCGCTTTAAAACTATGGCTTCGCTTTTATGGATAGGCATTGAGATAACAACTTCTCCTGTCTTTTTTGCATCAGCAGCCGGCCCGCGCGGCTCTGGTCGTCATAACCGAGTATATGCAGAAGGCCGTGGACAAGATATAGAAAAAGCTCGTAACGCGGAGCGGTCTTAAAAACGCGGGCATTCGAAAAGGCGGCATCGCTGGATATCATGATATCGGCAATAAGCCTGCGGGATGGGCCGGCGCCCCGTTCGGAGAGGTCAAAGGCGATGACGTCAGTCGCAAGGTTGCGGCCGAGATAATTAAGGTTTACCTCGCGGATTGCGGAGGAGTTAACAAAACAAACGGTAATCTCCCCTTCTGCAGAAACCTTCTCCAGGGAAAGGACCTTGCGCACCAGCTTCTTGACAAGGGGCTGTTTAATCGGCATTCTCCTTTGGAAGTTCCTGACGCTAATCTCCATCATTCTAAAAAACGGCTTGAATTGTAAGACAAGTTCCTGAGTTAATGGTTGGGGCCTTCGGGATAGGTGACGCGACTATGGTATATCCCGCTTAGGATACGTATAAAAACCGCGGATATCTTCTCCAGGTCCTTGAGGGTCAAATCGCAGGAATCCAATTGTCCGTCGATAAACTTATTATTGATAATCCTATGCACCAGTTCTTCTATCTTGGGAGCGGAGGGGTCCTTAAGGGAACGCATGGCCGCCTCCACCGAATCAGCCAGAAGCACTACCGCAGCTTCCTTTGTGGACGGCTTAGGCCCTGGATAGCGAAAGCCCTCCTCGCTTACCTCCTGCTGTTCCTGGGGGTTTTCCAGGGCACGGCGGTAGAAAAAATAAACAAGGCTGGTGCCGTGATGCTGAAGGATAAACTCCACCAGGCGCGGATTAAGCTTATGCTTCCTGGCAAGCTCTTCTCCTTCCTTTACGTGGTTCATAATCACCATCTTGCTGATGGTGGGAGCGAGGTTCTCATGCCTGCTGTTTATCACATCCTGGTTTTCGGTAAAATAGTCCGGCTTATATAACTTGCCGATGTCGTGGTAGTATGCGCCGATACGCGCCAGGAGGGCATGTGCTCCTATAGCCTGGCATGCCGCCTCGGAAAGATTGCCGACTATAAGGCTGTGGTGATATGTCCCAGGCGCTTCCATAATCATGCGTTTTAAGAGGGGGTGGTCAAAATCCGCCAGTTCCAGCAGGCTTATATCTGTAACGGTGCGGAAAAGGTATTCAAAAAACGGCAGTATCCCCAAAACCAGTATGCTCGAGGCCAAACCGTTAACCATAAGAATGATATATTTTGAGGGGTCGGCAGGCAGGAACCGGTCCACCAATAAAACAGACAGCATCTGCACCAGCCCGGTGATAAAACCAGCCCGTATAATCGCCATGCGCCGGCGCGCCCCCAATACCAGGAGGCTCGATACGATGCCGCTGATTAAAAAAATCACCGCCAGGTAATAATGCATACCGGCAAGCGAACCTACGGAGATGCCCGAGGCCAGTGCCAGAAGAAAGGAAACCCAAAGATTCCCAAAAAGCAGGGTTGCCAGCATCGGCACCGCTGAAAACGGTATGTAATAAACCGACCAGCCGTTTTTAACGATAAGGTAGCTGGCCGTGAATATAATGACGAAAAGCAGCGAGAGGTTAAGAAGACAGATGCCTCTGTCCTGAGGAGCGGGGAGCAGCGACAGATAATAGGCAGCCAGGAGTATCAAAAACAGCGGAATGATAAAATTAATCCGCAGGATATAACTTAAGGCAAAAACCACCAGCACCCCTGCCAGATACCTCAGTTTAGTTTTTATTGCGGTCTGATTTTTCATAGGCCTCGATAATACGCTGGACAAGGGCATGCCTTACCACATCCGCGCCCGTCAGCTGGATAAACCTGATTCCCTCGATATCCTTTAATATTGCCTGCGCGTCAAGCAGCCCGATGGGCTTGCCGTCCGGCAGGTCGCTCTGGGTAATGTCTCCCGTGATTACGGCCTTGGAGTCGAAACCCAGGCGGGTCAAAAACATCTTCATCTGGTCATCGGTGCAGTTCTGGGCTTCATCCAGTATGATAAAAGCGTCGTTCAAGGTCCTGCCGCGCATATAGGCAAGCGGCGCAACCTCAATTATGCCGCTGGCAAGGTACCTCTCGATAGTCTCCGCTTCCATCATATCATAGATAGCATCATAGAGCGGCCTCAGGTAAGGCGAAATCTTCTCATACATATCCCCGGGCAAAAAACCTAATGATTCGCCTGCCTCTATGGCGGGGCGGGTCAGAATAATCCGGCGGACCTGATGCCTCTTCAATTCATCCACTGCCGATGCCATGGCAAGATAGGTCTTGCCGGTGCCGGCCGGCCCGATGCCGAAAACAATATCGTATTTCCTGATTGCCTCAACATACTCGCGCTGCCCCTTGGTTTTCGGTCCAATGAGGCGCTGACCGGCGGATCTGCTTTTGGTAAAAGCCATCCTTTCCAGCTCAGCCGTATCAATCCTGGCACCTGCGTTATCCTTAAAACTGCGCAAGCGGTAATAAAAATCTGCCCGGCTGAATTCCTTCTCGCCTCTCCTTATCAAAGAAAGCATCTCTTCAATCAGGCCGGAGGCCTTCCTGATATTGCCGGCCGTGCCGCTTATCAGGAGACGCTCGCCGCGCAGGCTTGCCTTGACCTTGAATTCCTTCTCGACAGCCCTCAGGTTCTCATCGTGGGGACCGAAAATGGCCTGGGCTTCCTGCTGATTTTCTATGGCGACAAATTTTTCCATTCCCGTAAATACGGCCAGCCGCAAAAATCCCGGCCTGCGTCCTTATTTGAGCCCTTCCGTGCTTTCACCTGGCAGATCGGACGAGACGGCTCCGGAGTTGACCTCCTGCGGGACGTTGATAACCTGCCCGGGGTAAATCTTGTCAGGCCCTTTTAGGGCACCCCTGTTAGCCTGATAGATCTTCTGCCACTTCTTGGTGGTCCCGTAGAACTTCTGCGAAATCTTCTGCAGGGTATCCCCTTTGCCAACGGTATATTGCTGCATAGCGCCTTCCGTCTCCTGCGCCGTTACGGTTTGAGTCTGGGGTTCTCTCATAACCGGCGTTCTTGCAATATCCGTCTCTGTAATTATCTCTTCTGTCCTTGGCTTTGCCGCCTTATTCTTATAAGACGAGCCTAATTCAAACTCAAAGACGCGCACCTCCCTGGTGGCTTTGCGCGGGGCTTCTTGCTGCGGCGCCTTACCCTGTAGATAGCCGCGGTTGCCGCTCTCTACGTCCTGGTCCACTCTGTCGCGGGTTATCTCGTAGGTTCTGGCTACGCAACCGGAAAGCGTAAAAACAAAGACTAAAACCGCCCACCCCAAAAACTTTATCCCTTTCATGCCTGGCTCCTCCTTCTTTTGACAGTTACCCCTAATTCCTTCAATTGTTCCTCCTTGACCCCTGAAGGCGCGCCGGTCAAAGGGCAAAAGGCCTTCTGGGTCTTGGGGAAAGCGATAACCTCGCGTATGCTAAGCTCTCCTGCCATTATAGCTAATAACCGGTCTATGCCAAAAGCGAAGCCGCCGTGCGGCGGCGCACCGAAACGAAAGGCATCCATCAGGAACCCGAAACGCTCTTTAGCTTCCGCCTCGTCAATACCGATAATCTTAAAGATGCGTTCCTGCAATTGCGGGCTATGAATCCTGATTGAACCCGAACCCAGTTCTACTCCGTTTAACACAAGGTCATAGGAACGCGCCTTGATTTTGCCGGGGGCCTTCTCCAGATCTGCGATATCATCGCAGAACGGAGCGGTAAAAGGGTGGTGCTCGCTCTCCCAGCGCTTCTCTTCTTCGTTATACTTAAAAAGCGGGAAGTCCTTAACCCACACAAAGGCGAATTCTGAATTATTCTTCTTGCGCAGGTCCGGCTTATCGCTGCCGTAACCTTCTGTTGCCTGTTGGTAAGAAAGGCGCTCAAACGGTAATTTTAAATCAACCCCCTTGAGCTCCCTGAATGCCGACTGCATAAACTCCTCTATTAATAAAAAGATGTCCTCCTCCTCTACAAACGACATCTCGATATCCAGTTGGGTAAACTCCGGCTGGCGGTCAGCGCGCAGGTCCTCGTCGCGGAAACACTTGGCAATCTGGTAATAGCGGTCGATGCCAGCCACCATCAGGATCTGCTTGAATAACTGCGGCGACTGCGGCAGGGCGTAAAAATCCCCGGGGTTGAGCCTTGAAGGAACAAGATAATCGCGCGCGCCCTCGGGAGTGGACCTCGTCAACAGGGGGGTCTCGCAGGAAATAAATCCTTTCTCGGGCAGGAAGGAATTAATAACATTATAAAGCCTGTTCCTTAACAGGAAATTATCCAGGACCTTTTTTCTCCTTAAATCCAGGTAACGGTATTTCAGGCGCATCTCTTCGGTTACCTCGAGTTCGTCCAGTATCTCAAAAGGGGGCGTAAGGCTGGGGTTAAGTATCTCCAATTCGGCGGCCGCCACCTCTACCTGGCCGGTAGGTATCTTGTCGTTTACCGTGCCCTGGGGACGGCGATTCACCTTGCCCTTGAGAAGAATGACGAATTCGTTCCTCAACTCCTGGGCGCGGATGTGCGCCTCAGGCGAATCCTTAGGTATGAACACCACCTGTGTTATGCCGAATCTGTCGCGGATATCAATAAAAATAAGCTTGCCATGGTCCCTGCGGTTGGCTACCCATCCGCAAAGCACCACCTCCTTGCCGATATCGCCGGCATTTAACTCTCCGCAGGTGTGCGTGCGAAGCATCTTATCTTATCCCCTTTCTTAACTCCTTAATTAAATCTTCCAAGGGCACCTCGCGCTGCTGGCTGGTGCGCATATCCCTTAAGGTAATAACCTGTTTTTTAAGCTCATCATCACCCAATATCAAAACCCGGTCTGCACCGGCATCATTGGCCTTACGCATTGCGCCCTTAAGGGATTTATCCGCATAGTCGGTATCAGAGGGTATGCCCGCGGCCCTTAAGGCATTCAGGATCTTAAGCCCCTCTTTGCCGGCGGCATCACCCAGCGTTATTAAATAAGCTAGGCCGCGCTGCTGGCCGCCTGCATGGTTCTCGCCTGCAACCAGAAGCAGCCTTTCCATGCCAAAGGCAAAACCCACTGCGCCAACCTCCGGGCCGCCGAGCTCCCTGATAAGGTCGTCGTACCTGCCCCCGGCCCCGATAGCGTCTTGGGCGCCGAGCCCCTCATGCTTAATCTCAAAAACCGTACCGGTGTAATAATCAAGGCCGCGCACCAGGTAAGGATTAGCCTTATATGCTATATTCAAGGAATCCAGCCCCCTTCTTACTTCTTCGGCATGGGCGGCGCAGGAACTGCATAAAAAGCCGCCTCCAGGCTGCAGCATTTTTGACACCGCCCCCCTGCAGGATGGATTTTTACAATCGAGGATGCGCAGGGGATTACGGTCAAAACGTTCATTGCATTCCTGGCAAAGCTCTCTCAAATGCGGTTTAAGCGAACCGCGCAAAAAATGCATGAATCCATTTTTATCCTCGGCACACCCAAGGCTGTTCAATTCAATTAGATAGCCCCTTACGCCAAAGGACTTAAGAAGGGCATCTGCCAGAGATATAACCTCGACATCCACCATAGGGCTCAAAGAACCGATTACCTCACAGCCCAGATGATGGAACTGGCGCAATCTCCCTTTCTGCGGCCTCTCCAGCCTGAACATCGGCCCGCTATAATAAAGTTTTACCAATCCCTTATTTTTATCGAGGTTGTTTTCGATGTAAGCGCGCGCGACCGAAGCCGTGCCTTCCGGACGCAGGGCATAGGTATCAGAGGCATTCTTAATAACAAACATCTGCTTCTGGACTATCTCGGCAGAGCCCCCCAGCGAACGGTTAAATAGAGCGATATCTTCTATCAACGGGAAGCGCACTTCGGAGTAATTATAAAGCGCGAAGACATCGCGCGCAGCCTCTTCTATCCGCTGCCAGCGCCCGATCTCATCGGGCAATATGTCTTTCGTGCCGGGGATTCTCTTGAACATCAGGGTTTTATTTTAAAGATAAAAGTGGGCGGTTGGCTACCTCATCTTTTTCTTCATCTCTAAGCCTGGCTTAAAGACTACAACCTTACGGGGCGGGACGGGAACGACCTGACCGGTACGGGGATTCCGGCCGGTGCGGCTCTTTCTCTGCTTTATCTTAAACACGCCAAAATTACGCAGCTCTATCTTTTCGCCTCTTGCGAGGGCTTCCACAATGCAATCAAATGTTTTCTGGACCACCTTTTTTACGTCTATCTGTTTAAGGCTGGTTTCATCAGAAACTCTAAGTATTATATCCTTCTTTGTCATTGCGCACCTCCCGTTTATAACTACAATAACATCAAAAAGTTACAATGTCAAGCAAAGATTAAGCAAGATTGCCTATATCACCAGGGATAGTCTATCCTCCCCCAGGAGATTAGCGATATCCTGGGTTAGCCTCTCAGAAGGATCTACGAAGAGGCCGTTTCCTACTACCATCTGGATGCGTGACTTAGACGGGGTATCCAAGCGCAGATAAACCGGGGTTTTCCCGGGAGATGATGACAATAGGGTTTTAAGGCTCTCGAAAAGATTCTCTCTGATGCCGGAAAGATTGATATTCATGGCGCTGATAATCCGGTAAACCTCTTCAATGGGGAACAGATCGTTGGCGATAATCTTGGGGGATTCCTCCTTAAGGTTAAGCCTACCCCTGACCATCACTACGCTGCTGGGCTGGATATAACGGTAAACCTTCTGAAAGGCCTGCGGAAAAACCAGCACCTCTACCGCGCCTTCCAGGTCCTCCAATTTCAGGATTGCCATTTTTTCCTGTTTGGCGCGGGTAATGGTATGTTTAATTTTAGATATCATGCCGACAGTCTTGATTTCGTCGCCGTCATGGCAGAGACTGAGGTTCCGGGTAGAAACCGATGCAAAACGCCTGATCTGGCCGGCATAACGCGCCAGCGGATGGCCGCTGACATAGAAACCAAGCATCTCCTTCTCAAAAGCCAGAAGCTGCGGTTCGGGCCATTCCTTGATCTGCGGCAATCTTACAACCTCTTTGAACCCTCCCGCAATAGGGCCCTGGTCAAAAAATGACATCTGCCCCTTTTCTTTATCGCGCTGGGTTTTAGAGGAAATCTCCAGTAATTTTTCCAGGCTCGCGAACATCTGCGCCCGCGGCATGCCGAACCTGTCCATGGCGCCGCATTTTATCAGACTCTCCAAAACCTTGCGATTGACGAGCCTGGAATCGACGCGCTGCACTAAATCCTCCAGGGACTTAAAACCGCCTTCCTTTCTTGCGCTTACCACGGATTCAATCGCGCCCCCTCCGACGTTCTTGACAGCCAACAGCCCGAATCTTATCGTAGACCCATCGACCGCCTTGAATAGGGCGTCGCTTTCATTGATATCCGGAGGCAATATTTTAATGCCCATGCGGTTAGCTTCGTTGACATATTCTACGATTTTATCGGTATTGTCGCGCTCTGACGTCAAGAGGGCGGTCATAAACTCCACCGGGAAATTGGCCTTGAGGTATGCGGTCCGGTAGGATATCAGGGCATATGCGGCGCTGTGTGACTTATTGAAACCGTAACCCGAAAAATATTCTATCAAATCGAATATCTTGTTTGCAATGGACTCCTTGATGCTGTTCTTCAGGCATCCGGAAACAAAATTAATACGCTGTTTTTCCATGACCTCCGGGATCTTCTTGCTCATTGCGCGGCGCAGGAGGTCTGCCTCGGCAAAGCTGAATCCCGCCAGGGCATTGGCTGCCTGCATGATCTGCTCCTGGTAAACCATAATCCCGTATGTTTCCTTGAGTATGCTCTCGAGCTTTGGGTGGTCGTATTTGATGGGAACGCGGTTGTGCTTGCGCTGCATAAAATCATCGAGCATGCCGGAGCCGATCGGTCCGGGGCGGTAAAGGGCCAATAACGCAATCAGGTCGTCGAAACAACTGGGCTCGAGCTTGCGCAGGAGGTCTCGCATCCCGGAACTCTCTACCTGGAATACCCCTACCGTCCGGGCGCTTGAGAGAAGCTGGTAGGTCTTTGGGTCGTCCAGCGGAAGTTCCTTGATGCCTATGTCCTTTGCGCGCGAGTCTTTAATAATCTTGACGGTCTGGTCAATTACGGTCAAAGTCCTGAGGCCCAGGAAATCCACCTTTAGCAAGCCTATCTTCTCCAGCGCCTTCATGCTGTAACCCGTGGTAATCTGGTCATCCTGGCTCTTAAAGAGAGGCATGTAATTATCCAGCGGCTTATCCGCGATAACCACCCCTGCCGCATGAACCGAGGCGTGCCGGTTGAGGCCCTCCAGGGAAAGGGCAGTATCAATCAACTGCGTAAGCTGGGACTGGGTCTTATAAAGACTCTTCAATTCCGCTTCGCTCTCCAGGGCATCCTTAAGGGTAATGTTGGGGTCGGGCGGGATCATCTTTGCTATACGGTCAACGTCGGCGTAACTCATCCCCATCACCCTCCCCACATCGCGCACTACTCCGCGCGCCTGCATTGTCCCGAAGGTGATGATCTGCGCTACGTTCCCGCGGCCATACTTATTCGTAACGTAATCGATAACCTCCTGCCTTCTCTCATAGCAAAAATCGATATCGATATCCGGCAGCCCGATACGCTCGGGGTTAAGAAACCTCTCAAAGAGCAGCCCGTATCGGAGAGGATCAATATCAGTAATGCCCAAGAGATAGCTGACGATGCTGCCGGCAGCACTGCCGCGCCCCGGCCCTACCGGTATCCCCTGGCTCTTGGCATAGTGGATAAAATCCCAAACAATCAGAAAATAACTGGTAAACCCCATCTCCTTGATAATCCTTAATTCGTGCTCCAGGCGCTCCTTTATCCCGTTTTCCGCCCCCTTAAACCTGACAGCCAGCCCTTTATCGCAAAGCTCCTTCAAAAAGTCCTCCTTGGTCTTGCCGATAGGGGCCTCATACCGCGGTAAATGGATGCGGCTGAAGTCCAGTTCCAGGTTGCATCTTGCGGCAATCTCAACGGTGTTGGCAATGGCATGGGGGACATCCTTGAAATTATCCTGCATCTCCTGCGGCGATTTAAAATAGAATTCCTCGGTCTGAAAGCGCATGCGGTTGGGGTCATCCATGGTAGTCTGGGTCTGGATGCACAGGAGCGCCTCATGGCTTGCGGCATGCTCCTTATTAAGATAATGCACGTCGTTAGTGGCGACCAGGGGGATATTTAATTCCCGGGATATCCTGATAAGCCCCTCGTTAACCAGCCGCTGTTCGGGTATGCGGTTTTCCTGCAATTCCAGATAAAAATTATCCTTACCCATAATCTGCAGGTAATCGTCCGCGACCTTAAGCGCATCATTAAAACGGCGCTCCTCCAGCAAAGAGGGGATCTCGCCCTTCAGGCATGAGCTTAAGGCAATCAGGCCTTCGTGGTATTTAGCCAGTGATTCCTTATCAATGCGCGGGCGGTAATAAAACCCTTCAAGGTAGCCTATCGACACCAGCTTCATGAGGTTCTGGTAACCCGTCTCGTCCTTTGCGAGAAGAATAAGGTGGTAGGAGGCATCCTCGATGCTGCTGGAGCTTTTTTCAAAGCGGCTCTGGGGAGCGATATAAACCTCGCATCCGATAATCGGTTTTATGCCGGCTTTTTGCGCGCTGAGGTAAAAGTCTATCGCCCCGAACATATTGCCGTGGTCGGTAATGGCAAGGCTGTCCATCTTGTATTGGCTGGCAAGCGCAAGAAGCTCCGGGATGCGGCAGGCGCCGTCTAAGAGGCTGTATTGGGTGTGCAGGTGCAGGTGTATAAAATCAGAGCGCGGCATTATTACCTACGGGGCTCATCGCAGCCGCATCCTGTTTGGCTAAAAACGGCTTGCGATGAACTAAAGGCTACCTTATTCCCACTCGATAGTAGCCGGGGGTTTTGATGAGATATCGTAAACCACGCGGTTTACCCCTTTGACGTGATTGATGATACGGTTGGAGATTTTTTCCAGTACCTCGTAAGGAAGCCTTACCCAGTCTGCGGTCATGCCGTCAAGGCTGCTGACGCAGCGCAGCGCCGCCACATTCTCGTAAGTGCGCTCGTCACCCATCACGCCGACGCTCTTGATAGGTAGGAGTATCGCAAAGGACTGCCAGACCTGTTCATATAGCCCGGCGCTGCGGATTTCGTCAAGAACATGCTGGTCAACCTCACGAAGTAAATTCAAGCGCTCTGTCGTTACCTCTCCGATAATGCGGATGGCCAGGCCCGGCCCCGGGAAAGGCTGACGGTAGATAATGTTATCGGGGATGCCCATCTCCCTGCCTATCTGGCGGACCTCGTCTTTGAATAAATCGCGCAACGGCTCGATAAGCTTTAATTTCATATGCTGCGGAAGCCCGCCGACATTATGGTGGCTCTTGATGCGGCTGGAGGGCGCGCCCGTTACAGATATGGATTCAATCACGTCCGGATAAAGCGTGCCCTGCGCAAGGTATTTCACCCCTTTGACCTTGGCGGCCTCCTCTTCGAAGACCTTGACGAATTCCTCCCCGATAATCTTACGCTTGGCCTCGGGGTCGGTGACACCTTTTAAGCGGCTCAAGAAACGCTTGCCCCTGTCTACATAAGCCAGGTTCAGATGAAACATACTCTGAAATACCTTGCGTATCTGCTGGGGTTCGTCTTTCCTAAGAAGCCCGTTGTCAATAAAGATACAGCGCGAATTTCTCCCGATGGCCTTATGTAACAGTATCGCGGTTATTGATGAATCCACCCCCCCGCTTAACCCCAGGACCACCTTGTCCTTGCCGACGGTCTTCTTGATGCCTGCAATGCTGTCTTTGACAAAAGACTCCATGGTCCAGCGGCCGAGGCAACCGCAGACCTTAAAAAGGAAATTGCTGATAATCTGGCTGCCTTTTTCGGTATGGGTAACCTCGGGGTGAAACTGCACCGCGAATATCTTCCTGGCCGGATTGGCGATCGCGGCAATCGGGGCATTGGCGGTATGCGCAATCACCTTGAAGGCCGGTGGCAATTTCTTAAGATAATCCCCGTGGCTGGCCCAACAGGTAAAATTCCCCGGCATATGGCTGAAGAGGTCGCGGTTATAATCTACAAAAAGCTCGGTCTTGCCGTATTCGCGTCCGCTGGTATGCTTAACCTTGCCTCCGAGCATCTCGGCGATAAGCTGCATGCCATAACAAATCCCCAGCACCGGGATGCCTAATTTAAAGATCTTCTTATCCGGCTGGGGGCTCTTTTTATCCAACACCGAAGCCGGCCCTCCGGAAAGAATAATCCCTTTCGGTGAAAGCTCGGCAATCTCCTCCGCCGTGGTATGATAAGGTATGATGCGCGAGAAAACCTTATTTTCACGCACCCGCCTGGCTATCAACTGGGTATACTGGGAGCCGAAATCCAGAATCAGTATTGTTTGTCTGGTCATTTGCCCATCCCTATCCCCTGGCTGATCTGGAATATCTTGCCCTCTGTTTGGATAGACGGAGCAATAATAATTTCCACGTCGTGCATTTCCTTCAGGCTTGAAGCGCCCAATGACCCCATTGATGTCTTTAGCGCCCCGATCAGGTTTTGCGAACCGTCGTCTACCCTCGCCGGGCCGAAAAGGATTTCCTTCAAACTGCCGGTTGTGCCGACGTTAATACGGGTCCCGCGCGGAAGATTCACGTGGGAGGTAGCCATCCCCCAATGATACCCCCTGCCCGGGGCTTCTTTTGCGCGGGCAAAGCTGGAGCCGATCATTACCGCATCCGCTCCGCAGGCAAAGGCCTTGCAGATATCGCCTCCGCGGTTCATGCCCCCATCGGTAATGATAGGCACATACCTGCCAGTCCTTTTAAAATAAAAATCGCGCGCCCCTGCGGCATCTACGGTAGCGGTAACCTGCGGCACCCCTATCCCCAGGACCCCGCGGGTAGTGCACGCCGCCCCCGGTCCGACACCTATCAACAACCCGCCGGCTCCGATCTTCATAAGCTCTACTGTAGTTTCATAGGTAACGCAGTTACCGATAATCACCGGAATCCTCACGGACTTGCAGAATTTAAAAAGGTCCAGGCTCTTGTATTCCCTTGCCACGTGCCTGGTAGTGGTAACCGTAGACTGCACTACGAAGATATCCGCTCCGGCATTGATCGCCAGCCGTGAAAACCTTTCGGCATGGGCGGGGATACAGCTTACCACTGCCGTGCCTTTCTTCTTTTTAATCTCGCTAACCCTCTTGGAGATTAATTTTTCCTTAATGGGAGTGGTATATACCGACTGTATCAGCTCGGTGGCTTTCTGGGGGGTTGCCCTGGATATCTGCTCCAGGACACCATCGGGGTCATCGTAACGGGTTTGCACCCCGTCAAGATTTAAGACCGCGATGCCTCCCAACCTTGACATCTCTACTGCAAAACGCACATCCACCACCCCATCCATGGCCGCAGCCAAGATGGGAACCTTGAATCTCTTGCCTGCGATTTCAAAAGAAGTATCCACCTCATTGGGATTAACGGTCTCGGCCCCCGGCACCAAAGCTACTTCGTCAAAGCCATAACAACGGCGCGCCCGCCTGCCTATACCTATCCATTCCGCCATAATGCCTCTCCTTTATAACTTATTATTTTTCAGTGAGTTATATTCAAAAAATCCTATTTTGGGGATGCCTTAAGAAATGATTGAGACAGATTTTACACCCGTGCTGCCGAATTGTCAATGATTATTTTAGACGGGACAGGCCTTAAAGCTACTCTGAAACCGAACCACGGATATTCTTCTCAATAAACTCAACCAGCTTCTCCAGGCTCACCGGTTTAGCTATAAAAGAGCGCCCCCCTATTACACCACTGCTGTTCTCCACTTCTTGCTTATCTACGGCTGCAGTCAAAAATACAACCGGAATATCGTTGGTCTCCTCATCGCTATCCAGCTGATAACACACCTCTCCCCCATCAATCTCAGGCATCATGACGTCCAATAAAACCAGGTCCGGTTTGAATTCCTTGGCAACGGCAAGCCCGCGCGAACCAGTATTCTCCGTTCTAACCTCATACCTTCCTGTCCCTTCAAGGTTAAACTTTACCAGTTTTGTAAAATTCTCTTCGTCGTCAATAAGCAATATCCTCTTCTTCATCATCGGATTATCTCCTCGCTATTTTTAAAACAAGGGTTATCCTGGTTCCTTTGCCTGAGACACTCTCCACGTATATCACCCCCCGATGCATATGGATTATATTCCTGCTTACCGACAAACCCAACCCGGCCCCTCCCAGAGGCCCCTTCGTAGTAAAGAAGGGGTCGAAGATCTTGTTAAGGGTCTCTTCGGGGATGCCGGAACCAGTATCTTCAATCTCGACTATTACCGCCGTCTCCCCGATCCTAAAATTATCGCTCGCTCTTTTACCTATGCCGTTTTTTATTTCTCCTAATTTTTTATCGTAAGTGCGTATCGTTATCCTGCCGGTGTCTTCGATAGCCTGGAAGGCGTTCAATAATATATTAATGAATACCTGCTCCATCTTGTTTTTATCCGCCAGGACATCTGGCACATCCTTATTCATTTCTTTTACGACAGCTATCTTATCGGATTTAAACCTGGTTTTTACCAGATTCAGGGAGGTTTCCAGGATAGAATTTATATTTTCCGGCTCCAGGTTCAGCCTCTTGGATTTGGAAAAGTCCAGGAGCGTATTTATAATCTTATCCGCCCTTCCCACGCTCTCCTTAATCATGGCCAGGGTTTCAAAGGTATCCCTTTGCTCCGCCGGTATTTTCTGCTCAAGATAATTGACCCCCTGCAATATTATGCCCAATGGATTCCTGACCTCATGTGCTACGCCGCTGGCCAGCTGACCTACGGCGTTTAATTTTTCGGCCTGGATAAGCTGCTCCTGCGCCTCCTTAAGCCTGGCGTATGATTCCTGAAGCTTCTTTTCTGCCTCCCTGCGTTCCTGCACTTCCTTAACCAGTTCTCCTTTTTGCCTGAAAAATCTGGCTATCAACCGGGAGATATCCCCGAACTCGCTCGTGTCGTTTTCCAAACTGCGGAGTTTTCCTGAATCTTCAGTCTTGAGTGCCCGCGAGATCATAGCCAGGGGGATATTCACCGATGTTATAAGAACCGACATTACGACAAACAAGATGCTTGCGAGGAAAAGGATAAATAGTATAACCGTATTTTTTGAAAATGACTTAAAAGCCTCTATCTTCTTGGACTCCACCCTAACATTAAGACGAGCTACCGGCTCCCCGCTCCAATCGTTAAACTCTCTTGAAAAGAACATGGTGCTCTCTAAAATACCGCGAGAGACAGGAGGAGCCTGTTCTGGTCTTACGACCTCAATCTTGCCTCCTATTAAATTAGCAAGCTCAGCAAGATAGCCTTTGCTCCAAAGTCGGCCTGTAAAGAAATATCCTTGAGGCAGGGTGGTTTCCCTCTTTGGGTCCGAACTAGGATGCACTGTAGCGCCGCGGACCTCCAATAACCCTAAGGTGGTATTTACAAAAAAGTGGCTGAAACGTTCCTTTAAAAACATTCCAGCCAGGACATCCTTAGGGATAGAGAACTCCTTGAGGCTGGCGTCGCCCTCCCCGGCTACTGAATAAAGCAAGGATAAATCTGTTTTATATACCCATATGGCATCCGCTTGATAGGTATCAAGAACGTTGTCGGTGAGCATCTTCCTAGCCCATACCAAATCGCTGCTGCGGATGAAATTCACCATTTCATCCCAATAGGTGTAATCGAATGCCAACGCCTGAAGGTTCAGGCCCTTAAGTTCCACGATCTTGCTCAGGTAGGTATTTTTTTCATCCCTGTCTTCCTTAAAAATAAGTTCCGCTTTTTTGTTTTCGGAAAGCTGATACAAATACCTTCCCGCGATGAATATAGCGCTAAGCAGCACTAATAATAAAATTATTTTTCTCTGGACCTTCATGGGTTAATCCTCTGGACAACCTCCGGCACTTCCGGATACCACGCCCCATCGCAAGCCGGACCCGGCATCCGATCTATAGCTTATTTTATCACTTTCGTTTTTAATTCTCAAGGGAAGCTTTCTAAACAAAAGGCGCAAGGTTAGTTAGACCTTGCGCCTTTTGCCTGAACAAAAACCTAGCTGTCTCTGGAGACTTAATACATGCCCCCCATTCCTCCGCCTCCCGGAGGCATCGGAGGCATCTTCTCTTCCTTCTCAGGCTTATCAGCAATTAGCGTCTCTGTAGTCAAGAGCAACGCTGCGATGCTGGAAGCGTTCTGGAGCGCAGAACGGGTAACCTTAGTGGGATCAATCACGCCTGCCTCAAGCATATCTACATAGGCATCCTGATTCACGTCATAACCCACGTTGGTCTTCTCTGTCTTGATACGCTGCACCACTACAGAGCCTTCCAGGCCGGCGTTTTCGGCAATCTGCCTTATAGGCTCCTCGATCGCCCTTTTGACGATATTAATGCCTATCTTTTCGTCTCCGTCAGCCTTGACCTTATCAAGTGCCGCAATGGTACGCAGCAGAGCCACGCCGCCTCCGGGAACAATGCCTTCCTGGGAAGCTGCGCGGGTAGCATGAAGCGCGTCCTCAACCCTGGCCTTCTTTTCTTTCATCTCAGTCTCGGTAGCTGCGCCGACATTGATTACCGCAACTCCTCCGGCAAGCTTTGCCAGGCGTTCCTGCAGTTTCTCTTTATCGTAATCGGAATCGCTATCATCGATCTGCTTTTTAATCTGCGCAATCCTGCCGTTGATGCCCTGGGTCTTGCCGGCGCCTTCAACGATAGTGGTGTTTTCCTTGTCAACCTTGACCCTCTTGGCGCGCCCCAGGTCCTCGACATTGATGTTCTCCAATTTAATCCCTAGGTCTTCGGTAATCGCCTTGCCGCCGGTAAGGACCGCGATGTCCTCGAGCATTGCCTTGCGCCTGTCGCCGTAACCCGGCGCCTTGACTGCACAAGCCGCAAAGGTGCCGCGTATCTTGTTGACTACCAGGGTAGCCAATGCCTCTCCCTCAACCTCTTCTGCCACAATCAACAGGGGCTTGCCGGTGCGCGCAATCTTCTCTAAAAGCGGAAGGATATCCTTGATAGAGGATATTTTCTTTTCGTATATCAGGATATAGGGGTCTTCAAGAAACACCTCCATCCTTTCGGCATCGGTAACAAAATAGGGGGAAAGGTAACCCTGGTCAAACTGCATGCCTTCTACCACCTCAAGGGTGGTGGCGGTGGACTTTGCCTCTTCTACGGTAATAACGCCGTCCTTGCCGACCTTATCCATTGCCTCGGCAATAAGCTCGCCGATGGTGGTATCGGAGTTTGCGGCGATTGAGGCAACCTGCGCTACCTCTTTCTTGTCCTTGATAGGAGTGGAAAGTTTCCCTAATTCCTCTACGACTTTATCCACCGCCTTATCTATGCCGCGTTTTAGCTCCATGGGGTTTGCGCCGGCAGTAACATTCTTGAGCCCCTCGCGGTAAATCGCCTCAGCCAAAAGCGTGGCAGTAGTAGTGCCGTCGCCGGCGGTATCAGAGGTCTTCTCCGCAACTTCTTTGACCATCTGGGCTCCCATATTTTCATACGGGTCCTCCAGATCAATCTCCTTGGCTACCGTAACCCCGTCCTTGGTAATAGTGGGCGAACCGAATTTTTTGTCTATTACGACGTTGCGCCCCTTGGGTCCCAACGTCACCTTTACCGCAGCAGAAAGCTGCTCTACGCCGCTAAGTATCTTGCGGCGCGCTTCATCGCTATACAACAATTGCTTTGCCATTAGATAACCTCCTTTTCCTAATAGATACGTTTCTATTTTATAATCGCCAGGATATCCTCTTCGCGCATAATCAAGAGCTCTTCCCCGTCCTTGGTGGTGATCTCGTTCCCGGAATACTTTGCGTATAATACCTTATCTCCCACCTTGACCTCCAGGGCCTGAATACTTCCGCTGTCAAGAACCTTGCCCTTTCCTACCGCTACTATCTCTCCCTCCTGAGGTTTTTCTTTTGCGGTATCGGGAAGGACTATCCCGCCCTTGGTCTTGGCCTCTGCCTCTAAAGGTTTAACTACTACGCGGTCGCCTAACGGTTGAATCTTCATAACCACACCTCCTTATGTATGTTTATTGTATGGTTTATTTTAGCACTCACCCTACAAGAGTGCTAATTATAAAAATAAAAGAAAAGCTTGTCAAGTATTTTTTTTATCTATCTCGTAATGCCCGGAAAGCGCTTTCCTTAAAAGGTGTTTCTGTATTGAAATGCCCAAAAGAATGATTTAAACTTTGGGTGGAGATACTATACGCATTCCTTAACGATAAAGCCGCGCCCATAGCTGCATCCGGCGCGGAATGCCACGGATCGATAAGGGGCAATTTTATTTAGCCGTTATTATCGACAGCCGGGTTGCCGAATTAAGGAAAGGCAACCCGGCTATTTTATTTGCCGTGAGAGCGTAAATAAGGCAGAAAATATGCGGACCCAAAGGAGGTGAATAAATAAGACGGGGTCGTTGCTTCTGCGAAAAATAGATGGGGATAAAACCGCCCCAGACGATAAACCCGCGCCGGCCGCAAAGGGCGCGGAATGCCACGGATCGATAAGGGGGAAAATAAAATGAAGAAGGTAAACCTGATGCTTTTAACATTTCTTGCCTGCGTGCTTGGCATAACAGCAGCCAGCCATGCTGAGGGGATCTCCCCCCTGCTTCTGGAGACAAACAAGACTATGCCTGTTTATAAGGCGGGGCTTCGCGCTGTTAACATGGTTAAAATAGAAGCGCCGGCTACAACCCAGCCCATTGCAACGCCTGAAGTAAACACCGGCACTGCCGATAAAAATGAAAAAGGCAAGGTGAGTACCGCCACTGCCGATAGCGTAACTGCTGCAAATACAAAAGAAAAAGCCGATGCGAGCGCCCAGCCGGCCGGCAGCAAAGAGAAAATATACGATAAAAACGGGAATTACATAGGATACAAAGATAATGTTTATACAAGAAATGACAAGGGGTTAATAACTAAAATAAGCTGGGTAAAATATAACACCAAAGGTGAAAAAATCAGCTCCGGAACCCAGGAATATAAATATGTCTTGAACAACAAAGGTAAAGTCGCAGTGCGGACAATAACATGCAAGAACAGCAAAGGGGAAGTAACTGAAACTCACACAACGGCATACGAATACGGTAGTAACGGTCTGGCAACAGGATACAAAATTACGGTGCAATATGCAAGCGGCAAGAAGATTACCTCAAATTCAGTAATCACCCGCGATGCCACTACCCATAAAATAGACCACATCTCTACAACTGCGGTTATTACAAAAAATGGCAAAACGCTCCAAAAAACAAATACCATACAAAGCTACAGTTACCATGCCAACGGAAAATTAAAACAAATTGCAATAACAATCCGTAATGGCTCTAAGGTTGGAAGCGGAGCTTTAATACAAACAAGGACGAATAATTACGGCACGGACGGAATCCTTAAAAGCGGCTCGACGGTATTTTACAAAAACGGCAAGGTATCCGAAAAACGCGTCATAAGTTATCTATTGAAATAAGATAAAATAGGGGAGAAATAATAAATACCTAACTAATTATTGAAAATACCGAAGATAACGGGCTTGAATCAGGCGGGATGAAATTCTCTTTTTAAACCGCGGCTTCAGCTTTCCTCATAAAAGGCGCCAGGCCCATCAGGTCAACGCGGTTAAGTTCTACCCCTACGCGGTACCTGTCCGGCTCAAGGCGCCTGGACCAGGCAACCTTGCCTCTTGTATAGTAGGTCTCGCCTCTCTCAGGTATGGGCAGCCACATCTCAAGGGGAGTCTCGGGATCGACTTCCCTTTGTGTAAGCATGCCGATGCCCCTGGCGCTGATATCTTCGGTCTGCACTAAATTCCACTTATTGGTCGAGGTATTTAGGAACCTCAAGCTGATTCTTAACGGCACCCGCTGGAACAATCTTTTATCGCTGGAGGAATATGTCTCCATTATTTAACCCTCCTTCAATAAATAAAAAACCGCGGCTTGTCTTTATCTGACTATCCCGCGGCTTTCGAAACATCTCGTTAGAGTTTCGCACCTATTATCCAGGGTTAAAAATTGCCGTTACATTCTTAATTATAGGTCAAACAGAACCTCTTGTCAAGTATTTCCTGCTGTAAATAAGATTAAGGCCCTTGATAGTCAAATCCGCATCCAGGCGCTTAGCTTCCTTGATATACTGCGCCAGAAGGGCGCTATCGCCCCCTGTAAAGACCGCTATCGCATCATTGCCGATAGCGCCTCTGATGCTTCTTATCATATCGCGGGTCATGGCTGCAAAACCGTGGACAACCCCGCTTAAGATGCTTTCGGCAGTATCGCGTCCGATAAATTCTTTCGGTCTCTTTAATTTTATATCCGGCAACAGGGCGGTTTTTTCTGCCAATGCCGCCAGGGACATTCTTAAGCCGGGAAGTATCATCCCCCCAAGATATTCCCCTCTGCGCGAGACGACGTCGAAGGTAACCGCAGTGCCGAAATCCACTACCACAGCGGGAGGACCGTAAAACTCGCATACCGCATAAGCATTTACCAAGCGGTCCTGTCCAACCTGACGCCTCTTACGGTAACGGTTAGTTATCGGCACTTTGATATTCAGGCCCAACACTAAAGGCTTTTTCCCTAGCTGCCTGAAAAGCTCCTTTTTCAATATAGCAGTGGCATATGGCACAACGCTGGAGATTATGGCGTTTTCTATGGGGTAGCTTCTTAATATCGGTAAAAGCCCCCTGCGATACGTCCTCCTGTAGGTAGGGATACTGTAACGCCTCAAAATCCGCTCCTTATCAAATACACCCAGGGTTATGTTAGTATTCCCTACGTCAACGGCCAGCAGCATCCCTTCTCCTTCTTATTCTAGGGACGGTTCTGAAGCGCGGTTAGAACTGTCCCCTGCGGGGACACTTTTAACCGTAGTTGAGAACCGTCCCTTAAATTCGCTAAGTTGGTCGCGCAGTTGGGCAGCCTTTTCAAACTGCAGGTTCCTGGCAGCCAGTTCCATCTCGTATTCCAGCTGCGCGGCATATCTGGCAATCTCGTATTCGTCGCGGGCCTGTCCGGTTAACCCTTCCACGAACCCTTCAGCCTCTGCCAACTCCTCAATCCCTGAACGTATCTCCTTCTTGATGGAACGCGGGGTGATGTTGTTTTTCCGGTTGAACTCCAATTGAATCTTTCTCCTGCGATCACTTTCTGCGATCGCTTTTTTCATCGAGCCGGTAACTGTATCAGCATACATGATAACTGTCCCGTTGATATTGCGGGCGGCCCGGCCGGCGACCTGTATGAGCGAAGTGGCGGAACGCAAAAAACCCTCCTTATCGGCATCCAGTATCGCTACCAGAGACACCTCAGGGAGGTCAAGCCCTTCCCTTAAGAGATTTATGCCTACCAGGCAATCAAACTTCCTTTCTCTTAAATCGCGCAGTATCTTGCTGCGTTCAATGGTCTGGATCTCGCTATGCAGGTATTTTACCCTTAACCCCTTCTCCTGTAAATAGGCGCTGAGGTCCTCAGCCATCCGCTTGGTAAGAGTAGTCGCCAGCACGCGCTCGTTATTCCTGGCGCGTTTCTTGACCTCGGAGATAAGATCCTCAACCTGGTTTACGGTAGGCCGTACCATAATCTCCGGGTCGAGCAGCCCCGTGGGCCTGATGATCTGTTCAATTACCACACCCCTGCTCCTTTTTATCTCGTATTCGTCGGGAGTGGCAGAAACAAATACCGTCCTTTTGGTAATGTCGCCAAACTCCTCAAATTTAAGCGGGCGGTTATCCAGGCACGAAGGAAGGCGGAAACCGTATTCCACCAGCACCTCCTTCCTGGCGCGGTCGCCTTCGTACATCCCCCTTATCTGCGGCATGGTAACGTGGGATTCATCAATAATGGTAAGGAAATCAGCGGGGAAATAATCAATCATGGTATAAGGACGCGAACCCGGGAGGCGCGCGCAGATATGCCTGGAATAATTCTCGATCCCGTGACAGTAACCTATCTCCTTAAGCATCTCCATATCATAGTTGGTACGCGATTCCAGGCGTTGGGCCTCCAGGAGTTTGTTGCTCCGGCGCAAGAAAGCAAGCTGACCTTCCAGCTCCGACATTACGGAACTAACGGCGTTATCGAGCCTGCCCGGGGAAACCAAAAAATGCTTGGCAGGGTAAATTGCCGCCTTATCAAAAGAGGCAAGCGTCTCGGACGAAACCGGGTTAATCTGGAAGATGCCCTCAATAACGCTGCCGCAAAAATTGATACGCAGCGCTGTCTCCTCATAGGAAGGGAAAACCTCCACTACGTCGCCTCTGACCCTGATCCTCCCTCGTACGAATTCATAGTCGTTACGCTCATACTGCATGTGGATTAGCTTCCTCAAAAGCTCATCACGCGCAATCGTCATGCCCTTTTCGATAAAAAGCAGGAGCTCGCGGTAATCTTCGGGAGAACCGAGGTTATAAAGGCAGGAAACGGAAGCCACCACTATCACATCGCGGCGCGACATAATGCTGGTGGTAGCAGAAAGCCTCAGGCGGTCAAGACGGTCATTAATAGAGGCGTCTTTTTCGATATAAGTATCGGTGGAGGGGATATATGCCTCAGGCTGGTAATAATCATAATAGCTGACGAAATACTCTACGGCATTATGTGGAAAGAAACCCTTAAATTCCGAATATAACTGCGCTGCCAGGGTCTTGTTATGGGAAATAACCAGGGTAGGCAACCCCAGGCAGGCAATGACATTGGCCAAAGTAAATGTCTTGCCGGAACCGGTCGTACCCAGGAGGGTGCGGTATTTATATCCCTCTTCTATGCTCTTGGTTAACTGCCGGATAGCCTTGGGCTGGTCCCCGCGAGGCCTCAACCTCGTTTCTAATTTAAGGGGTTGGGAAGGCATCAAAAACCATACTGCTTACAGAGCCTGATAATATCGGCCAGGGCGTCTTTATCCTTCAATTCCCCCAGGGCATAAAGGGCATTCGCCTGTAATTTGGGGTCATTGTCAAAAATAGCGTAGCGCAAGAATGGGTAACTGACGCTTTCCCTTAATTCTTTAAGCACTGTCGGAGAATCCTGATGCAGCGGGTTAGCAGAGGCCTGCAACGCACCAATGAACACCTCCAATAACCACTTGCCGTTTATCCTGTAATCCGGCTCCACATTCTCGCTGAAAACCCTGGTCTCCCGCGAGACGGAGAGCCTTTTACGTACCGTATCGCAAAAATAAGGTTTCAATATGGTAAGCGCCCGTGCGCCATCACGCCTAACCAGGGTAGGGCTGGCGGGAGACGTTATGTCGGTTAATATTACATTAACAACCCTTGTATCCTTAAGATTTGCCAAGGCAATATAAGAGCTTGCGCGGGCATACGGGTTTGGGCTCTTGGTGTCTTTCCATAAAAGTTCTATGAATTTGCTGTTTACCTTAATCCTGCCCTTCCTTGAAGCAATACCCGCGCCGCTGAGCGAACTTAAAGCGGTTTTAGCTGCGGCCCGCACATAAACATCCGGGTCAGAAAGCCTCAGGTTAAGCACCACTGCGTTCTCTTCGCTGCCTATCCTGCCCAGGGCCACACAAGCAGCCTGCCGCACCTGCGCATTCTTATCATATGCGGCCTTCTTTATATAGACTAACGCCGGGTTGAATTTGTTCCTGCCCAATTGCTCAATGGCCTTTATGCGCACGTTGGGATCGCTGCTATCCAGCAATACCCGCACCAGCATGAAGAGATACCTATCCCCGAAATCCCCCAGTTGCTCCACTGTAAGGGCGCGTATATCCGGGCGATCGTTGTTTAAAAAGTTGAGGAGCTTCTTCTCGTAGGAATTAACCCCCAGCTTAACCAGCGCCTTGGCAGCAAAGATGCTTACTAAATAATTGCGGTCCCTGCTGGCTATCTCCAGCCATGGCACGGCATCCTTACAGTTCAATCTGCCTAAAGCATCTGCGGCATAGGAGCGCAGCATAAAATCAGGGCTCCTTAGCCCCTGGAGCAAGACATCCTTCGCGCTTGGGTCGCCTAACCTGCCCAGTGCCTCAAAGGCCTTAGTGCAAACCAATATCCGGGAATAATCGGTCTCCTCTGCCGACGCGGGAAAACAGTAAAGGGTTACGATGAGCGCAAGCGCCGTTATCAAAACCGTTTTTTTCATCATCCGCTCCTTTGTTAATTTATCTCTAAAGATAAATCCAACGATTCTACGTCCCTGGTCAAGGTCCCCAAGGATATAAAATCTACGCCGCAGGCAGCATATGAGCGTATATTAGAGGAATTGATGTCTCCGGAAGCCTCGATCTTGATACGCCTTATCCGGGGCGACGGAAACCTTTCTTTAAAATGGACTGCTTTTCTTATCTCGGAAGGCGGCATATTATCCAGCATGATAATATCCGGGCCCGCCTCAAGAACCCGGTAGAACTCCTTAAGACTGCCTACCTCCACCTCAATCATTCGTTTCCGCGCAGACTTTCTCCTGAGCGAATCAATAACGCCTCCGAGATCGGAACGCCTCGTCCTGTTGCGTATTGCGATATGATTATCCTTGACCAAAAACATATCGTCGAGCCTCTGGCGATGATTGAAGCCTCCGCCTACCCTGACGGCATATTTCTCCAACTTCCGCAGGCCGGGGATGGTTTTGCGGGTATCCATAAGCCTCACATTATGTGGGCCGAGCAGGCGCAGGAACCTCCTGGTGCGCGTAGCAATACCGCAAAGCAACCCTAAGAAATTCAACGCTACCCTTTCGCCGGTAAGTATCCCGGCGGCCGGCCCGCGCAGCCTCGCCAAAACCTCCCCCCTCCTGACGTCCTTGCCATCCTTGGCCAGGCAGAAAAAAGTTATTCTTCTATCCAGGCATTGAAAAACCCGCTTTGCGATATCGAGTCCGCAGACAACCCCTTTCTCCTTTGCAATAATTGCTGCGCGGCAACTAACCCCATCGGGCAGGAAATAACGGGTGGTGATATCTCTCTTGCCGATATCTTCCCGGAGGGCGTTCTTTACTACCCGGGTTACATACTGCTCATCAAGGCAATTCACGCGCCATCCTTTCTAGCCTTTCCAGCAGCCGTCGCGATTCCCCAAGCCCGGCCTGCTCTTTTTCCACTATCTCCCGAGGGGCCTTCTTAACGAACTCTCTGTTTTTAAGCCTTGCTTCTTTGGAGGCGGCCGAAATAGCCAGCTTTTTAATCTTATCCGCAATCTTGACGCGCTCATGCGAGATATCAATAGCCTCTCCCAAATGAAGATAGACATCGGCATCGGCAGTGGCATCGCTGACCGTCCCCGCAGGCCTTTTTGCGGCATCAAGCATCGCAATATCGCTCAAGCAGCTCAGGTTCGCAATCCAGCTTTTATTCTGCTCTATTGCCGAACGCACGCCCCTGCTGTGAGGATATAACGAAGCGCTGAGCACCAGCTGGGCATCGATCTCAAGCTCGGCACGCAGGTTCCTTATAGTCTTAACGATATCGAATAGCGTCTCCATCATGGATTCAATCCTGGCGTCAATCATATTCCCCTGCAGGTGAGGCCAGGGCGCAATCATGATGGAATCTCCCTGATGAGGTAAAAGCTGCCAAACCTCCTCGGTGATAAAGGGCATGCATGGATGGAGGATGCGCAGCGTCTTCTCAAGCACCTTATACATCACCACCTGATGCCGTTCTTTATTAATCTCGGGCTTGATAATCTCCAGGTACCAGTCGCAGAATTCATGCCAGAAGAATCCGTAGATAGCGTTGGCGGCCTCGTTGAGGCGATAACCCCCGAGGGATCTACCTACGTTTTTAAGAAGAGAGTAGAACCTGCTCAGTATCCAGCGGTCGGCTAAATCCAAATCCCCTTTCCCGAAGAATTGGCAGAGATCCACCTTTATCCTTGAGGCATCAAGGTTCATCAGGATAAAGCGGGAGGCATTCCAGATCTTGTTGGCAAAATTGCGCCCCTGCTCAAACCTCTCCTCGGACAAGAATACATCCTGGCCATGGCTGGTCAGGGATATCAGGCTGAAACGCAAGGCATCTGATCCGTATTCCTCGATGATGTCCAGGGGGTCAATTATATTGCCGAGCGATTTTGACATCTTTTTACCTTCGATATCGCGCACGGTGCCGTGGATGTAGACATCGCTAAATGGTATTGCCTTCATAAACTCAAACCCCGCCATAATCATCCGCGCCACCCAAAAGAATATAATCTCGGGGGCGGTTACCAGCGTTGAGGTAGGGTAGAAATATCCCAGCTCCTCCTCGGCTTTTTGGGCATCGACATTGCTGCCGCTAATAATCTTAAAAGGCCAATAGAATGTAGCAAAAGGCCATAGCCAGGAAGAAAACCAGGTATCCAGGACGTCTTCATCCTGATAGATACGGCCACAGCCGCAGGAAGGGCACTTTGGCGGTTTGAGAGAAGCTACGATAATCCCCTTATCGCTATCCTGGGCCTGGCAATCCGGGCAATAATAAACCGGCAGGCGGTGCCCCCACCATATCTGGCGCGAGATACACCAGTCCTGGATATTCTCCATCCAGTTCAGGTATACCTTTTTCCAGCGCTCGGGATAAAATCTAATCTCGCCTTTTTTGACCGCCTTGATTGCCGGTCCTGCCAGGGGCTTCATCTTCACAAACCACTGCCTTGATAAATAAGGCTCGATAATCGTGTGGCAGCGATAACAATGCCCCGCAGAGAGTACGTGCGGCTCGACCTTCTCCAAGAGCCCCTCGGACCTTAAATCCTCCAGTATGGCCTGGCGCGCCTTAAACCTATCCATGCCCTGATAGCGCCCGGCATGCTCATTCATACGGCCGTCGGGATGCATCACGTTAATAAAATCCAGGTTGTGTTTCTTTCCTAGGGCATAGTCGGCAGGATCATGCGCCGGGGTAACCTTTACGGCGCCGGTGCCGAAGGCCATATCCACGCTCTTATCGGCAATGATATTTATTTGCCTCTTTAGCAAAGGCAGGATAACGGTCTTGCCTATCAGTTTCCTATATCTCTTATCCTTGGGGTTAACCGCAACAGCGGTATCGCCCAACATGGTTTCCGGACGGGTCGTTGCCACCGTTATAAAGCCCGCTGGGCTGCCCTTTAAAGGATACCTTAAATAATAAAGGCTGCCCTCAAGCTCCTGATGCGGGGCCTCTTCATCAGCCAAGGCTGTCTGGCAACGGGGACACCAGTTAATAATGTAGGTGCCGCGGTAGATAAGACCTTTTTGGTAAAGCCTTGCGAAAACCTCCGCGACCGAAACGGAATACTCCGCATCCATGGTAAAACGGATGCGCTGCCAATCGCAAGAGGCTCCCAGGCGCTTAAGCTGCTGGGTAATGGCGGAACCGTGACGCTCCTTCCACTCCCAGACCTTGGCAATGAATTTTTCCCTCCCTAAATCCTGGCGCCTTAAGCCTTCTTTGGCAATTGATTTCTCCACCACATTCTGGGTGGCTATACCGGCGTGGTCTGTCCCCGGCATCCAGAGGGTTTCTTCGCCGCTCATGCGATGGTAACGTATCAGGATGTCCTGAATAGTATTGTTCAAGGCATGCCCCATATGCAGTATGCCGGTGACATTGGGGGGAGGAATAACTATAGAGAACGGCTTCTTGGCGGGGTCTGGGCGGGCGTGGAAATAACCCTTCCCTTCCCAAAACCTATACCATTTATCTTCGCACTCTTTGGGGTTATAACGAGTTGATAGCTCATTCATAAAACTTATCTTTTTTCTCCTGAAGATCCGCTGTCTTTTAGTAACTTGTATTCCACGCTGTCCAACAGGGCCTGCCAGGAGGCCTCGATAATATTCTCAGAAACGCCTATGGTGCTCCAACTGCCCTTCTCGTCCCGGGATTCTATCAGGACGCGCACCCTGGCGGCGGTCCCCGCTTTTTCGTTTAAGACCCTTACCTTAAAATCCGAAAGGTGCATCTTTGATAAGGCGGGGTAAAAATTCTTCAGGGCCTTACGAAGGGCGTTATCCAGCGCATTCACCGGGCCATCGCCTTCTGCCGCGGTGTGCTCCCTGGCGCCGTTAACGCTAAGCTTGATAATCGCCTCGGTGGTTATCTTGCTATCGCTATGCTTCTCAACTACTACCTTAAAACCCTCCAGCCGGAAGAAATCCCGGCACTGCTTAAGCGCCCTTTTTATCAATAACTCTAATGAGGCATCCGCAGCTTCAAAATGATACCCCTGATGTTCCATCTCCTGCAACAGCTTAAGTATCTTTTTAGTCCTGGGGTCATCTTTGGTGAGATCCAGCTTCATGGCCTTGGCACGGATAAAAACCCCGGTCTTGCCGGCTAACTCCGATACGAGGATGCGGCGCTCGTTACCTACCAAAGAAGGCTCGACATGCTCGTAGGTGCGCGGGTTTTTCATCACGGCGTTGATATGCACGCCCGCCTTATGAGCAAAAGCCGAGGAACCTACGTAAGGCTGATCGTTCCTTTCCTTCATATTGCTGATCTCGCTGATAAAATACGAGATGCGCCTTAGGTCCTTTAATTTCTCGTTGCTGATACAGTCTATCCCGAGTTTCAGTTTGATAGCGGCAATAATAGGTATTAAATCCGCGTTGCCGCAACGCTCGCCGTAACCGTTAATGGTGCCGTGCACCATGTCGCATCCCGCCTCCACTGCGGCAATGGAATTGGCAACCGCAAGCCCGGCGTCGTTATGGCAATGGATACCTATCCCGCCCTTGATGCCGCAGCGCACCTCTTTAATAATAGCGACTATCGCAGAGGTAAGCGTCCCGCCGTTGGTATCGCAAAGTATTATCTCTGCGGCGCCTGCCTTATGGGCAGCCTCAAGGCATTTAAGGCAGTAGCTCTTATTGGAACGGTAACCGTCAAAAAAGTGCTCGGCATCAAAAAATACAGATAACCCCCGTCCCGCCAGGAAAGCGATGCTGTCGCCTATCATCCTAAGATTCTCTTCCGGGGCGGTCTTAAGGACATCCCTGACGTGCAAATCCCAGCATTTTCCGAAAATCGTAGCTGTCTTTGCCCCAGACGCCAGAAGCGCCTTCAGATTCTGGTCCTCTGCGGCCTTTACGCCGCATTTACGGGTAGAGCCAAAAGCCACAATCCGGCTGTTTTTAAAACGCCGTCCGCAAACCTTACGGTAAAACTCCATATCCTTAGGGTTAGACCCCGGCCATCCGCCTTCGATATAATGGACCCCCAGGGCATCCAACTCCTCGGCAATGCGGATCTTATCGGTTACCGAATAAGAAATGCCCTCCCCCTGGGTGCCGTCGCGCAGCGTGGTATCGTAAATCTTAACCTCGGCCATGGTATTCATCTCCTGGTAGCTAACCCGAACTTATCGTGCAGCGCTCTTACCGCAACCTCGGCGTATTTTTTCTTGATGATACAAGAGATACTGATGTCCGAAGTCGAAATCATCTCGATATTGACGCTGTTTTGAGCCAGTGCCGCAAACATCTGCGCCGCCACGCCGGGATGGGATTTCATCCCTACGCCCACTATGGCAAGACGGGCAATATCCTCGTCTTTCAAGGCCTCCCCCGCCTTTATCTCTCTGGCCAGTTTCCTGGTCAGGCGCATTGCCCTCGATATATCCGCCTTATTAACGGTAAATGAAATGTCGGTTGAACGCAGGTGACTGACGTTCTGCACAATCATATCTACGCTGATACCCTTGCCGGCAAGTTCCTTGAATAGTCTGGCTGCCACCCCCGGCCGGTCCGGGACATTGCAAACCGTGATCTTGGCTTCGTTCCTGTTCAGGGTTATACCGGTAACTACCACGTCTTCCATGTTCCTCGCCTCCCTCGTAATCATGGTGCCGGGACGCTCCGAGAATGAAGAGCGCACATGTATCGGCACATCGAACCTCTTGGCTACCTCAATGGAGCGCGCCTGCATTACCTGCGCACCGAGCGACGCCATCTCCAACATCTCATCATAGGTAATCCTCCTGATCTTTCTGGCTTTCGGCTCAATGCGGGGATCGGTGGTATAGATGCCTTCGACGTCGGTGTAGATCTCGCAATAGTCGGCCTCCAGTTCCTTTGCCAGGGCTACGGCGGTCAAGTCCGAGCCGCCGCGGCCTAAAGTGGTAATCTCGTCATCCGCCGTTACACCCTGGAAGCCCGCCACAATCACAATCCTGCCGCCGGCAAGTTCCCGCTTAATCCTTTCGGAGTTTACCTTGACGATGCGGGCCCTGGTGTGTCCGGTATCCGTAATGATGCCTACCTGGCCTCCGGTAAACGATATCGCCTCGCAGCCCAATCTATTGATGGCCATCGCCAACAGCGCTACGGATATCTGCTCGCCCGTGGATAAAAGCATGTCTATCTCGCGTTCGGGAGGGTTCCTGTCAATCTTATGCGCTAATTCCATAAGTTCATCGGTGGTATCGCCGAGAGCAGAAACCACCACCACCATGCTGCAACCGTCCTTCTTATAACGCACTACCCTCCTGGCAACGTTTTGGATACGCTCCACGTTAGCTACTGAGGAGCCTCCGAATTTCTGCACCACCAAAGCCCTCTTCTTCATGCCTTCGCCTTCCTTGTTATCACAGGGATAATATCGTAAAGCATCAGACCTGCCAGAACCAAAAGCAGGAGCGTTATCGCCAAAAGCACAATGTCCTTCTGGGTAAAATACCTTATCCCACCCAAAACCAACGCTGCGACGGTAGTAACCAGTACCGCGAATGCCGCCCATAACGTAAACCCGGCAGTTTTGTTCTTTAGCAGCAGCCAGCAGCTTATCACAAACAAGGCCAGGGCAGCCACCAGTTGATTCGAGGCTCCGAATGCCAGCCATATACGGCTCCATTTTCCGCTGAGCGCCAACCCTGCCCCCAGGACCACGATGATGAGGGTCGAGATGTAACGATTCTTTATCCCAAACAGCTCCTCGGTAATATAGCGCTGGATACGCGTGGCAGTGTCCAGGGTAGTCAGGATGAAAATATTGAGGATGATGATTGCTATAAAGTGCCCGTGGCTGCCCAGTATAGGCCTGGCGACTATGCCGTATCCCCTGCCAAAAATATTGATGGGCCCCAGGGACTTTAACGCCTGGGCCGGGCCAGAGGAACCGTTGAATAACGCGGCGGTGACCACGATGGCCAATATCGCTACCAATGCCTCGGCTACCATGCCGCCGTAGCCGATCCTCTTGGCCTGCCTTTCATTGGCTAACTGTTTGGATGACGTGCCGCTGGCTATCAGGGAATGAAAACCCGAGAGCGCGCCGCAGGCCACAGTTACAAATAGAGCCGGCCAGAGATACCCTCCCTCGCTATGCCACCCCTGGTAAGCCGGCATAGTCAGCCTCGGAGACGTCAAAAGCAGACCGAGGTATCCGCAGGCCACTCCGAAAAACAAAAAAAAGCTCGAAAGGTAATCGCGCGGCTGCAGGAGAATGTTCACGGGCAGGATGGAAGCAAAATAACAATATGTCAACAAAACAATTACCCAGATGCGCGCATCCAGCTGTACGGTATAGCGGTTTCCGGCAAACATTAACCCGCATATGCAAACCAACCCCAAAATAGTAGCAATGCCGGTGTTCAACCTTAAATTATATATCAGGTGCCCCACTATTATCGCCACCGGGATTAAGCCTAAGGAAGGCAGCACAATCCTGGGTTCTTTTACAAAGGTATCGGCACACAGATAAGCGAAGACCGCGACTATCAACAACAGGGTCAACCACAGGAACAGGGAAAATATCACCTTGGTGCGCCGTGAAATTACGTGGCGGGAGATATCCGCTACGGAAGAGCCGCCTTCCCTTACCGAAGTAATGAGGGAGCCGAAATCATGCACCCCTCCGATGAAAATCGTGCCGAATACGACCCACAACAAAGCAGGCAGCCAGCCCCAGAATATCACCGCAATCACCGGCCCGATAACCGGCCCTGCCCCGGAAATGGAAGAAAAATGATGCCCGAAAAGCACCAGCCAGTTCTTCGCGGGGATGTAATCGACGCTGTCGTACTTTGAAAATGCGGGGGTTGCCCTCTTAGAATCAACCCCCCAGAGGCGCTCTATCCTACGGGCATAATACCTGTAGCCAAGGAATAATAACGCCAGCGACGGCACGACAACGACTACGGCGCTCATCTGGCTCCTTTAACGATATAATCCATCAATTCATAACCGTTATCAAAATAAAGGTCGGAGCCCGCGGCTTCCTTTTCGCTGTAACCGGAGGCTCCGCCGGCAGATATGCCGCTGCCGTAGATGGCAAAAGGCACAATATCAGAGGTATGGGTCCTCAAGGATATGGGGGTGGCGTGGTCCGGCAAAACGACCATCCTGAAATTATCCTTATCCTTAAACTCCTCCACAATCGGACCTACGATAAACTGGTCAAAGCGCTCAATAGCCAAGATTTTTTCGCGAATATCGCCGTTGTGTCCGGCCTCATCCGGCGCTTCAACATGGACAAAGACAAAATCATCATCCTCCAGGCACTTAAGCGCTGCCTCTGCCTTCCCCTGATAATTGGTGTCGTAATATCCGGTAGCGCCCTCAACCTTGACCACCCCCAAACCCAAAATCCGCCCAAGCCCCCTGATAAGGTCCACCGCCGAGATAACGCTCCCCTTTAGGCCGTACTTATCCTGAAAGCCCGGCATCGACGGTTTCTTTCCCTGGCCCCATAGCCAAATCATGTTCGCGGGGTTCTCCTTTAAATCAATACGCACCAGGTTAATCTCGTGGCTCTCAAGCAAACTCCTTGATTCCTGCATGAGGCCAATAATATCCTCTGCGCCCTTTCCGGACGGAAGGTTAGCGTTGATGTCGCGATTGATAATATCGTGCGGCGGTCTGCATTTAAGGGCGTCGAGGCCGTCCCGGATGCCGGCTTTCGCGACCATCAGATGCCTGTAACTGACCCCGGGATAGAATCTAAAGCGCTCGCTGCCGAGTCTCTTGTCAATGAACCTGATAAGGTTGGCTGCTTCTTCAGAGCCGATATGGCCTGCGCTGTAATCTATAAGCTTATTATCGGCGGCAGTAATAAGATTGCACCGGAAAGCCACGTCGTCATCCGCGAGCTCCACTCCCAGGTTGGCCGCTTCCAACGGCCCCCTGCCGGTATAAAACCTTGCGGGCTCATACCCAAGTATGGATATGTTCGCGACATCCGAACCTGGAGAAGCCTTAAGCGGTATGGTCCTGACCCTTCCCAGCATGCCGGAACGCGCGATAAAATCCATATGCGGCTTGCGCGCCACCTCTAAAGGCGTATGCCCGTCAAGCTCCTTTAAAGGGTAATCCGCCATTCCATCCGCAACCAAAACAGCGTATTTCATAATAACTGACTCCCTATCAACCTTTCCAACCCCCTGCTCATCATCCCTTTAGTGGTAAATGGGCCGTAAACCTTGCGGGCGCCAACGATGTAGGCACGGTAACGCCCCTCTCTAATGGTATTGGCAACCGCAATGTCAAGCCTCGCAAAGCGCATGAGGCCCCTGGCTTCCCTTAATAAAACCCCCCTTGACGCCTGAGGCTCAAACTTAAAACCTACGGCAAGGCTGAAAGGAGAAATCCGCTTTATGCAATTAATTATCTTGGGGGTAGGGCTCAGCCTAATCCTCAACCCCTTGATGCCGGATTTTATCTTGCGCCGGTAAGGCCTAGGCGCCATATAATCAGAAACTGCCGCAGTATGTATTACGGCATCGTATTTAACGCAGGCGAGCTCTCTTTCAAGAAGGCTCCTTAGCTCATCAAAGAAAGAAAAACGCAACATCTTGATCCCCTTATCCAAAGAACAGGAGCCCACCGGACCCAGGAGCAATGTTACCTTAGCCCCCAGTTTCTTGAAATCCCGCGCCAATAAAATCCCCGTCCTGCCGCTGGCGGTATTGCTTATTACCCTGACGCTATCAATCGCCGCCCAGGTCGGGCCGGCGGTAATCAAGACACGCTTGCCTCTTAAGGTGGATTTTTTATTAATAACCAATTTCTTTTAGGACTGCCTTTAAGTCAGGCCTGACTACCCTGGGGGCCTTAATGCTCTTGATTGCCCGGTCAGGGTCCTTTAAGCCGTGCCCTGTCAGGATGCAGACGATGCGCCGCGCTTCGCGCTTCTTAAGGGTCTTCTTAAAATACCCTTTTTGGGCAAGTTTGAGTAAACCGGCAACTGAAGCAGCGGATGCCGGCTCTACAAAAACCCCTTCCTTGGAAGACAATATTTTATAGGCCGCCAGGATTTCGTTGTCCGAAACCATATCTATAAGCCCGCCGGATTCATCTCGGGCCTGCTCGGCCTGTTTCCAGCTGGCGGGATTTCCGATGCGTATGGCAGTGGCTATGGTGCGAGGATTGCTGACAGCATGCCCCCTGACTATCGGGGCCGACCCTTTAGCCTGAAAACCCAACATGCGCGGCAGTATCCTGGATTTGGCTAGCCTGCGGTACTCTTTATACCCCTTCCAATAAGCGGTAATGTTTCCGGCATTTCCTACCGGCATAACCTGGAAATCCGGAGCATCGCCAAGGAAATCGCAGATCTCGAAACTTCCGGTCTTCTGCCCTTCAATGCGATAAGGGTTAAGGGAATTCACGAGGGTGACGGGATATTCCGCTGCTATGCGGCGCACCATCTCCAAGGCAATATCAAAATTTCCGTCTACTGCCAAAACAGTAGCGCCATGTATGAGTGCCTGGCTGAGTTTTCCTAAGGCAATCGCCCCCTTTGGTATCAAAACGATGCACCTTAATCCCGCGCGGGCAGCATAGGCCGCAGCCGATGCCGAGGTATTGCCGGTAGAAGCGCAGATTATCGCCCTGGCCCTTTCTTCGCAGGCCTTGGAAACTGCCATCGTCATCCCGCGGTCCTTAAAGGACCCCGTAGGATTAAGACCCTCGTATTTAAGGTAAACCTCGAGGTTACGTCCGGCCAAGCGGCTGAGGTAGCCGGCATAAATCAGCGGGGTATTGCCCTCTCGCAAGGTAACGATAGGGGTCCTTCTGGTCACCGGCAGATGCTTTTTATATTCCTCTATTACCCCCTGCCACTTCATAATTACACCTCTTCCATGCGTATTGCCACAGGCTTCTCGCCTATGATGTCTAAGCGGTTTATCATATTTAATGCCAGGCGCAGATTCTTTTCCTTGGCATCATGGAGTATCATTACTATAGGCACGGTCTCTGTCTTTTTCCTTTCCTTCTGGGTTACCGAAGCGATACTGATGCCGAACCTTGCCAGGATCCCGGAGATCTTGGCCAACACACCCGGTTGGTCCTTAACCATAAAACGGATGTAGTAGCGGCTGGAGGTTTCGTCAATGCGACGCAGCTTTTTGATGGATACATCGGGGACGACGTTAAGGTTGCGGCGGAATAACCCGGCGCGTATATCCTGGGCAAGGTCCACCAGGTCCGATACCACCGCGGATGCCGCGGATAGTTGCCCTGCGCCCGGCCCGTAAAACAACAAATCCCCCGCCAGGTCCGAAGATACGTAAAGGGCATTGAACATACTCCCTACCGATGAGAGAAGGTGGTCCTGCGGGATAAGGGTGGGATGGACCCGCGCCTCTAATTCTCCGTTCTCCTTCTTGGCGATCGCCAAAAGCTTTATTTCGAATCCCAACTCTTTGGCGTAATTGACGTCGCAAAGCGATATATCCGACACCCCCTGCACGAAGACATCGCTTAAATTAATCAATCTCCCGAAACAAAGATAGGTAAGTATTACGAGCTTATGCGCCGAATCCATGCCTGCGATATCAAGGGAAGGGTCTTTCTCCGCAAACCCTTTGGCCTGGGCCTGGCGCAGCGCCTCGTTGAAATTCCGGTTATTGCGGGACATTTCGGAAAGGATATAGTTAGAGGTCCCGTTTACGATCCCGAAGATACTCTCGAACCTGTTAGCCACCAGGCCTTCACGCAAGGATTTGATAATCGGTATGCCGGCGCCGACCGACGCCTCGAAATAAATATTTTTGCCGCGGTCCTCTGCCAAAGCAAACAATTCTCTGCCGCGCTCCGCAAGGAGCGCCTTGTTGGCGGTAACGACATTCTTGCCGCTCTTTAGGGCCTCAATAATAAATTCTCTGGACGGATGGATTCCGCCGACAAGCTCCACCGCGATATCGATATTGGGATCTGCGATAACATCGCGGGCGTCTTTCGTCAAAACACTTCTATCAACATTGACGTTCCTCTTGGAGGAAATATCCTTATCGGCTATCCTGGCGATATTTATTTCGGTGCCGACCTTCTCTTTTAAGAAAGCCTTCCTCTCTCGCAAAATCCTGACTACCCCCGAACCAACGTTACCGAATCCTATCAATCCGATATTTATTTTTTTCATAACTTGCCTTTCTTTTTTAAATAATAATCCACTGCCTGTTTTATTGCCCCGTCCTGCTTTTCATCCGGAGAGAATTCTATCCTGGTATCGTAAATGAGGTTCTTGACTATCTCGCGGGAATCCACGACCATCCCCGCTATCTCGACAGGACGGGAATCAAAAGGCAGCCTTATCCTTAAGGCAAGGCCGGTGCCTTTTTTGAAAAACTTATTGGTAGTAAAAAGCATTCCCCCGATACTGAAATTCTTGGTCTGCGAACTGTCAATCACATCGCTATCCTCGAGGACACGGTAAGAGACGATAAAATTAGCCTTGATGCGTGGATACCTGCGCCTTTCCGCACCATCAAACGCCATTTCTACCCTCCCTTCTTAAAATATCTTTAGTCTAAATAAGAAAGTCGGGGCGGACAGACTTGAACTGTCGACCTCTTGAACCCCATTCAAGCGCTCTAGCCAAACTGAGCCACGCCCCGCCTATTGCCTTCTCCCCCGTTATTCCTCTTTTTTCTGGCGCGTCATTAAATCACTGACTGCGCGAAGGGGAGGTTTATTCCTGTAAAGAACCCGATATACCTCTTTGGTTATAGGTGTATCTACCCTGTATCTTGCGCTTAAGGCATGTGCGGATTTTGCAGTAACTATCCCTTCGGCTACCATCCGCATCTTTGAGCTTATTTTTTCCAAGGTTTCCCCCCTGCCGATACGCTCGCCCACATATCTGTTGCGGCTATAAGGGCTGGTGCACGTTGTTACCAGGTCCCCCAGCCCGGTAATCCCTCCGAAGGTCCCGGCCTTGGCGCCCATTTTCTTCCCTAACCTTGAAATCTCAGCCAGTCCGCGCGACAAGATTGCTGCCTTTGTGTTGGTGCCGAAGCCCAAACCGTCGGAAATACCGCAGGCAATGGCAATCACGTTTTTGAGGCTTCCGCCGAGCTCCACCCCCGCCACATCGTCGTTGGTATATATACGCAGTCTCGGCGTCATAAATATATCCTGCAGCATGCGGCGCAGCTTTCTATCCGGCGAGGCTATTACCGCTGTGGTAGGGATGCCTCTGGCGACCTCATGGGCAATCGTTGGCCCGGACAGCACCGCCAACCTTACATTCCCTAGTTCCCCGCGGATTACCTCAGACATCCTTTCCAGGGAACCTGCCTCTATCCCCTTGGTGACGCTTAGATACATCGCAGAAGCCGGATAACCGCAGCTTTCTATTTTCTTAAGCACGCGGCGCATGTATTGCGAGGGCACTGCCAGGACAATAAGGTCCTTGTTTTCCAGCGCCTCTTCTAAATCAGAAGTGATATTCAAGCGGGCTGGCAATCTTATCCCCGGCAGGAACCTCGTATTTACCCTTTTCGCCTTAAGATAAGAAACGTAATCCTCAAAGGCTCCCCAGAGCGTAACTCTAAAACCCTTATTCTCAAGAAGCAACGCCAGGGTCGTCCCCCACCCGCCGTCCCCTAAGACTGCGATTTTAAGGCTGCTTATTTTGTTGCTCATCTGATGCTTTTAATAATTCTATGGCGGAGGCGGCCTCCAGCTTGTTTTTTTCCTCGCGGGTAATGAACTGGACCCCGACCTCGCAGCTGCCGTCATCCCGCAATTGGCTGCGGACCACCTTTCCGATGATGCCGTTCTGATAAATCACGCTTCTTCTTTCCAGGTCATGGCAGATGCTGAGGGTATCCCGGTCGAACGAAAGCCAGATGATATCATCCAGCTTGATCTTATCCTGCAGGTTACAGAATAATCCCGTCTGGCTGATGTTGGCAGTATAACCCTGCAGCAATTTCTCGATGGTCTCCTTCTTGCATATCTTATAAGCCAGCGGCTTTACAAAATCAAGCCTTATGAAATTGCGGCGCTCCTGGCCCTGATAATTATTATCTACCATTATTCTATAATGAGGTTATTTTTATTGGTGCGCATCTTCGCCAAATCCCAACTATAATCATAAAGATGCAGCCCCTTGCTGACCGCTACGATTTCGCCGTCGCCCACGCCAATCTCATCCGCCATATACTGCTTCACTAACTGCAATCCTCCCAGGTTGGACGGAAAACCTCCCCAGAGGTCCCAGGAACGGAAATAGAGCACAAAATGCAATTTCCCGTAACGGACCCTGGTATCAATAAGCCTCAGGCAGGGCGGGTCGGCAAGCTTGATGTCTGAAGGCATGCCGATTTCCATTACCGCCTGGTTCGTGCCGAACCCCTGTTCTTTATAAATCCGGATTACCTCTTCAACCTGGTTTACCTCCAGGGGCATCTCCTTAAGCATATCCTGGCCCTCTACCTTTTCCCTTATTCTTACGCGGGGGTCAACTAGCCTCTCTCCGTAGGTATAATCTTCGGTTTCGGTCTTAGTCCCGGTCATAAGATAGGAAAGGTATCCCTGGATGTAATCCATATCAGTGGGGGCCGGGATACTCATCCCTTCCGGTATTATCGGAATAATCTGGTGGGATGGCTTCTTCACCCTCACTACCGCAAAATCAAACTCCAGGCGCTTCTGCCCTTCGTAACTGCCACGGGTAATGGTATAGACGTGGCCTTTATCGAGTATCTCAGAGAGGCAACGGAACCAGGCATCATCCAAGTCAAACGCATCGATAAAAACCGGCTCTAAGAATTCCCTTTCCTCCATCAAATATTCTCCCCTAATACGCGGGGGAAATCTTTTTTCCCCCGCACCCCCTTTCGGTTCGATTGCTATAAGCGGGTGAACGGAATCGAACCGTCATATATAGCTTGGAAGGCTATTGTTCTGCCATTGAACTACACCCGCGCAGACTAACGCGCACCGACGCAATTCCGATTAGAGTCAAGTGCCGCATAACTGGTGGACAGGAGAGGATTCGAACCTCTGAAGCACAAGTGCAGCAGATTTACAGTCTGCCCCCTTTGGCCACTTGGGTACCTGTCCATCCGGTCTATCAAATAAGCCGGCGAGAGGAATCGAACCCCCGACCCGCTGTTTACAAAACAGCTGCTCTACCGACTGAGCTACGCCGGCATCAACTACTCCTCTTGATTGCAGCTGGGATTTTATCAATGATGTCGCTTGCAATCAAGGAAATCCCCGTTTTTTCACGAGCCGCTAAATCACCGGCTAACCCGTGCAGATACGCCGCATATCTTGCCGCATCAAAAGAACCTAAGCCCTGTGCCAAAAACGCGCCGATAACACCGCTAAGCACATCCCCGCTGCCTGCAGTAGCCATCCCGGGATTGCCGGTTTTATTTACGTAGGTACGCCCATCCGGAGCAGCGACTACCGTGCGATGACCTTTAAGCACAAGGGTTAATTTATGCTCACGGCTAAACTTTCTGGCAATAGCCAGTCTCCGGGCCTGCACCTCTTTCACACTAATCCCGCAAAGCCTGGCCATCTCTCCGGGGTGCGGGGTAAAAATTACCTCTTTGCTTGCCACCTTTAACCGACCCAAGACAGGTGCAATAACATTAAGACCATCGGCATCAATGACCAGGGGCTTAGCAATGGTCTTTACCAGCCGGCGTACCAGCCCTGCGGTGAAAACATTGCCTCCGAGCCCCGGACCGATTATTATAACATCTGCCTTTTCGCTGAAACGCTTTATTTCCTTAAAGCCCCCTGAAGACAGAGAGCAGTCGGCGTTCCCGGGCAAGGCCAAAAGCATTACTTCCTTCATCTTCTTCCTGATAAGCGGCACCGCGATGCCACGCGGCACTCCCAACGTTACCAGCCCCGCCCCTGCGCGCATGGCCGCCTCAGAACACAAGAGGGCCGCGCCGGAAAATCTCAAAGAACCAGCCAATATCAAAACGTGGCCGAAGTCGCCTTTGGAGGCATTACTCCTTCGGCGTAACAACCGCGTTGGCAACCGCATAATTTTTCACATGGGATATTGAAACATGCACCTTAAGGTTTTTGCCTTTATTATTTAAAATCCTGCAATAAGGCTTGCCGTCGGGATCGTTAAAAACCTGGACATCCTTCCAGCTAAGGGTTTTATCACCCATGGCCTTAAAGATCGCCTCCTTGGCGGCAAACCTGCCTGCCAGATGCTGATAAAGGCTTATCCTGCCATTGGAGCTCTCCAGCTCCTCTTTGGTAAAGATGCGGCCCAGGAAACCCCTTCCCCATTTTTCTATTGCCGCCTTAAGCCTCCTGACCTCAGTTATATCAACACCCGTGCCTATAATCATATCAGCCAATCAAAGCTTTCATCTCACGCACTGCCTGTTTCAATCCCACTAGGGCCGCCCGGCAGACAATGGAATAACCGATGTTCAACTCCTCAATCCCCTTAATGCCTGCGATGCGGGAAACGTTATGATAATCCAGGCCGTGGCCGGCAAAAACCTTAAGCCCACTATCCTTGGCATAAACACAGGCGGACTGAAGTTCTTTAAAACGCCTTTCTTTTTTCCTTGCCAGCCGCGCATCTGCATAACGGCCGGTGTGCAATTCTATCATGCTAACGCCACATTCAAGCGAGGCGTCAATCTGTTTCTTATCAGGGTCAATGAACAAACTCACCTCTATGCCTTTTCTTTTTAGCCTGGATACCACCGCTTTTATGCGGCGGGGGTTTCCAGCCGCATCCAGCCCGCCCTCGGTAGTCAACTCGCGCCTCTTCTCAGGGACCAGGGTAGCCCTCTCGGGCCTGAGCTTACAGGCGATATCTACGATATCAGGAGCCGCTGACATCTCAAGATTCAACCTTGTCCTGACGGCACGCCTTAAAAGATAGAGGTCGCTCTCCCTGATGTGCCGGCGGTCTTCCCTTAGATGCGTTACTATGCTGTCTGCGCCGGCTGCCTCGGCAAGAGAAACAGCTAGCACCGGCTCAGGCTCGACACCGTGGCGTATTTCACGGATGGTAGCAATATGGTCAATGTTAACGCCCAACCTCATATCTGATTAAAATCTGCTTATCTCGCCCTTGGCATAAAACCAAAGGATTACTGCCAGGGCAAAGGCAATAAGCTTAAGCCAGGGATGAAAAAACGGCCAGCGAATAAGATTGCGCAAAATGTTCTTTCTTTTCTTCTTAGTCATTGTTAACGGTGAGCAGGTCCTTCATTTTGTGAAGCAATTCATCCTTGCCCATATCGCGGTAGAACCTGCCCTTATGAACCAGGCATATATCCTGCCTCTCCTCCGATATCACCACTATCACGGCGTCGGTTTCCTCGCTTAACCCCAGCGCCGCGCGATGGCGGGTGCCGAAGATGCGGCTGAGGTCCAGTTTCTGGGTTAAAGGGAAAAGGCAGCCCGCAGCCTTTATCCTGCCGTGCTGGATAATCATTCCTCCGTCGTGCAGCAGGCTATTGGGGGTAAAGATGGTCTGGATTAAATCCGAATTAGCGGCGGCGTCAATCCCTACCCCGCTTTTGACGTAAGGCGTAAGCGAATCTCCTTTATCTATGGCGATCAGCGCCCCGATCTTATTACGGCAGAGGCTATCGGAGGCCTGCGATATCTGTTTTAATATCTCATCCAGTTCCTCTTCCTTGAGATTCAAGCCAATGATATACCGCTGCCCGAGCCGCGCCAGCCCCTGTCGTATCTCGGGATGGAAGATAATCAGGAATGCCAGGATTGAAATGGTAAAAATTTTGGCAAATAACCAGTCTAATACCTCCAAGTGCAGCTTCTGGAAAAGGAAAAAAACCACCAGCAATACAATAATGCCGCGCAGCACCTGGATGGCACGCGTATTCTCAAAGAAAAGCAGCACGTGGTAAATCAAGAACCACAGGATTAGTATCTCTATGACTGCTTTCAGGGTGATAGTAACGCTCATCTCTTTTCTATGGCGGTTAAGACGTCCAACGATTGCCTCATTGCCCCTACGTCGTGTACCCGCACGATGTGCGCGCCGTTGTTTACCGCCGCAAGGCTGCTGGCAATGCTCCCAAAAACCCTCCCTTGAGCAGGGGCTTCCATTATGCTCGCAAGGAAAGCCTTGCGGGAGGTCCCGACAAGGATAGGCTGGCCCAATGCCCGCAATTCCTTAAGCCTCTTTAGAATTTCAAGATTATGCTCCCGCGTCTTGCCGAATCCTATGCCCGGGTCAACGACGATACTCTCGCGGCAGATACCAGCTGCCAACGCTTTATCCCTCGCACGCCTAAGATAATCCGGGATTTCCTCCATAAGCGATTTGTAAACCGGGTTCTTCTGCATATAAGAAGGCCTCCCTTTCATATGCATAATGATCACCGCGGCTCTATACCGGCGCACAAGCCCTGCCATGCGAGCGTCCCGCAAGGCAGTGATATCGTTAATAATGGATGCCCCGCAATCCAGGGCAGCACGGGCTACCTCCGGTTTATAGGTATCCACGGATATGGGGACATTTACCATTTTGGCCAGAAGCTTAACGGCCGGTATAACGCGAGACAATTCCTCTCTTATCCCCAGCCTCCTGGCGCCCGGCCTTGTGGATTCCCCTCCTACATCAATGATATCGGCCCCCTCGCGGATAAGCCGCTGTGCATAAACAAGAACGCCTGAACTGTTATCGCAGCCGGGGCGGTAAAGCCCGTCGCCGCTGAATGAATCCGGGGTAATATTTACGATACCCATGATGTGCGGCCGGCTGCCGAGGTTAAGCTTGAACCTTCCTGCCTTAAGTTTGAAATCGGACTCTAGATAATCATTTAAAACGGAACTCAACTCTCCCGATAGCCGCTTAAGCCCGAAAGGCTGGTATCGGAGCTTATCGCTCAGGCGCCGAAACTGGGAAAGATTTCCGATTAAAAGGCAGTCTGTTTTAAGCGCGCTTCCCGTCAGGGAGCCCTTTGCTACCGCTGCGTCAGCGCCAAGGGAAAGCATCTCTTGTTTAAGAATATTGGCGGCGATATTTGATATCCCGGTAAGCCTAACCAGGCGGGTAACCGTCTTAGGCAACATGATGCCGATGCCGTAAGGGTCAACCCCAATATCATGCATCAGGCGTTTTAATTCCTTGGGGCAGGATATATCGAGCACGCGCATAATTTTTAAGCGGCCGGCGGTGCGCTCATGCCGAGCAGCCGTTTAACCTCTTCTCCGTCAAGGACCTCTTTTTCCAGGAGCGCATTTGAGAGAATCTTCAGTTTATCCGCGTTCTCCTGCAATAAATTCTTGGCGCGGCCGTAAGATTCATCCACTATCCTTTTTACCTCCGCATCGATAAGGCTGGCGGTTTCATCGCTATAGTTCTTCTCTTCCATCAGGTCGCGGCCCAGGAATAATAAGCCGTTCCTCTTGCCAAAGGTAATGTTCCCAAGTTTATCCGACATCCCCAACTGGCAAACCATGAAGCGCGCCATATGGGTGGCCTTCTCAAGGTCATCCTGAGCGCCGGTAGTAATATCATCCAGGTTTATCTCCTCCGACGCCCTACCCCCCAGAGCAACGGCAATCCTGGCTAATAATTCTTTACGCGAGAGGTAATGCTTATCCTCAAGAGGGGCGGCAAAGGTATAGCCCCCGGCAAGCCCCCTGGGGATAATAGAAACTTTCTTTAGGGGGTCATTCTCGGGAATCAAGAGCGTAACCAGGGCGTGTCCGGCCTCGTGAAAAGCCGTAATCTCCTTTTCTTTCCTGGACATAATATGGCTTTTCTTCTCCGGCCCCATCAATACCCTCTCAACAGATTTTTCAAAATCTATCTGCTCTACGCCTTCTTTATTATGACGGGCGGCGATGAGAGCGGCTTCGTTACAAAGGTTTGCGAGGTCTGCCCCGGAAAAACCCGGGGTCTGGCTGGCTATTGACCTTAGGTCCACATTGGCGGCGAGTTTTATTTTGCGGGTATGGACCTTTAATATTTCTTCACGGCCTTTGATATCGGGTAAATTAACAATAATGTGGCGGTCGAACCTGCCCGGACGCAAGAGCGCCGGGTCAAGGGTATCAGGACGATTAGTAGCGGCAATCAGGATAATCCCCTCGCCGGCGTCAAAACCATCCATTTCTACCAAAAGGGCATTTAGGGTCTGTTCTCTTTCGTCGTGTCCGCCTCCGATGCCGGAGAAACGCAACCTTCCGACAGCGTCGATTTCATCGATAAATATGATTGCGCCCTTTCCGGAAACCTTAGCTGCCTTACGGCCCTGCTCAAAAAGGTCCCGCACCCTGGAGGCCCCCACCCCTACAAACATCTCCACAAAATCCGAACCGCTGATGGAAAAAAACGGCACTCCGGCCTCTCCGGAAACAGCGCGGGCAATAAGGGTTTTGCCGCAACCGGGGGGGCCGACCAATAAAACCCCTTTTGGAATCTTGCCTCCCAACCTCTGGAATTTCTTGGGGTCTTTCAAGAACTCGATGACCTCCTGCAATTCCTCCTTGGCTTCATCAACGCCAGCCACATCCTTGAAGGTTGCCCGGTCTCCGTCTTTTTCACTGTGGATCTTGGGCCTGATTTTTCCGAAAGACAGAACCCGGTTCCCAAGCTGCTCACCGCGGCTGGCCATAATCCACCAGAACCCTATTAAAAGGAGCACCGGCCCCAGCGAATAAAGCAAATTGGCCCAGACGGTGCGCGGAGGCTTCACCTCGAAATGCTTAAGGTTCTGCCGCATCAGGTTAAGGAGCTCGGTATCGTTCTCGGGTATATTCACGAAAAACTTGCTGTTGTCGCTATATTCCCCCTGCAGGACGTTCTCTATCTTGCTGACGGATTTTATCCTCTCAGGGTTATCCTTGAGGGCGCTGTAAAAATCGCTGTAAGAGACCTCGCGCGGCACGCCTGTCACCGAGACATTAAGCGAGCTGATCAAGAGATAAAAGATCAGGATAGCGAATATCCAACCGAACGGAAAACGGCCTAATATACCTTTCTTTTTTCTTGCGGGTTTATTATCTGCCATATCTACACCTCAACTTTTAGAACTTTTATTATATATTTAACTACCTATAAAATCAAGCCTTTATTGATTTTTTTGCCTGTGGTTAAAACCTATTTTCTTTTATAGAAGACCAGGCAGGATGGACGTTTTGAGAACGATAAGCCCCTGGGCAGGTCGACTACGGAATTGACCGGGCGGTTAAAAATAAGGTCCTCCATCTCAGAGACATGTTTAAAGGTTAGCCTGCGGGTATCGCCGTTTAAACGCTGGATACACAAACGCAGCATCAGCCTCTGCAATGATACCGGCAACCTCAGGAATCTCTTAAGGTTAATGCTTCCGGCATCGGCGCCTGCTTTCTTTTCGGCTACCGACCACAGGTAATCATAATCATACCCTGCGCTCGTTGCCAGATTAGCCAATACCTCCTTGATATTGCGGTTATAATCCTTTTCCAACAACGGCAGGAGCCTGCGCCGTATCTTATTGCGGAAATAAATATCATCCGAATTGGAAGGGTCAAACAGCGGCTTAATCTTTTTTTGCCTAAGATAAGCCTCGATCTCCGAGCGCCTGAGCGCAAGCAAAGGACGTATAATCTGAAAACCCGCGATTTCCCTTTTGGGCAATATCCCCGAAAGCCCGTATAAACCGGTGCCCCTTATGATGCGCATCAAAACTGTCTCTGCCTGGTCATCGAGGGTATGCCCGAGAGCGATTTTCCCGGCCTTGATATCCCTGGCTACGCCGAATAAAAATCCCAGGCGGGCTTCACGGGCTGCCTCTTCTAACGAGCCTTTTTTAGCCAGTGCGCGCACATTTATTTCGCCTGAGCTGAACTCTAACCCAAACTTACGCGCCAGCCCTTCTACAAATTCCCTGTCCTTATACGAATCCTTCCTGAGCATATGGTCAAGGTGGGCGACGTGAAGAGCAAGTCTCCATTCCTTACTGAGGCCGGTTAATATATATAACATAGCCACGGAATCCGGCCCCCCGGAAACCCCCAATACTACCTTCTCGCCTTTGGTTAAAAGACGCTGCCTCTTAAGGACGCTTCTTACCTTATCCGGTATCGTCATATATCAAAGGATTACTGCAGGTCAGATTCCCCTGGCTGCCTGTTCTCCTCAAACTTCTCCTGGAGTTTCGGACGGCTAAGATAATAAATGACGACGGCATTCCAGGCAATCGGAAGCGCCGCCATAATACCGAGAATTACCGGAAGAACCTTATCGCTGGCCTGCTTTATCCTGCGGTACTCTTCCAAAGCCTCCTGTTGATATTCAGGCTTATACCTCTGGCGTATCAACTGCTCATTTTTTTCAAATTCCTGCTGGTTCTTCAATAAGGCGGGGGCCAGCCTGAAATTAGCCAGGGCCACTCCGATATTTGCCAGACACAGGATAATCGCCAGCTTTCTTGCCCAGGATTTAAGCTTCAGAAGGAACGCCCCGCAGGCGATACTGGCAAGGGCGAGCGCGCCATTAAGCAGAAGCATCAAGGATGCGCGAAATTCCATGCGCGCGATATGAGGGTAGCCCCCGGCATTGATTATAACTCCGGATAACCCGAATGCCCCTGCTATGATAAATAACCATCCCAACACAGTAATCCCCAAAGGCCTTTTAGCTTCCATGCTCTATTCTCCCTTTTTTATTTAAGTGAAAATAACGAAGCGCTGCTTGAGGTCAGTTAACCGGATATTTCTTGTCCTGGAATATTATATAGTAATAGCGCTCCTTGCACAACTTTTTTTGCTTCTATCATATCTTGACAATTTCCGATAACTGTATTACCATTACCTATAAGGTAACGGGGAGGCAATCGCAGTGCCTGAGAGTTCTGCTTAAAAGAGCAGATGACCCGCAGAACCTGACCTGGATAATGCCAGCGTAGGGAGATAGCATTTTTACAAAACACCCCCTATTGCTCTAAAAAACAGGGGGTTTTTATTTACAGGGGGGGCATAAAATGGCTCTGGATGAAATAAAGGTTTCACGGGCAATACTTAAGAGATACTCCGCCAAGCTCAACGATTATCTTGAGGCAGAGGTGGCAATTGTAGGCGCCGGTCCTTCGGGGATGTGCTGCGCTTATTATTTGGCAAAAAGCAATAAGAAGGTTGCGATATTCGAAAGAAAGCTGTCGGTAGGGGGCGGGATGTGGGGCGGCGGCATGATGTTTAACGAAATAGTAGTCCAGGGCAAAGCAAAAAAGATACTTGATGAATTCGGCATCAGAAGCGAGCTCTACTCTAAGGATTACTACCTGGCGGATTCCGTGGAATCCGTTGCCACATTATGCTCCAAAACCGTCCAGGCAGGAGCAAGGATATTCAACCTGATAAGCGCCGAAGACGTAATGGTCAGGAACAAGCGGGTATGCGGGCTGGTGCTTAACTGGTCGGCGGTAGAAATAGCCAATCTTCACGTAGACCCCATTACCATGAAGGCCAAATACGTGGTTGACGCTACCGGGCATGCAGCCGAGGTCGTGCGCATCGTTGAAAATAAATCCGGCATAAGGCTGGCGACCCCCTCGGGGAAAATCCTGGGGGAAGGCTCAATGTGGGCAGAGGCAGCTGAGGATGTTATCGTGAAAAATTCCAGGGAAGCCTGTGCCGGACTCTATGTCTGCGGGATGTGCGCCAACGCGGTATTCGGGGCGCCCCGCATGGGCCCGGTATTCGGCGGGATGCTTCTGTCTGGTAAAAAAGTTGCCGAGGAACTGCTCAAAAGGATATAATATCGGGGGCGCTCCGGAAGGAAAATACGCCTCATTTAAGAATGAAATTAAATAAGTAACCCGTAAAGATAATACCGCTTCCTACAAGCACTGCAAATATAAGCAGAAGCCTCCCTTTCATTACTTTTTTCAAAATCATGAATTCAGGTAACGACAATCCGGTTACCGCCATCATAAACGCGAGGGTCGTGCCAATGCTGATGCCTTTTTCCGTTAAGGCGCTTACCAAAGGGATAACCCCGGCGGCATTGGAATAAAGCGGGATGCCTATCAGCGTAGCCAAGGGCACCGCATACCACTTGTCGCCTCCGGCATACCTTGCGAGGAAATCGGCCGGGATGTAACCGTGTATCCAGGCTCCGACGGCTATTCCTATAATTACATACAACCAGACCTTCTTGATAACAAAAACGGTATAAGAGCCGGCATACCTAAACCTGTCTCTGCGGGTCATTCTGAAATTAGAAATAGCCGCGCTCGACGGGGCCTTAAAGACGGCATTATTCAAAAGCCTCTCCGCTTTAAGCCGGCCGATGATTACCCCCGAAAACACGGCAATCACGAGACCGCTGCCGGCATAGATTAAGGCTATCTTCAGGCCAAACATCCCCAAAAGCAAAACTAGGGCAACCTCGTTTATCATAGGGGAAGAAACCAGGAAAGAAAATGTAACGCCTAACGGGACGCCTGCTTCCAGAAACCCCCAAAAAAGCGGGATAGCGCTACAGCTACAGAAAGGAGTGATAATCCCGAAGGCGGCCGCCAATAGGTTGCCGCCATATCTATTTTTGCGGGAGAGGACGTTTCTTATCCTTTCAGCGGGTACGAACGAACGCAAAAACGAAACCGCGAAGATTATTACCGCAAGAAGCAAAAATATCTTTATGGTGTCAAAAATAAAAAAATTTAACGCCTCGGCAAGGAGGCTCTGGCGGGGCATCAAAAACACCCGGCAACTCAACCAGTCGGCTAATATTCTTATGGGATAAAAAATATCCATTTTATGCGCGCTAAAAACTACAGGCTGAATCAGGTTTAAGACACAGGAAACGGTCAAAAACCGGGTTGATATACCTGGCGATAATATCTGAAGATAGAATCAACGGAATCGGCAAGGAAGGCTGCCAGCAAGTAAGAAAAAACGGCGACGGCGATGGTTACAGTTATCTTGATTCTGGATGATAGGCGCGGATTAAGCCAAATCAGCGGCAACGCCAAAGGGCCAAAGCATAGAAAAGCGAACAGCAAGACGGAGTTCTTAAAATACCACTTCCCCCCGTTTTTCTTATTAAGTATATTGCCGCAATATCCGCATCTGACGGCATCCTCCCCGATATTCTCTTTACAATAGGGGCACTTTTTCATATTTTTTATACGTTAAAAAAGGAACGAGACCCCCCCCACGAAAAAATTGCTGTCTATCCCGCCGTTAGGAAGCTTGATATCGCAATTGGAGACGTGGCGGTAGCGATACTCCAGGGTAAACGCGGCATTCTTTCTGAAAAAATAATGCACCCCTGCGCCGATACACTCGGTAAAATTGAACTGCGTGCCCTGTTCCAGGGTGTGCTGGCTCATATAAAGAAAACCTGCCCCGCCTTTAATATAAGGCTGCACGGTCCAGCCCTCCGGAAAAAGCCCTATTTTAATCAAGAGGTTATTCCCCACCTCCATGTTTTTATCGGGGTCGGTGACATAGGAGACAAACGGCTCTACTATAAATTGCAGCAGGCCGGGGAAATTGATATTTTTCCTGGCAAGCAGCGGCTTCAGTTTGAAATCAAAATCCAAGAAAAACGGCACTACCTGGTAGTCTTTTTTCAGTCTTAAGTCCCCCCTCCCGTACCCCGAAAGAAACTCCACCCCCTCAAGGCGGAAGGGCTTGGCTTCTTGCCCCCAGCAGCTAAGAGACGCCAAAAAGACAAAAAAAACAAAACACGCCAGCCTCAAGGACCTAGCGCACCAGCTCATATCATCCGCCTCCTATTTTATAAGTAAAACTCCCTGCAGCATAAGTTGGGCCTATTTATTTATGCCGTACACATCTAAAAGCTGCAGCCTCGTCGCTTCCAGGCGCTGGGCAAAAACATCCACCAGCCTTTTTAAGAACTCGTAACCTAAATCGGGATTCTTCTCGCATTTCTCTCTCAAGCACTTGCCGTTTAAGGCAAGTGCCCGGACGTTATCCATTGCCTTTGCGCTAAAGCGATAACGATGAGGTGGGATGAGCCATGACCATCCGAGGATATCGCCCTCGTGAATAGTCTGGATGGTAATCTCGCGCGGCTGCTCAATATATATAGCGACATTTCCGCTGCGGATAAGATAGAATTTATCCGCCGCTTCTGTTTCTCTCAGGATGACCTGGCCGGGTTTAAAAACAACGTGTGAGGCGCATCCTACGATAAAATCGATATACTTTGCAGGCAGGCCCTTGAAAAACGATTGTTCTTTTAGGATAGCTTCCAGGCTTTGCATATCGCCCATTTTCCTTCTAAAGTGGCGGAGAGAGGATTTAAACCTCCGACCAAGCGGGTATGAGCCGCGTGCTCTATCAGGCTGAGCTACTCCGCCGTCGCTCGCTGTTGCTTAAAACAATGAAACAAAGAAATAACGGCATTGCTGTTTCTACGAGATATCCGGAAATTCGCTGTTGCCTCTATTTATTAATAACCTCAATCAACAAATGGGCGGTATCACTATACCCCTGGCTGTCGGTGACTGTCAGGGTTACTGCAAAATGCCTGGGGTAATAGGAACCGCTGTAATAGGTATTAACGGGATTAGGCTTATTAGAAGTATCGCCGTCTCCAAAGTCCCACTGGTAAGATACTATCCTGGCTTTCTTGCTATAAGATTTTGAGCCGTAGAAACGCACCGTTAGCGGAGAGCACCCCTTTATCGGCTTGGCAATAATAACTGCCATGGGTTCTGACACAACCTTGGGGCGCTCCTTGGATTTTCCTTTCACCGGTGCGGCAACAGCTGCTGCCTCTGTCTGGGTTTCGCTTGGAGTTTTCGCAGTTTCCTCCAGAACAGGGCCGGCTTCCTGGAGAGGCGCTATCCGGGTCTCCGGCGCTGCTATGGGGTTTTCTGCGGGCGTCTCTACGGGAGGATTTTCTGCGGTATCGCTCCCTATAGAGATATCCCTCTCTTCTGCAACAGGGCCGGCTGCCTTTGCCTGACCCCCCTCTGCCGCAGGAGGACCTTCAGAAGCCAAATCTTTCCGGATATAATCGTCCAACTGCTCCTTGAGCAAAGCAGTGCGCATCGCTTCTTTTTCATCCTGCTCCCGCTCCATCCTGTCGATTTTCTTGCGGTACTTGGAATTATGTCCGTAACGGTAATCGGAGACGGCTACGCAAGGGAGTTTCAGCATCCCACCCAAAAACTTAAAACCCATTACCACCGGGTCAACGAACGTCGCCTTAAAACGGTTCTGGATCTCTCCCATCTGTTTGTAATAGCGCTCTACCCTGCGGCGGCGTCTTTTAAACCGGCTCTTGGCAACCTCAAGGTCCTGCGGGACGCTATTGCCGCTTCCTGCCGTATATTCCAGCAGGGTGTGTCCCCCGCGTGAAACCACATATCCCTTATCGTAGGGTTTCTCGCCGTGCTGGAATTTATAGGTTGCGCAGCCTCCCAAGAACACCGCCAGGACCAAAACCGGAATAATCTTTCTCATTTTATTTTTTTTACGCTGACTGCCTGTTTTTAATTATTAATACATTACAACAGAAACCTTGCCCGGTCAAGAAATAAACTTTCCTAATATTTGGCCTCGGGCACCTTTAGGCCGAACTCCACCTTCTGTTTAAAAAACGGCTCCATCGCGGAAGCCATGAAGTATTTATAGAAAAGGTATGCCCCTGCCGCAACCAGCGCCAGGACAACTATCCTCTTTATCATATTATCCGACCTTTCTTTTTAAGTATCGCGACTGCGCAGAACAGGGTTATCTTAAGATGCGGCGCATGAAAAGTATGAAACCCACTGCCGCGGCATTAAGGGAAGCAATCAATACCACGCCTGCGGCGATGTCCTTGACAAGCTTAATAATGGGGTGGTATTTACGGTTAGACATATCCAGCATCAGTTCGATGGCGGTATTGAAAATCTCGGCAATAAATACCAGGGTAACGCTGATGCAGAGCGCTGCCAGCTCCAGCCCCTGCAGCCTGAATGCCACCCCCAGGAGCATCGCCGCTGCACCGCAAATAAATATGAAGCGCATGTTGCGGTGGTATAAAAAAAGGTAGGATATGCCCTTGAAGGCAAGCTTGAGGCTTTCGTCTAAGCCGTGGAAACGGAATATATGCCTTAGGCTGCGTAGGCGCCTGCGCCTTTTATTTTTTTCTGTAGGCATCTAAATAGGAATCGCAGTATATCTGTTTGTTTAAAACGAGCTCCGCGGTAATCAAGGCATCCATGAGCTCTTTGTCCTTAGGGTCAAGTATGGCGGCATCCAGGCCAAAGGCCGCTGCCATAACCAGGAATGTGCGGTTGATAAGGCTGCGGCAAGAGGTTCCCTGCGAAACGTTGCTTAGGCCGATTACCGTCTTGGGGGCAGGTTCCGATATAATCCTAAACTCGCGGATGGCCTCCAATATCCCACCCAACTGCGACTGGGCTACATTAACCGGCATAATAACGGGGTCGAGATAAAGGTCTTCGGTAGGAAAGCCCTGTTCAACACAGCAAGCCACAATCTCCGCCGCCAGCTCCAGCCTCTGGTCCTTGCTCTGCGGGATGCCCTTGGCGCTGATAGCCAAACCTATAAGCCTGGCATTATATTTTTTTGCAAGCGGCAGGAGCTTATCTAATTTTTCCCTGTCTGCCGTCGTGGAATTAATAATAACTTTGTTCCCGGCGGCCTCCAGGCCGGAAAGGATCACCTCGGGCTTGCTGGAATCCAAAGCCAGCGGGGCATCGGTTACCTCCCGGATAGTCTCGACCAGCCAGCGGATATCGCTTTCAGGCTGCCTCGAGGCAGGCCCGCAGTTAACATCCAAGGCCTCCGCCCCGGCCTCCAGCTGTCCTAATGCGCAATCCTGCACGATGGCCTTGTCCCTTGCCTTAATGGCCCTGGCGATATCCGCATACATGCCGTTAATCAATTCGCCTATCACAAACAAGCTTACCTCCTGAATAACCGCTCGATATGATTATTAATTTTTTCAACAGCCGCGGGATGGCGCATTACCAGGATATCCGCGCCTGCCTGCAGTAATGCCGCGGCAGTAACGGCTTCCCAGATTACGCCGCGCGGCCCTTCCTCTCCCCAGGCAGGGAATTCTGCCATACTCGCCCTTGCTTCCTTTGCCCTCCACGACTCCTGTCCTGCGAAACATATGAAAGGCATTGCCAGGGTCTTATCGCCAGCCAGCGCGGCAAGCCTGGCGCGCTCCATAATGGAATAGGCATATTCCAACCCGTAGCCGAGGGCGCCGATAGTAGGGTTGATTACGATACGCTCAAGCGGCAGGTTCATGTCAGAAATAAGGATATTGAGCTGCTTGGCGATATTGACGTCAATAGGGGACTCTGCGATGATGTTATGGCCATCAGCCAATACTGCCGCAGTCAAGGTTTTATAATTATCCTGCAGGGCATCTCCGATAAGGCAGCGTTCCCCCCTGGCTGCCTCTGAACAGGCAGGCAGCACGGCGCTGTCCTTGCTGTCGTCGCCGCAGCCTAAAATAACGAGCGGGACGTCAATCGTCTTAAGCAGTTCCCTTACCAGAGAAGCCGCCTCCTCCGGATTTTTATTCCCGAGGTCCGGATGCGCGCCTTGCAGCTTGAGGCAGATAAGCCCGGCTCCGTATTCCTGCGTGCACTTCCTTGCCCAACGCAAAGGGTCCTTAAGGGTATCGCCGTAAGCCCCAAGCAGGCAAGAAGGCCAGTCCGCGGGATAGATATCCCAGACCTCGAAAGCGATTGCCGGCCTGTTCGGGATACTGCCTTCCTTGAATAAAAACGGCAAGGTCTCTTCGCCGCCTACATTGATTACGCTCTTGCGGCTGCCCCCTTGCTGTTTAAGCGCTCCGATGCTTACGCTAGCGACCTTACCTGCCCACTTTTCAAGAACCGCTTCGTTTTTCATATTTTATAAACTCTATCTTGCACTCCGCTTTAAACGCGGGGTAGGGGTTTATAATATTTTATCCATGAGCCTGCGCATTGCCGAGATTGAAACGGAATCGTCTCTAAGCTGCGTAAGCGGGCTGCCGTTTAGGCTCAAACCTGCCAGACGGTTATCCTGCGGCAGATAGCCTAGAAAATCCGCTTCGCCTCTCATAAATTTTTGCCTATTACTAGCTGCCCGGCATCTTTCTTTGAGCAAGGCGCGGTTGATGATTAACAACTTTTTTGCGGCCGCAATCCTTAACTCCTCTGCCAACTCAATAATCCTTTGAGCAGCCCTTAGCCCTACCGGCGTAGGGTCAGAAATAACCAGGAATACGTCAGCGCTACGGGTGGTGCGGCGCGAAAGATGCTCCAACCCGGCTTCGTTATCTATAATAACATAATCGTAATCCCGGATGAGGCCGGCCATGATATTGCGCAGCACATTATTAACATAACAGTAACAGCCCGGCCCTTCCGGCCTGCCCATGGTCAGGATGTCGAAACCGCCCGCTTCTTCTATCGCCGTCTGCAGCTCGTATTCAATATACCTTTCCTTCGGCATACCCGATGGGATACGGGAAGGATCCTGGGCAATGCCGTCTAAAACGGAACCTATTGATTTCGCGGGCTTAACCCCCAGCACCTCGGCGAGGTTGGAATTAGGGTCGGCATCTATTGCCAACACCGAAGAGGATGTTTTAGCCTCACGTATCAACCTTACCAGCAAAGCGGAAACGGTAGTCTTGCCGCTGCCGCCCTTACCCGCAACCGCGATTACGCTGCCCATCCCTAACCTTTATATTTTACGCTGGGGAAAAGCTTCAAGTCAGTATGAGGAAAGAACAAGGCTGCCATATACTCCTGCATATACCCCGGCTCTACGGATAATTCAAAATAGGTAATCTTCCTGGCAATCTCCTCCGCTTTTGCCAGGGCCTGATAAGATAAAAGCGACTGGCGCGCTCCGGCAAGCGAACTATTCCCCACGAATATGAAACGCCTGCGCTCCAAATCCGGCAGGAGCCCGATGTCCACTGCCTTATCTACGTCAAGGCAGGTGCCGAATCCTCCTGCGATAAAAAACTTCTTTACATCCTTGAAACTAAAACCCACGTGCCCAAGAAGGCTGGCGGCAGCCGAATACACCGCGGCCTTGGCGCGCTTAAGATTATCGATGTCCGCCTCATTGATAACGATGTCCGAGCCGGTCTCTGACTCGTCCTTAAAAACTATTACGAACTCCCTGCCATACTCACCTTCGCGGATGCGTTTATGCTCGATATCGCGGATCTTGCCGCTCTTATCAAGGATGCCGGATTTCAGCATCTCTGAAAGGATATCAATGTAGCCCGAGCCGCATATCCCGCGGGGAGCGGCATTAGCGATAGTATCGTATGTAACGCCCAGGCGTGAAGGTTCGATCTTAACATTCTGGATCGCGCCTTTGGCTGCGCGCATCCCTGAGCTTACCCCCGAGCCCTCGAACGCCGGGCCGGCAGAGGCAGCGGAAGATATCAGGAATTCGCGGTTTCCAAGCACAATCTCCCCGTTAGTGCCGATATCTATCAGAATGCTTAAATCCTCTTCTTTCTCCAGGCCGCAGGACAACACCCCGGAGGTAACATCTCCTCCTACGTAGCTGGCTACCCCGGGCACGCAAACCAGGATGCCTCGGGGGTTAATGCGTATCCCGATCTCCGAAGCCCTGATAGTAGGAGTAAAATTCGCGGTTGAGACATACGGCTCCCTGCGGATATGGGTCGGGTCTATAGATAAAAGCAAGTGAACCATGGTGGTATTGCCTGCTGCCGCCAAGGAGGTCACGTCATTTAAATCCACGCCGTGCTCGCCAACCAGCTCCTTGATAATCTGGTCAATACAGTCCACCACTGCCAGGTGCAGCTTCTCCAGCCCCTCCTCATCCTTGGCATAGATGATACGCGTAATTATATCGCTGCCAAAGCTGATCTGCCTGTTATAGGTAGACTTGGTGCCGATTATCTTTCCGGCGTTAAGGTCCACCAGCTGCCCGGTGACGGTGGTGGTGCCGATATCAAAACAAAATCCGAAATTCCGGGACGAGCTATCCTGTGGCTCTATCAATAGGATTTCTCCGGCACCCTCCCTTTTGCCGATGGTAACCGTTACCTTCCAGTCTGCGGCGCGTAACAGCTCCCCGAGCTGCCTGATGTTTGCCAGGCTGGTTTCGGATGTCAAGGTGATTTTTCTGCGGTTTAATTCCCGATAAATCCTCTCCAGATCGCTGACCTTATCATCCAAGGTGGGCTTTGGCAGCTCCAGGTAAACCTTGGTTGTTAAGGGGCAGGGCATAAAAATATCCCCTGAGGGCCCGGGCCTTGCCGGCTCGACCTCTTCGATTTCGGAATAGATATCTTTTATCCTGGCATGCATCTCCTCCGGCGTCAAGCCGTCTAGGCTCAACCGAGACTCGCGGGGTATGTCAACCTCCAGGTCGCTCTGCACTACGCTCAGGCAGGCTAAATAGATATTCTTTTTCTTCTCGCGGAGGCTGATAATACCCGTGGGCTGGGTCAGGGCCTTCCCTTTCCTAAGGATTACCTTGCACCTCCCGCAGACGCCGTTGCCGCCGCAGGTAGAATTAATATAGATACCAGCGGAGAGGGCGGCTGACAAAATGGTCGCGTCTTTGTTGACCTCTACGGTCTTGTTATCCGGATAGAATGTTACCTTGAATTTATCCATTATTGCAGATTCTTCAGAAACGACGGGATACCGGCTGCTTCCTTAGGGCCTACGATAACCCGCCATCCCGATTTCTCCTGCAGGTCACCGCTTATCACCGCAACGTAACCGGGTATGATGAGGCTGTTATGCTTGACGGCCTCTTTGACCGTAAGTTTCTCCAGCGTTTCCGCGATCCTCTCGGGCGTGAACTTCTCTGCCGCCCAGGCGGTCAGCACCGACATCCCCTCGGTATCAACGCTCAGGATATAGCTGGGGATCTTGCTCGCCTCTACTTCGCCCAGCACGGTATAATAACTCAAGGAGAAATTAGTGGTAACCAGAAGCGGCGATTTCTCATCGGCCTGCCCTACGCTGTAAAGCTTAGGCTCAATCTGCAACGGCTTCTGGGGGTCGGTATAAATATTCTGCCGCAGGGTAAGCAGCGAAAGAATCTGCCAGGACTCTACCCCTTTTATTAAGATTATCCCCGCGTATTTGGCGATACAGGCGGCTGCTTCTATTATCTCCTCGCAAGGGTCTTCTTCGTCAATAACCACAATAGCCGGATATCCTAAGCTGCGGTTGGATTTTTTAAGGGCCTGCCTCCTTGACTGCGTTAATTCCCAGAGCCTCTCTGAAGAAGCCGCGGCATTGATATCCAGGATTAAATCCTCTACCCCCTGCTTCTTTAATTCCGCGGTGAGCCCTGAAAGGGTATCAAGATCAGGGGCGGAAACTGCCAGCGCTGCCTTGGAATCCCTGGCAAGCGCGGCAAACTCCGCGAGATTATCTTTGTTGGCACAATAAATCAAGGGTTTCCTATCCTCGAGCACGCCCAGGGCTGCCTTAAGCGCTTTGGGGTCATTGCTCATCAGAACCAGGGCGAGTTTGGTTTTTGCGGAAATTAATCTCACGGCCGCTGCAAACCTTTCGGCCCCTGCGTTCTGCCTTACGGCGACCAGGTCCACCTTGAGAACCTGCCCCACCCTTTCAAATTCCATTTTATTGATATGCTGAAGCCTTTCGCTGATCTGGCTATCCGAAAGACTGTCCTCTATAATAAAACCCAATCCGCAGGGGTGATGGAATTTCTCTTCGTGCCTGAAAAGCACGGCCTCATTGCCTACCTCCAGCCTGCCGCTACCTTCTCCGATACTAACCAGCCGGATGGGGGGCTGGGCAGAAGCCTCCAGCGCCTCCCTGGACCTCTGGCTTAAATACGGGCATTTCGCAATGCCTACCGCCTTTTTTGCCAACTGCATTGCAAAAGCCAGGCAGGTAGGGAAACCGCATTCCCGGCAGTTGGTTTTCGGTAAAAGTTTATAAATATCCAGTCCGGAAAGAGCCATAGCCGTCTAAAAAACCTTCCTTTCTTTAGCGATTGATAAGGCTGGCCAGATACCCCGCCCCGAAGCCGTTATCGATATTCACCACCGCAACGCCGGGCGAGCAGGAATTAAGCATTGTCAACAGCGAAGAGAGTCCGCCGAAGTTGGCGCCGTAACCGCAGCTGGTAGGCACGGCAACTACGGGAGAGCTAACCAGGCCGCTAACGATACTCGCCAGCGCCCCCTCCATCCCTGCCGCTACCACTATAACCCTGGCTCTCCTGATTTCATCCAGGCAGCTCATCAGGCGGTGGACCCCCGCAACCCCTACGTCGTAAAAGCGCTCTACCTTATTACCCATTGCCTCTAAGGTTGCCGCTGCCTCTTCTGCGACCGGCTGGTCCGACGTCCCGGCGGATATTACCGCCACTACGCCGGGCTTAAGGCGCCGGGGTTTCCTGGCAATATATCCGAGGCGCGCAAGGCGGTTATATCTTAAGGCCGGCAAGGACCTCGCAAGATAAGCGTATATATCCTTATCAAGCCTGGTAAGCAACAGCTCCTGCCCGTGCCTAAGCAATGCCTGCGCAATCTTTTTTATCTGCTCCCTGCTCTTGCCCGGGCAATATACGGCCTCTGCAAAACCCCGGCGCGCCTGGCGCCCAAGGTCAAGGTTGGCAAATCCCAAATGGCAGGAAACGGGTTTAGGTGCGGGCATCTGGCTCAATATTTCTGCAGGATTATAAAAAACAGGGCTATGATAAGCACCCCGGCAATGATGTAAAAATCATTGAAGTAAAAAAAATCCCCCAGCATTTCCCTGAAGGATGCGCTTCTTTCCGTTTTGGACCTGCGGGGGATATGCCGGGAATTCTTCCTGAACTCCTCTACCTCCTGGCGTTTAAACCTAAGGTATACCCCGGCGATTTTATAGGTAGGCAGCAGCCCGTCTTCCGAGAGCGTAATTGCCTCCTTCTCGGAGATACCCAAAAATGAAGCTACTTCCCTGACGGTAAGGAGTTTTTCTTCCGGCATCTTATTTAGCTATTTTTCCCGAAGCAATCCAGGAATCGATGGCCTTGCGTTCAAACCTCCAGTTATCCCCGTCTTTGGACGCGGGGACCTTGCCGTTATTTGCCCAATCCATGACGGCATTCAAGTCCACCTCAAGGTAACGCGCCAGCTCATCGGCGTTCAGGAAATCGCGCAGCATTGAACACCTGCCTTCCAGTATCGCCCCTTCCGCAACGTTCAATTTAGCCGGCAATACGTCCCCTTCCACGATGGCGGTAGGCAGGAGGGTCAGCATCTCTTTGGCAATCACCTTACCCTTGACCCTTCCGCCGATAATGATGTTATCGCCGCTGATGTCTCCGTGGATATTAGCGGTGGTCCCGATAGTGAGGCTACCCTTGGTATCAAGGTTACCTTCAAATCTGCCGTTGATGCGCAGCTTAACCGGATCCCTAAAACTAAGGTTTCCCTGCATCGAGGCGTCCACGTCCAGAATCTTATCTTCCTTCTTGTTTTTAAAAGCCATCTCTCGCACCTCCTTATTCCTGCCGTGAAGCTTCGCGCTTGCCCAATGCCACGCCTTCAAGTTTCCTTAGGAATAAAAGCACCGCCAGCACGATGATGCTGCTAAAAATCGCAGCGCTGTAAAAACCGCACCCCACTGCCAGGCCAATGCCGGCGACCACCCAAAGGCTGGCTGCGGTAGTCAGGCCTCTTATCCCCTCTCTTTCCCTGATGATAGCCCCGGCACCCAAAAATCCGATCCCCGTAACCACTCCTGCGGCAACGCGCGCGGGGTCTAAAGGGACCTTATCTTTATATATATCAAAAATATAGAGCGATGTCAACATAATGAGGCAGGACCCCAGGCTCACCAGGATATGGGTACGCAACCCCGCAGTGCGGCGATGCAGTTGGCGTTCCAACCCGATAAAACCGCTTAATAGCGCCGACAACAGCAAACGTAGAATAATCTGAACCTCGCTAAGCATACACCGCTCCTTTCCCGCCTTCCTTAAAAATCCGGCAGCCCAGTCCCGCCACCATCGCGGCATTATCAGTGCAGAGCGAAGGCGCGGGGAAATAACAACCCACGCCTGCCTGGCGGCAGGAAAAAATAAATTTCTCCCGCAGCCTGCTGTTGGCTGCTACGCCTCCGGCAACTACTAAGTTTTTTGCTCCTTGCATCCGGCAGGCAGATATAGCTTTATCAACCAGGACGCCAAAAACAGCCTCCTGGAAAGAAGCGGCGATATCCCGCTTTTCCTTAGGGGCCAGCTCCTTCTTTTTCCGCACTAAATACATCACTGCAGTCTTGATGCCGCTGAAGCTGAAATCCAGCGGCTGGCGGGTATCCGAACAGTTGAATTTTATCCGCCGGCAGTCTCCTTTGGAGGCAATCTTCTCAATCAGCGGACCTCCGGGGTAAGCTAACCCCAGAAGCTTGGCTACCTTGTCAAAGGCCTCTCCGCAGGCATCATCCCGGGTATGGCCGAGTTCTTCGGCTGCGCCAAAACCTGTTACATGAAAAAGGCTCGTATGCCCGCCTGAAACAACCAGGGCTACAAACGGCAGGGCCGGGACCTTTGAGGAATTTAGAAAGACGGCGTAGATGTGGCTCATAAGATGGTTGACTTCCAGGACGGGGATTGCAGCGGAAAGGCCGAGTGCCCTGGAAAAAGAAATGCCTACCAGAAGCGAACCCAGCAATCCCGGGCCGGATGTTACGCTGATGGCGTCTATGTCGTTTAACCCCACTGCCGCCTTTTTAAAAGCGGCCTCCGTTACCGCCGCGATAGTCTCAAGCTGCATCCGGGAAGCAATCTCGGGGATAACGCCGCCGTAGCGACAATGCAACGACAGGCTTGAAGAAACAACGTTGGAAAGGACTTTTCTGCCGCCCCTGACTATTGCCGCCGAGGTCTCGTCGCAAGACGTCTCAATGCCAAGGACATGCATCAGCGCGCTACCTCCGATACAAAGACAAAACGGAATCCCTCTTGAGCCAGCTGCGGCATCATTTCTTTGAGGACCTTAATGGTGTTCCTGCGGTCATGGCCGATTCCCACGGCATACCCCTGCGCCCTGGCGCGGTTTGCCAGATGCATAAGCTGGGCCCTGATATAAGCGGGGTTCTCTTCATTATCCAGGAAAACATCCCTCTCCGCGAAACTAATGCCGGTATCGGCGGCAGCCCGGCGGCAGACTGAAGCGGAAGAAACAAAACTATCCAGGAAATAGAGATGCCTCTTCTTTAATTCCCGGAATACACCGGACATAACCCGGTAGTCTTCGGTAGCACGCGAACCCATATGATTAGATACACCTTTTACTCCGGCAAGGCCATTGAGGTCAGCATCCACAATGCTGCGTATCCGGCCGTCGTCCATGGAGGCAAGAACGGTGTCCTTCTCAAGATTATAGGCTTCGTGAGGCTCCATCGGCAGGTGCAGGATTACCTCAAACCCGCGGCGGTTAAGTTCGCGCGAGAGAAAAGCCGAATAACGCAATCCCGGCAGGACGGAAAAAGTAAGACGGTATTTTATGCCATCGAGCATGACGAGGTTATGGGTATTATAACCCCAGTCGTCAAGGACAATGGCGATCCTTCCCTTGGAAACGGCAGGATGCGCGGGCAAGGATGCCTTTTTTGGCCTGCGGATAAACATGCAAACCGACAAGATAGTCTCAATAGCCAGGATTACGGAAAGGATTAGGATAATAACGTTGTGTTTTTTCATGGGTGTAAGACCGGCGTTACGGGGCGCTCTTGGCTTGATTACCCTGGTATAGCCTCACGGCTTTTAAAACATCTATCGCGCGCATAATCTGGGTGTCGGATTTGTAATCAAATTTAACGGGGAGCCTCTCCTCAACTATTCCTTCCCTGTCCTTTGCCTGGGAAGAAACATTCTCCACTACAATATCCGGCTCTACGCCTTTGTTGTTAATCTGTTTTCCGGAAGGGGTAAAATAACGGGCGGTGGTCAGGCGCAAGGCAGAGCCGCCGGATAAAGGTATAAGTGTCTGGACCGACCCCTTGCCGAAGGACTTGGTGCCTAAGATGATGGCGCGCTTGTAATCCTTCAATGCCGCCGCTACAATCTCGCTGCCGGAGGCCGAACCCTCGTTAATCAAAATCACCATAGGTAGCTCCAGGAGCGGCTTTTTTGAATGCGAAAAAAACTCCATATTAGAGGAAGGGGCGCGCCCCCTGGTGGAGATGATAAGCTTGTCGCTGTCGATGAATTTCTCGGTAATATTGACCGAGACGTCCAGCAGGCCTCCGGGATTATTGCGCAGGTCCAGGATCAGCCCTGTCACCCCTTCCTTTTTTAGCCTTTCCAGCGCAAGGTCAAAATCCTTAGGGGTAGTTTCCCTGAATTCCGCCAAGCGGATGTATCCGATGCGGTCCGTAAGAATCCTCGCCTCTTTGATATCCTTGATCTTGATGACGGAGCGCACAATCTTAAATTCCAATAGCTTCTTCTCTGAATCGCGCAACACCGTGATATGGACTGCCTCGCCGGGCCTGCCCCTTAGCCTCTTGACTGCTTCCGTAAGGGGCATATCGCGGGTGAGCTCATCATTAATCTTGACGATGCCGTCGCCTGGCTTAAGTCCGGCCTTCCAGGCAGGCGTATCCTCGATAGGCGTTATCACGGTCAGGATGCCGTCTTTGATGGTAATCTCAATGCCTATCCCCCCGAATCTTCCCTCGGTATCAATCTTAAGCTCATTATAGCTGTCAGGGTCAAGGAACTGGCTGTAGGGATCCAGGGAAGAAGCCATGCCCTTGAGCGCGCCGTAGATGAGTTCGCGCGGCTTAACCTCATCTACGTATTCGGTCTGGATAATGGCCAGGGAATCGGAAAACAAACCTACCTGCTTATAGAGCTCTCCTCTGTTGTGCTTGTCTATGCCCGATATCGCCACGGATGCCGCTGCCGCGATTATCAAGCATAAGACTGAAATCGCAACCAACCTCTTAATCATTCTTTCAGCCTCTCCTTCAGTATCCCCTGCACTGCCTTGGGATTTGCCTTGCCTGCGGTCTTCTTCATAACCTGCCCCACCAAAAACATCAATGCCCCGCCCTTGCCCGAGCGGAAATCATCAGCGGATTTCTGGTTTTCCTTAATGACATCCTTGATAATCCCCTCCAGCTCTGCGGTGTCGGAAATCTGCATTAAATTTTTCTTAGCGATGATTTCAGCCGCGGGTTTCTTTGTTTCTATCATCTCGCTTAATGCTGCCTTGGCAACAAGGTTGGAAATCTTGCCCTCATCCAACAATGACAAAAGCTCAATAAGCCCCTCCGGCGTAATGCCCAGCTCTGACATCATGCAACCCCTGCTGTTTGCTTCGGAGAGAAGCGGGCCGATTAAGAAATTCGTAAGGGGTTTTTTATTTTTATGAGGGTAGATATCAAAACATCTGCCCGCGAATCCAGCGTCTTGCTTGAAATCCGCCAGAATCCCCGATTCGTACCGCGACAGACCGTATTCCTCAAGACGCCGCATCATTTCTCTCGGTAGCGCCGGGATGGTGCTTTTAATAGCGGCGATCTTGTCTTTATCAATCACGAATAGAGGCAGGTCAGGCTCGGGGAAATAACGGTAGTCCTGCGCCTCCTCCTTGGTGCGCATGGGAAAAGTCTCGCCTTTCTTCTCATCCCAAAGCCTGGTCTCCTGCGCCAGCGCCTCCCCGGCTGCAAGCATTTGAGACTGGCGCGTAATTTCAAAGCCCAAAGCCTCCCTGACAGCCTTAAAGGAATTCATGTTCTTGAGCTCTGATTTTACGCCGAGTGCCTTCGTGCCCTTTTTGCGCAGGGAAATATTCGCATCGCAGCGCAGCGAGCCCTTCTCCATATCGCAATCCGAAACCTCAAGGTATTCCAGGATTTTTTTAAGTTCCCTCAAATACTCGTGGGCCTCTTCGGGGGAGTTGATATCAGGCTCGCTTACTATCTCAAGCAGGGGTATGCCGGCGCGGTTAAAATCCACCAGGCTTTTATCGCTGCGGTGGATTAATTTGCCGGCGTCCTCCTCCAGATGCACGCGCCTTATGCCGATACGCTTGGAGTTATCCTCCAGGCAGATATCCAAGAAACCGTTTCTGGCCAGAGGGAGGTCATATTGCGATATCTGGTAATTCTTGGGCAGGTCAGGATAGAAATAATTCTTGCGGTCGAATTTAGTATGTTCCTGGGCGCTGCAGTTTAAGGCCAGACCGACCTTAATCGCCAAATCCAATGCCGTGCGGTTTAAAACCGGCAGCGCCCCGGGGAACCCCAGGCAGACCTGGCAGACCTGCGAATTGGGGGCCTTGCCGAATTCCGTGGAACAGCTGCAAAACGCCTTGGTGCGGGTCGCAAGCTGCAGATGCACCTCTAATCCGATTACTGCTTCGTACATTTTATAAACCCCTAACCATTGCCTGAGTTAATCTTTGGCCTTATCTTATGCCAGGGGGTATTCTGCTCATAGGAATAAGCCGCCCTGAAAAGCGTCTCCTCCGCAAAGGGCCTGGCTAAGAGCTGTAACCCTACCGGTAACCCGTTTTTGGTAAAACCGCAAGGGATAGACATTGCCGGTATCCCGGCCAGGTTGGCGGAAATGGTATAAATATCCGAAAGATACATCTTCAGGGGATCCTCAACCTTCTCCCCGAGCTTAAAAGCCGCGGTAGGAGACGTGGGGGTTACAATACAGTCAAAGCCTTCGAATACCTTATCAAAATCCAGCTTAATCAACGTCCTCACCTTAAGCGCGCGCAGATAATAGGCATCGTAGTAGCCGTGCGACAAAACAAACGTCCCGAGAATAATTCTTCTTTTAGCTTCCTGCCCAAACCCCTCTGCCCGCGTGCGGCAATACATATCAAGGAGCCCTCCGGAGCCCCCCTTATCGCCAACGCGCAGCCCGTACTGGACTCCGTCGAAACGCGCAAGATTGGAGCTTGCCTCGGCAGTAGCAATAATGTAATAAACGGGCACGGCGTACTCGGTATGCGGCAGGGAAACCTCACGGCAATCCGCCCCGAGTTCCCTAAGCTTGTTGATAGATTCCTCAACGATGCTTTTTACCTCCGGGTCTATGCCTTCGACAAAATATTCCCTTGGCATGCCGATCTTCATGCCTTTGATATCGTTTACGAGCGCCCGGGTGTAATCCGGCACGCCGGTATCAACGGAAGTCGAATCACAAGGGTCATATCCGGCTATCACATTCATCAAGAGGGCCGCGTCCCTGACATCTTTGGCAATGGGGCCGATCTGGTCAAGGCTGGAAGCAAAGGCAATCAGGCCGAGTCGGGAAACCCTGCCGTAGGTAGGCTTCATCCCGACCACCCCGCAGAAAGATGCCGGCTGGCGGATGGAGCCTCCGGTATCCGAACCCAAAGCAAAAATAGCCTCATTAGCTGCCACGGCAGCAGCCGAGCCTCCGGAAGACCCGCCGGGAACACGCTCCAGGTCCCAGGGGTTGCGCGTGGCTCCGAGAAATGAATTCTCGGTGGAAGAGCCAAAGGCAAATTCGTCCATATTGGTCTTGATACCGAATATCAGCGCTCCGGCTGCTTTCAATTTCCTGGCCACCGTAGCGTCATAAGGAGGGCGGAAACCGCGCAAGATGCGCGAACAGCACTCGGTAGCCAACCCCTCGGTGCAGATGTTGTCCTTAAAGGAAACCGGGATGCCGCAAAGCGGGCCGGCAGAAGCGGGTTCCGTAGGGGTGGCCGCGGGGCCTAACCTGACATAGGCCTTTACTTTTGAATCAATGCGATTAATATTGTTATAAAGGCACTCCAGTATAGCCTGTGAGGTTGCCTTGCCCTCTTTCATTAAATCCAGGAGCTCGTGCGCAGTTAAGGTATTTAATTCCATATTAACGATAAGTTTTATTCGATAACCTTGGGCACAGCGAAGAAATCGCCGTCTTTTTGCGGGGAGTTCTCCAGGGTCCTGCCGATAGCAAGGGATTCACCCGGCCTATCATCTCTTAAAACGTTATTTATAGGTAAAATGTGACTGGTGGGAGCGGTCTTGGAAGTATCCAATTCCTTAAGCTTGTCAATAAACC
>JBAZKK010000003.1:0-74639 GCA_041650795.1 Candidatus Omnitrophota bacterium | reverse complement strand
GTCAAGGGGTATCTGTGCCCAGCTTGTCCCTGAGAGATCGATTTCATTCACCCTCCTGCCGTTGACCAAGACCAGAACATTCATCCCTGCTTGTTCGCCGAACCCTCTCATATCAACAGTTGCCTTAGAGCCGTTTCCGGTCCAGTCCCGCACTACGACCCCCGGCAGATCGGATAAAAGGTCCACTGTGGTTAAGGCCCCTGATTGGGCTATTTCCTCTTTATCTATCACCGATACGCTGGCAGGCGTATTGCTTAAACTTTCTGAATAACGGTAAGGTGTTACGACGATTCTCTCCAACGACACCTCGGAGGATTCTTCCGCTCTTGCCACTGAGGTAAGCAATGCCATAACAACCGTTGCCGCCAATACTTTTTGAAACATTTCTCCTTTCCTTTCCCGGACAAATAAAAAACCCTTGACTGCCTAATGCAATCAAGGGTTAACCCTGTTTTATTCCCCTTACGGCCTTGTCCGCGGGCCGCTGGTGTTCGGACTTTTTACACAGTAGGTCTTCTGACTCTCCTGCTCTTAAACCCGGCCTTCCCGGCTTAAATAGCCAGTGACCATTTCCGCGTTAAGCGTGAGGTTCAAGCGTTAAAAACGCAGGACTACAGCAGCGGGACTGCGGCCGCTTAAACGGCCTTCCCTAACTGTATAAAACTACCTTATTTTGTTAAAAGAACTCTGGCTAACTTCGTATCCTTTACACAACGCGCAATAAGTTCGTAGGCGCCGAAGAATACTGCCGCATAACATAGCGTCGCAACTGTAAAGTTGCGCAGGAAAGGCAGGCCCATTATGTAACAATCCATAAGGCCCTTTAGATTTCTGGGATACCAACCTATTAGCCAGACCCCAAAATTCGTAACCAGGTAAAATAAGAGAGATGAAATAAGCGAAAAGGAAATGACCCTTGCCGGATTCAGCTTCTTCTGCATCGCCCATCCCAATATCGCGACCAGAACAAAGCCTCCCCAGGTAAATAAAACAACATCATGCAGCCCGATGACAAAATCGCTTATGACCATCAGGGCAAGAGGCACCAAAAGGGCATATTTTTTCTTAAGGTAGGTTCCGCTAAAAAGGGCAATCGCTGCTACCGGAGTGAAATTCGCAGCATGTGGAAGAAACCTTATGAGGATACCGACCAAAATCAAGCTTATTGCCAACATCTTTTCAGCCTCCTTTTTACCTGACGTTTCCTATAATAATTCCAATCCGTTTCTTTGTCAATATCTTTTTTAAAATTCAATCCCTTTCCTGGCCTTGACGTCCTTGCGGTAATAGTGCTTCCGTTCCCTTATCTCGCTGACCAGGTCGGCGATCCCGATAATCTTAGAAGGGGCGTACCTTCCGGTAAGGACAAACTCGGTTTTAGCCGATGCCTTTTTGAGCACGGCCACAACCTCGTTTATTTCCAACATCCCCATCCTCATCGCTATATTTACCTCGTCCAGGATAATCAGATGGTAGCATTTTTTTTTGATAGCATTTTCTATCTTCGCCAATCCTTTCTTAGCTAGGGCAAGGTCGCGGGGTTTTGGCTTATTTTTTATAAAACACCTCTGCCCGCATTGCACGAGGGTGATATTCCTGAATTTTTTTAAGGATGCAAGCTCGCTGTATGGCCTACCCTTTAAAAACTGAACTATGTAAACCCTAAGGCCTGCACCTGCGGCCCTGATTGCTAATCCTAACGCTGCCGTGGTCTTGCCCTTGCCGTTTCCGGTATATACCTGTATCACAAGTCCGCCTCTCCTTTTAATGCGTTACTATATTCCAGCCCAGCATCCCCAGTGCGCAGAGCCCGGTTACAATCAGGCCTGCACATAATACCCCGGCGACGATAGCCAGAAATGCATACCTGAAGCGTATCTTAAAAAGCGACGCTGCAACCACTCCGCTCCATGCCCCTGTTACAGGCAACGGGATAGCCACAAATAACACTAGGCCGAGGGCCTCGTATTTCTGGACGGTGTCGGAATTTCGCCTGGTACGCTCAAATAACCAGTCGAAGAACCGCGCCCAGATTTTGAACCTGCGCAGCCTTTGCGATATCGGCTCAAGCAAAACCAGCGCCGGAGCCACAAAGATAATGTTGCCGAGAACAGAGAGCCAGTAGGCCTTAGAAGCTGAGAAACCGAAGGACAGCGCCAGCGGTATCGCCCCCCTTAATTCCGAAATCGGCAGGGCGCCCAGTATAATCACTATTATCTCCCGGGGCAATCCTCTAAGCCATTGCAATACAATCTCAAGCATGGAATCCATTAATTGGCGGCATGCTTTCCTACGAGCGGCACAAAGGTGCAGCCGCAGACCTTTTCGTATAATAACGTTGAGTTTTTCTTCTTTCCAAGCGTCAGCATCTGGCTAAAAGTTCCCCCGAGAGGGGCAATAATCCTGCCCCCTTCTCGTAGCTGTTCGATAAGGGGAAGCGGTATTTTCTCGGATGCGGCAGTGATAATAATCCTGTCAAAAGGGGATTCTTCGATCCATCCGAGGGTCCCGTCGCCCATCTTAAGCGTAATATTTTGATAACCCAGTTCTTTCAAAATCCCGGCTGCCCTTTTCCCTAATTCCGGGATGCGCTCAATACTGTAAACTTCGGCTGCCAGTTCCGCCAGTATCGCAGCTTGATACCCTGAGCCGGTCCCTATCTCAAGCACCTTTTCGTTTCTTTCTAATTGCAGGGCCTCTGTCATGACCGCTACGATGTAAGGCTGTGAGATAGTTTGGGAATCCCCGATAGGGAGCGGGTAATCCTCATAAGCCTTACCTTGCAAATCCTCCGGCACAAACCTGTGCCGCTCTACCTTATAGAATGCCTCAAGAATAGGATTGTCATTGATGCCGCGAGCTATGATCTGCTCCTCGACCATTCTTTTTCTTAAAACGGCATAGTCCATATTTCCCGCATCATAAAACGGATGAACCTGGCGGTATCGAGAAAACTGTTAATCTGACTTTTCTCCTCGCCGTAAACAGTATTAATTGCTACGGACTCTATGGCAAACCCCATCTGTGCGGCCTTGATAAGGATTTCGGTTTCGGTTTCATATTTAGTGGTCAGAAGGTTGAGCCGCCCAAGGAGTTCCCTGCGGATAAGTCGGAAACCACACTGGCTGTCCGGTATCTGCTGTTTTACTATAAGCGATACAAGCCACGACATAAATCTATTGGTTAATACCCTTGGCCATGGCATGGCGCCTGTTTTTAACATCCGGTTTCCGATAATGATACCGGCAGGCGAACGGCTGGCTGATCCCATAAGCGATGGTATGTCTTCCGGAAGGTGTTGGCCGTCGCCGTCCATTGTAATTACAGCCGTGAAGTCCCTCTCTAAAGCGTATTTGAAGCCCTTAACGAGCGAGGCGCCCTTGCCTTGGTTGGCCGGATTTTTCAGGACTATTGCCCCGCTATCGCGGGCAAGAGAGACGGTGTTATCGCAGGAGCCGTCATCAACTACGACCGCCTCCAGGCCTTCGCGCCGGATTGCGCTTACAACAGAGCCGATGGCCCTGGCTTCATTATAAGTAGGGATAATTACGCATACCTTCATTCTATCCAGAACCTTCTGAACATACTCCACTGCTCGGGATAACGGCGGATATAATCCTCGATAACTGTTTTATAAGAACAAACCAGCGCCCGGATATCCGATTCTCTATCGCCGCTTCCCTCGTTTTCAATCGGTTTTTCAAAACGCAGCGTAAAGGTATCGTCGGGGTTGCGTAACATAAATCCCGGCACAAGCGTTGCCCCCGTCTTTAGGGAGAGGGCCGCCGGGCCGGCAGGCAGAAGTGTCGGCTTGCCGAAAAAGTCTACCTCTATCCCCTTCTCATTGAAGCTGCGGTCTCCCAAGAGCGCCAATACAGAGTTTTGATTCAAGACGTCAAGGCAATTTCTTACGGCCTTACCGACGGGAATCACTTTAACCCCTTTGACCTGGCGCTGGGAATTAAAAAAGCTGTTTACCCTTCTATCCTTATGCGGCAGCGCCACTGCCGCAAACGGATAACCCGATAAAGCTATGGCTACGCCTCCCAACTCCCAGTTGCCGAGATGCGCCGTAAGCGTAATTACGCCTTTGCCTCGGGAAAGCCCGTATTCGACGTAACGGATGTTTTCTATCCTTACATTTTTTTCAATGTAAAAACGGTCTATTTCGGAAGAACGGAAAAAATCCACCAGGTATTTGGCGAAATTCCTGAAGATTGCCTTGCGGATGCGCCGGATTTCAGCATTATTCTTTTCGGGGAATACTGCTTTGAGATTGTCCAGCGTGACACGACGGTCATGCCAGGCGAAAAGGTAATGCAAATCCGAAAATAACACTGCTAAGGCGTAGGCTCTCCTGATGGGCAGGGCCAGGGCCAGGGCTTGACCAATGCGATAAAGAGAATAGTTAACCATTTCCTGTGGCTAATTCCAAAAGCAGCCTTGCGATGTCAAGGCTGGCGCGCGGTTTGGCGATGCGCCTGGCGGACTCCCGCATTGCCGACAACTTCGAAGAGCTGGCCAGCAGTTCGCCTATAATTAAATTCAGCTTATCCGGCTCGTCGGTTTTGATAGCTGCGCCGTGGCTGATAAGGTAGGCGGTATTATTGGCTTCCTGACCGGGTATGGGTTTGACGATGACCATCGGGATGCCTTTGCCTAAGGCCTCGGCCGTAGTTACCCCTCCCGGTTTGGTCATAATAATATCAGCGATCTCCATTAATTCGTGAATATCGCCGGCGTACCCCAGAAGGGTAATGTTTTTTTTGTATTCCCCCAGTTTTTTCTTGAGACAACGGTAGAGTTTTTTATTTGTGCCGGTAACGATAATTTCCTGGATAGGCGAATCGAGCTTCTCCAGCGATTTTACCATTGTCTTAATAGGCCCTAATCCCTGCCCCCCGCCCATCAGCAGAATGGTTTTAAGGCCCGGCTCAAGCCCGAGCGCCTGCATCGTTTTTAACCTATCCACCGGCTCATTAAATTTCGGGTCGCAGGGGATACCTAAGGATTTAATCCTGGCCGGGTCAGTCCCCTTGCTTGCCAAGCGCAAGGAGACCTCTTCGGAAGGAGTAATGTAGTAATCCACATTATCGTGTATCCAGTAAGAGTGGGGGATATAATCGGTAAGCACCCCCACCAATGGAACGGCAGAACGGTAGGTTTTTTTAAAATCAGAAACCATGCCGCAAGGAAAAGCCTGGGTGCAGGCGATGGCGTCGGGACGGAATTTGGCAAAGAGATTTTTTAACTTCGGGGAATTGAACCTGTGTATCCTTTCTCTTAATCTTTCGACGCTTTTGGCTATAGAGGGGTTGTCATAAAGATAATCCCAGACCTTAGGGGTACGCTTGATAATCTCCATGTAAAGGCGGTTAACCACCTTCTCAGATATGGGGTTAGTGTAATTTAGGGCATTGATGTTGAGGATGGCCGCGTGCGGCTCCAGCGACCTTATGGCTTTTTCTATTGCGAGAGTGGCGCTGTGGTGCCCGGAGACTTCTGATATATACAGCAATGCGATACGGGGGTGCTTATTCATAGGCTATATAGTAATATAAAAGGGCGCCTTGTCAATCATCATTGCGTGATTACGGCAGATTTAATCTTCTTTAATGCGGGCAAGCACGTCTCCGATGTTCGCGGAATCCCCTTCGCGTAAAACGATCTCAACCAGGGTGCCGGAGCCCGGGCTGGGAAGGTTAAAGGTAGCCTTATCCGTAGCCAGCTCGACCAACTCGTCTTTTTCCGTAAGCTTCTGGCCTTCCTTGAAATACCAGTAAGAGACGGTTGCGCTTTTAATGCCTTCGCCTAATTCCGGCAATACCACTTCAATCATAAAGGACCCCTTTCCTAAAGACGGCGGTCTATTAAAGCCCGCGGGCGCTTTTGAGGGCATCCCGCAGCGATTCGGAAATAGTGGGATGCGCAAAGACGGTCTCGCGCACCTCGGCAACCGTTAAAGAACAGGATACCGCCAGGCCGAGGGTGCCGATTAATTCAGTGGCGCGCGGGCCGATAATCGCGCCACCCATAATACGCCCGCTTTTATCATCCGAGACTATCTTTATGAAGCCGTCTGTTTCATCCAGTATATGGGCCATACCAGAACCCCTGAAGTCAAAACGATACACCCTGGATGGGATTGAAAGATTATTGGCGTCTTCCTCGGTTAGTCCGGTGGCAGCTATTTCCGGGGAAGTAAAGATGCAGCTTGGGATATTGGCGGTATTGGATTTTCTCGGAACAGAGGAAAGCATATTCTCTACTGCCAATTCCCCCTGGTATGCCGCAAGGTGCGCCAGCATAATAGTTGACGTGCAATCCCCTGCAGCATAGATATTGTCAACCGCGGTCTTAAGATTACCGTCCGTAACGATCCTGCCATTTTCTACTGCGATGCCCAGCTCTTCCATGCCCATTCCTGAGCTGTTTGCTTTCCTGCCGACGCACAAAAGGGATTTTTCGTAACTGTCAATGCCTGCCTGCAGCCTGTTTGTATCGCTCTGGAGCATAACGTTGATGCCCCTCTTCCTGAAAATACCTTCAATCCTTCTGGCGATATCCCTATCCATGCCGGGAAGCAGTTGAGTCATTTTTTCCGCAATCCCTACCCTGACCCCCAGCATTGAAAACAGGCTGGCAAATTCGCATCCAATCACCCCTCCCCCGATAATCAAAAGCGATGCCGGAGGTTCTTTCAAGGATAGGATGTCGTTGGAAGAAATAACCCTTTTGCCGTCTATCTTGAGGTGTGGTAATTCCAGGGGGCGGGAACCGCTGGAGACAAGGATAAACCTGGTTTTTAGCTTGCGCTGCCCTACCTTTAAGGTATCGCGAGACAACAGGCGCGCTTCATCCTCTAGCAGATCAATCCCACCAAGCAGCGATTTCATTCCGGACTGCAATTGCCCGACGAGCTTGTCCTTCCTGGCTTGAATCCTGGAAAAATCCGGCGAGACGTCGCCAGCCGTGATGCCGAAAACCGCGCTTTTTTTTACGAGGGCGTAAGTCCTTGCCGATTGAACCAGGCTTTTGGTGGGGATGCACCCGTAGTTAAGGCAAGTGCCGCCTAAGGCATCCTTTTCAACCAGCGCAACCTTAAGGCCCAAGCCCCTTGCCTTCAGGGCGGCATTAAAGCCTGCCCAACCCGCGCCGATTATAATAAGGTCGTAATCCATTAAGTTACGGCGATGCCTTTGTATTGCTCTTTAAGCCTGGCGGAAACTTTAAGGAGCTCTTGTTTTTGGAGAGGCTCAAGGCCCAGCTCAATAATGTCTTCGATACCGTTTCTGCCTACCCTGGAGGGAACGCCGAGGCAGGTGCCTTTAATGCCGTATTCTCCCTTAAGCCAAACGCAGGAACCGATAATGCGTTTTTCATCCTTTAGCACGGCTTTTACCATGGCAGCAATCGCAGCCGAAGGGGCAAAGTAAGCGCTGCCGCTTCCCAGGAGCGTTACTATTTCGTGTCCGCGCTCCACCGTCCTCTTAATGAGCTCGGACGTCTTCTTATCATCTATGATTTCATCCAGGGACACGCCTTTTACCATGGTAAATCTCGCAAGAGGCATCATACCTTCCCCGTGACTTCCGATAACGCAGGGATCGATGTCACTTAGCGGGATGTTTAATTCTCCGGAGATGATATTGGCGAACCTCGATGCATCCAGGCTAAGCCCCATCCCGAACACGCGTTCCCTGCTAAAACCGGTTACTTCAAGGGCAAGGCGGGTCATCAGGTCCAAGGGGTTGGTTACTACGATTACGATTGCATCCGGGGCAAGCCTCCTGATATTCAAAGAAGCGTCCTTTACAATGGAGGCGTTTTTATTCAAGAGCTCCTCGCGCGTCATGCCTGGCTTACGGGCAAGCCCGGCGGTAAGCACGGCAATGCCGCAGCCCGCAATATCATCAATATCGGCGGTTCCCTTTATATCATAGTCGGCCCTGAGCACCTGGCGGGCATCCTGGATATCGGAGGCCTTGCCTTCTGCCAGGCCTTTAACGATGTCCACCAGCAGGATTTCTCCTGCCCCTTCCTGCGCAAGCCGCATCGCAGTCAAACTTCCTACATTTCCGGCGCCAATAACTGCAATTTTCATATCTTGTGGTTAATCCTGACGTATGTAGCGAATCGCGCTGTTTTAGATGGACTTGATGACGGCATCCGCCATCTGTTGCGTGCCGACGCTGGTAGGGTCATCGCGGTTGGGTTTTAAATCATAGGTGACGGATTTACCTTCGGTTAAAACTTTCTTTACCGCATTCTCCAGCCTCTCTGCCGCACTATCCTCTCCCAGATGCCGCAACATCAATACTGCGGAGAGTATCATAGCAGTAGGATTGACTTTATTCAGACCGGCGTATTTGGGGGCCGCGCCGTGCACCGCTTCAAAAACAGCCATATCATTGCCTATGTTGGCTCCGGGGGCGACGCCGAGCCCTCCGATAATCCCTGCGCAAAGGTCGGAGATAATATCACCGTAAAGATTCGGCAATACCAGGATATCGTAATCGCGGGGCTTTTGCACCAACTGCATTGCCATATTATCGACAATCGCTTCTTCGAACTGCACCTTCGTCGCGTAGCGGCTGGCAACCTCCCGGGCAGTCTTCAGGAACAGCCCGTCGCTGAATTTCATGATATTTGCCTTATGTACCGCGGTGACCTTTTTACGGTTATATTTGACGGCGTATTCAAAGGCGAATTCCACTATCCGCTCCGAGGCGTATCGCGAAATGGGCTTTATGGAAACCGCGGAATCCGGCCTGATGCTTTTTTTGGTGTAACGCTCTATCTGCCTGATAATTTCCGCAGTCTCTGGTTTGCCGTATTCAAATTCTATCCCTGCATAGAGGTCTTCGCTGTTTTCCCGGATAACCACCAGGTCAATATCGCGGTATTGGCTTCTTGCGCCCGGGTAATATTTGGCAGGGCGCACGCAGGCATAAAGGTCCAGCGCCTGCCGGATTGCAACGTTGACCGAACGGAAACCCGTGCCTATAGGCGTAATAATAGGCCCTTTTAACGCAACCTTGTTTTTCTTGACGGAATCAAGCACCGCCTGCGGTAAAATCTGGCCGTATTTGTCCAGGGCGATCTGGCCCGCCTCCACCTCTTCCCATTCTATCTTGACGCCGGTCGCGTCAACGCACCTTTTGGCGGCCAGGCTCAACTCCGGTCCGGTGCCGTCCCCAGGAATAATCGTTACCCGGTAGCTCATGATAATTTAAGCTCCCCGTGCTTCTTCAAATAATTTATAATGCCGCCCTCGCTTAATAGCTGTTGCATAAACTTCGGAAACGGGTTAATAGCGGCCTCTGAGCCCTTAGTCAGGTTCCTGACTATCCCCTTCTCAAGGTCGATCTCGAGGCTGTCGGTTTCGGCAATATCGGAAGTATCTACTTCTATTAAAGGCAACCCGATATTAAAGGCGTTGCGGTAGAAAATGCGCGCGAAACTGGAAGCCAATACCGCCTGGATGCCTGCCTCTTTGATTACCAGCGGCGCCTGCTCCCGGGAGGACCCCATTCCGAAATTTTTCCCGGATACGATAAGGGATTGGCCGGGAATAATTTTTTTGGGGAAATCCGCATCAACATCCTCCATAATATGCCTGGCGAGCTCTTTGATGTCCGTTATGGAAAATTTATAACGCCCGGAAATGATAAAATCCGTATTGATATTATCGCCTAACTTAAGCGCCTGTCCCCGGATTTTCATAGCTGCCTGAATTCCTCCGGGTTCTTTACCTTGGAGATTGCCATATCCCTGGTAATTAGCCCGGAATGGTAAAGCTCCTTTAGGGATTTATCCATGGTTTTCATACCGTACTGGATGCCTGTTTGCATCAGGGTAGGTATCTGCTCTATTTCCTGCTCGCGGATGAGGTTCCTTATCCCGGCCGTTCCTATCATTACTTCGCAAGCCAGGGTCCTTCCCTGCCCCGAAGCGCGGGGGAGCAAAAGCTGCGAGATTACTCCCTGGATACAATTACTAAGCTGCAGCTTTACCTGCTGCTGCTGATGCGGAGAGAATACATCTATAATCCTCTCAATAGTCTGCGGTGCGTCCGGAGTATGCAGGGTAGCCAGCACGAGATGGCCGGTTTCTGCGGCAGTAAGGGCCGTAGAGATAGTTTCTAGGTCACGCATCTCCCCTACTACTATAACATTGGGGTCCTGCCTAAGAGCCCTTTTTAAAGCCTCGGCAAACGAGTGGGTATCAGAATACACCTCGCGTTGCTTGATGACTGCCTTCTTATTGGTATGCATAAACTCGATAGGGTCTTCAATGCATACTATCAGGCATTCCCTTTCCTTATTGATAAGGTCTATCATTGCAGCCAGGGTAGTGGTTTTCCCCATACCGGTGGGGCCAGTGACCAGAACCAGGCCGTTAGGCTTACGCGCCAGCTCTACGGCTATCGGAGGTAAACCTAATTCCTGAAGTGTGGGGATAACAACCGGCACGCGCCTGAAAGCCGCTTCCACTACCCCGCGTTGCATATGGATATTAACCCTGAACCTATCCAGCTCCGGCAAGGCAATAGAAAAATCCAGCTCCAGCTTCTGCTCAAAGGCATCCTTCTGGGCATAGGTCATAAAACTGTAAATCATGCGTTTGAGGTTTTCACGGTTAAGAGGCTCACTCTCGCTGCGGTAAAGTTTGCCGTCGATACGCAGGACAGGCGGCTCGTTTTCGGTAAGGTGCAGATCCGAAGCCTTCTTATCGATGCACATCAAAAGCAGCTCGCGTATTTCCATGCAGCCCCCTCCTGTTAAAGATATTTGCGCGGGTCAGTAATATATCCCTGTATTGCCGAGGCAACTACGGTTGCCGGCGATGCCAGGTATATGAAAGCCGAGGGATTACCCATGCGGCCCTTGAAGTTGCGGTTAGCGCTCGAAATCACTATTTCTCCGTCGGCAGGGACACCGTTGTGCGTGCCCACGCAAGGTCCGCAGCCGGGAGCAACCACTGCCGCCCCCGCCTTGACCAACACGTCAATTATACCCGAATTTAAGGCCTCAAGCAATATGCTGCGTGAAGCCGGCGCTACGATAAACTTAACGCCTTCGGCTACCTTGCGTGATTTAAGCATCCTGGCGGCAATCCTCAAGTCATCCAGCCTGCCGTTAGTGCAGGTTCCCAGGAATGCCTGGTCTATCTTTATTTTCTTCAAATTCTCTGCCGGCTCTGCGCTGTCGACGCTGTGCGGGGAAGAAACCTGGGGGGAAAGCTTTGAGATATCATATTCGATAATTGCACGATATCTGGCATCCCGGTCTGCTGCCGCGGATTTTATCCTCCGTTTATTAACCCGCGGCTTAAGCCATGAAACGGTTTTTTTATCAACAGGCATAAATCCGGTTTTTGCCCCCATCTCTACGACCATATTGGAAATGGTAAAGCGGCCGTCCATGTCCAGCTTATCTATTACGGGGCCGGAAAACTCTATTGCTTTATAGGTTGCTCCGTCTGCGCCGATACGGGTAATAATATAAAGGATGATATCCTTGGCAAAAAAACCCCTGGGAACACTGCCTTTTAAGATAATCTTTAGCGTCTCGGGAACCTTGAACCAGTTTTTTCCGGTTGCCAGCGCTACCGCCAGATCAGTGGAGCCTACCCCGGTAGAAAAAGCCCCCAGCGCGCCGTAGGTCGAGGTGTGAGAATCCGCTCCGAGGACAAGGTCTCCGGGTAAGACCTGCCCGGATTCCGGTATGACCTGATGACATATGCCGCAGCCGACATCGTAAAGCCTGGCGCCGTAGGCTACGGCGAATTCCCGCATCTTTTTATGGACGCGCGAAACCCCTTCGCTTGGCGAAGGAGCGCTGTGGTCTATCACCATGCAGAAAGGAGCCTTAAGATGCTTAAGCCCCATTTCCCTTACGCGGTCGATTATAATCGAGGATGTGCCGTCCTGGCCGAAAGCAAAATCTATTTTGCAGACGGCAAAATCGCCGGCTGAAAGTTCCCTGCCGCAATGGCTGCCCAGTATTTTTTCCGCGATAGTCTTACCCATCAAATTTTGGCTATCCAAGCCTGGAGCCTGTCCATTGCCTTGATAAGCTGCTCCATGCCGGTGGCAAAGCTTAGGCGGATGCAATCGCTGCTGCCAAAGCCTTCTCCCGGTATTAGCGCTACCATTTCCTCATTGAGTAAACGGGTGGCAAAGGTCAGCGGATCCATCTTAGTCTTGGAGATATTGCAGAAGAGGTAAAATGCCCCCTCGGGCTTAATGTAACTGAGCTTATCTATGCCGCTTAACCTGGCAATAAGGTAATCCCTTCTTTTCTGGAATTCCTTGCACATCTGCCGGCTGAATTCGTCGGGTGCATTCAGGGCTGCGACTGCCGCTTTTTGGGAGATTGAGCTGGGATTGGAGGTAGAGTGGTCCTGCAGCCTGGAGATAGCATCCACTACGTCCTGCGGCCCCGCCAGATAGCCGATGCGCCATCCTGTCATGGAGTGGCTTTTGGACAGGCCATTAACCGTAATGGCGAGGTTGTAAATCTCTTTCCCGAAACCGGCGATAGAATAATGCTTGAGCCCGTCGTAGATTATTTTTTCGTAAATCTCATCGGAAATCACGAATATCTTTCTGGCGGCGCAGATGCGGGAAATTTCTTTAAGCTCCTCTTTGCGATAAACACAGCCGGTAGGATTAGATGGGCTGTTTAATATCAAGAGCTTCGTTTTGATAGTAATGTGTTTTTCCAGGTCCTGCGGGGTAATCCTGAAATTATCCCGTTCCTCTGTTTCGATAAAGCGCGGCGTGCCGCCGGCTAAACGCACCATTTCCGGGTAGCTTACCCAATAGGGGCTCGGCATAATAGCCTCGTCGCCATTGTTAAGCAATACGAAAACGGAGTTAAAAATGCTGTGCTTTGCCCCGCAGGATACTACGACCTGGGAAGGAGAATATTCTAAGCCGTTATCTCTTTTGAATTTTTGACTAATGAGTTTTTTTAATTCGGGGGTCCCGGTGGAAGGGGTATATTTGGTAAAGCCCGAACGCACCGCCTCAACCGCGGCATCCTTGATAAAATCAGGGGTATCAAAATCCGGCTCTCCCGCCGCAAGATTTATGACATCCTTGCCTTCCGATCGCAGCTTCTTGGCCTTACTGGTAATGGCGAGGGTCGGGGAAGAGTTTACCTTTTTTAAGCGTTCGGCAACGCGTGTATCTATCTGCATTTAGATAGCCTTATAAAGAATCTCTCTCTTTCTTAAAGATACCCTTAAGGCCCCCCAGAAATTTCTTGCGAGGCTTCTGGGTAATGGGCGGCCTTTCCTTTACGGCTGTCCGGGGTTCGGTGGCTTCTTTTTCTTGCGCCTGTTTCTCCTGCGGTGCGCCTTCTGCCTTTGGGCCATGAGCCTCTTCTTTTACGGCAGCCTCTTTTGCCTTTTTTGTCTTACGCGGTTCTTTTTTGATTTCGGTCAGTTCGAATATGACCATCCGCGCATCATCCCCTCTCCTTTGGGAAAAATTTACTATCCTGGTGTAACCTCCGCTGCGCTGCGAAAAACGCTGCCCTATCTCTCCGAAAAGCTTGCTGACTAAGGCATGGTCTGAGAGTAACGCGTAGGCCTCTCTTTTGGCCGCAAGGGTATTTTTCTTAGCCAGGGAAATGAGTTTTTCCGCTATCGGCCGGGCGGCCTTGGCGCGCGCCTCGGTTGTCCTGATGCTCTGCGAGATAAACAGGTTGCGCACCAGGCTTAAGACAGTGGCCTTTCTCCAGCTGGTGAAACGGTTAAGTTGGTATTTTATTTTAGCGTGTCTCATTGCTGTCTCTACCTCTTCAGTTTTTTGGAATCTATCTGCATCCCGAGGGCAAGATTCATTCCCGCCAGCAGTTGTTTAATTTCGGTCAGGGATTTCTTTCCGAAATTCTTAAATCCCAGCATTTCCTCTTCGCTCTTTTTGACCAGGTCTGCGATAGCCTTGATGCCGGCCTCGCGCAGGCAGTTGGAACTGCGCACAGATAGCTCCAGCTCTGAAATCGGGAGTTTCAGCTTTTCGTAAAGCTCGGCCTCCTCCTTGGTCATCTCAACTTCCTCTTCCATTTCGTCCTCCGGAAGCTGCCCGAAGTTGACAAAGATATCGAGGTGGCGCTGCAGGATATTGGATGCATACAGAAGAGCATCCTTGGGGCTGATGGCCCCGTTGGTAAAAATCTCTATTATTAATTTATCATAATCGGTTTTCTGGCCCACGCGGGTATTCTCGACGTGAAAATTTACTCTTTTTACGGGGCTGAAAACTGCGTCTATCGGGATGGTGCCAATGGGCTGGTCTTCGCGCTTATTAAGCTCTGCCGGAACGTACCCCCTGCCGCGCGCTACCTCCATCTCAACGTTAAATTTGGCGTCTTTGGTGAGTGTCGCAATGTGCAGTTCGGGGTTGATGATCTCGATGGTTTCGTCAGCCTCTATATCCTTAGCCCTGACCTCTCCCTTATCGCTCTTTTTGATATAGATAGTCTTGGGGATTTTGGAGTGGGAATTTATTATCAGGCTTTTGGTGTTAAGTATTATTTCCGTTACGTCCTCGTATACCCCGGGGATGGTGGAAAATTCATGGTTGACCCCGGCAATTTTAATCGAGGCCACCGCACTCCCTTCGATCGAAGAAAGTAGTACGCGCCTTAACGAGTTCGCCAGGGTGATGCCGTATCCTTTCTCGAAAGGAGCTGCGATAAATTTTCCGTATGTGGCGGTATAGCTTGATTCATCGCACTCCAGTCTTTTTGGTAACTGAAAATCTCTCCATTTTATCCCCATCTTTATGGCTCCTTTTTATTGCTGGTATTTTTATTTTTACTTGGAGTATAACTCTACGATAAGCTGCTCCTGGATATCGGCCGGTATATCGTTCTTCTCCGGAAGCCTCAGGACCTTAGCCTTCAAGTCCTGGGCATTGAATTCCATCCAGGATACCGGGTTTCTGTCTTTGACGAGTTCCAGGTTTTCCCTTACGCGCTCAAGCGCCTTGTCTTTTGCCCGGACTTCAATGACGTCATCCTTGCTCACCAGGTATGACGGTATGTTCACCCGCCGCGAATTAACATAAATAAAATTATGCCGTACCAGCTGCCGGCTCTGAGGACGCGAGACCCCCAATCCCAGCCGGAACACAGCGTTGTCAATCCTGCGCTCAAGTATCTGCAGCAGCACCTTTCCGGTGACACCCTTGGATTTAGAGGAAATCTTAAAATACCTGCGGAACTGTTTTTCCAGTACTCCGTATATCCTTTTGACCTTCTGTTTTTCTCTCAGCTGCAGGCCGTAGTTGGACAGCTTTACCCTGCTTAAACCATGTTGCCCGGGAGCGGTGCTCCTCTTGGCAAAGATGCATTTGGGGGTATTGCATTTATTCCCTTTAAGAAATAATTTTTCGCCTTCCCTCCGGCATAACCTGCAAACTGCCTTGGTATAACGAGCCATCTATTACACTCTCCTTTTCTTTTTGGCACGGCAGCCATTATGCGGTATGGGGGTTACGTCCTTTATGGAGGTAACGGTAATCCCTGCTGCCTGGAGCGCGCGGATTGCGGATTCCCTGCCGAACCCCGGACCTTTGACGCAAACCTCGAGTTCTTTTATCCCGATCTCCCTGGCTTTCTTGGCGGCGTCCGATGCCGCGACCTGTGCTGCGAAAGGCGTGGATTTTTTTGAACCGCCGTAACCGACGACGCCCGGAGCAGACCAAACCAGGACGTTGCCCTGCTTATCGGTAATAGTGATAATCGTATTGTTAAAGGTTGCCCGTATATGCGCTATGCCGGAACTGATGCCCTTGGCAATCTTCTTTTTCTTCGCCTTATCCTTGGTAGCCATTAGGCCTTACCTCCTTTTACTGGCGCCGCAGGTTTTTTATCCTCGGCCTTTTTGACCATGACGGTTCCGCTGCGCTTTGGCCCCTTGCGGGTGCGTGCATTGGTACGGGTGCGCTGGCCTCTTACTGGAAGCCCCTTCTTATGACGGTAACCTCTCCAGGAACCGATATCGCTCAATCTTTTAATATTCTGGGATATCTCCCGGCGCAAATCACCCTCTACCTTATAAGTGCCTTTCTGGATGACATTGACGATCTGCGCAACCTGGGATTCGTTTAAGTCCTTGGCCCGCATGTCCGGGCTGATGCCCGCCTCCTTAAGGATCTGATTGGACACAGCCTTGCCGACGCCGTAAAGATAGGTAAGCGCTATCTCCATCCTCTTCTCTTTAGGGATGTCTACACCTAATAGTCTTGGCATAAGTCTAAAACTCCTTTTTTAGCAAAGGTTATCCCTGCCGTTGCTTATGCTTAGGGTTGGTGCAGATGACGCGCACCACTCCTTTGCGGCGGATAATCTTGCATCTGTCGCAAATTTTTCTGATTGATGCCTTTACCTTCATCCTATTTTAACCTGAATGTTATCCTGCCTCGGCTTAGGTCATAAGGGGACAGCTCCAGCTTCACCTTATCTCCCGGCAATATCCTGATAAAATTCATGCGCATTTTTCCCGAGACATGCGCTAACACGATATGTTGATTTTCCAGCTGCACCCTGAACATCGCATTGGGGAGGGCTTCTATAATCGTGCCTTCGGTTTCGATTAAATCTTCTTTAGCCATTTAAATGCGTCAATATTTTTGGCCCTTCGTCCGTTATCGCTATGGTATGCTCGAAATGCGCTGAAGGCGTGCCGTCTTTAGTTACCGCCGTCCAGCCGTTATCCAGCACCCTGGTCTCCCAACCCCCCATATTTACCATCGGCTCAATCGCCAGGACCATCCCCTTTTTTAAAGGGATCCCGCGGCGGGGCTGACCGAAATTCGGTATCTCCGGCTCTTCGTGCAGCTCTCTGCCTATCCCGTGGCCTACAAAATCCCGCACTACCGAGAAACCGTTTTTTTCCACGCAGCGCTGGACTGCATAAGAGATGTCAAAAAGACGGTTATTTACCCGCGCCTGCCGTATTCCTTCCGATAATGCCTTGCGGGTCACTTCAATGAGCTTCCTCGTGCGGGACTCAACTTTTCCCACCGGGAGCGTCACCGCACTGTCCACAAAATACCCTTCGTATTCAATGCCGACATCAATGCTGACAATATCTCCGTCGGTAATTATCCTCGGGCCGGGTATCCCGTGAACCACCTCTTCGTTAAGAGAAACGCAGGCTGCTGCCGGATACCCCCGGTAACCTTTGAATGCCGGCCTGCAATTTGCCTGGCAGATGAGCTCTTCTGCCAATGAAGAAACCTCTGCGGTCGAAACGCCGGGTCTTACGCAACCTTCGAGCCGCTGTATTACTCCTGCCAGAATCCTGCCGGCCTCGCTTAATATCCGCAGGTCCTCTTCAGACTTTAATGGAATCACGCTTGTCGTTGATCAGGCGCACCATTTCATCCAGCACTATCACCGGATCATTGTCTGCTGCGATGCTCTCAAGCGCCTTTTTGCTTCTGTAATACTCAATGAGCGGGTGCGATTCCTTACGGTAGACCTCCAGGCGGTTCCTGATGGTGCCCTCATTATCGTCGCTGCGGTGATAAAGAGGGCTACCGCATTTATCGCAAATCATGGCAATCTTGGGCGGCATATTCTTGACGTGAAAATTACTTCCGCATTTAGTGCAAACCAGCCTTCCGGAAAGCCTTTGGATTATAACCTCTTCGCTGGCATCCAGATAAAAAACAATGTCTATGGAACGGCTTTTTCTCTTCAGGTCAGCGTTTAAGGATTCGGCTTGAGTGAGGTTACGGGGATAACCGTCCAGTATAAAACCTACCTGGGTATCTTCTGCGCCAATCCTCTCCAAGACCATCTGTGTTACCAGGGTATCCGGAACCAATTCGCCCTTATTCATGAAGCCTTGGGCCTTGCGTCCTAATTCAGTGCCTTCTGCCACGTTCTGCCGCAGGATATCACCGGTAGCTATGTGAGGAAGGTTGATTTTTGCCGCCAGGACCTTTGCCTGCGTCCCCTTGCCTGCTCCGGGAGGCCCCAGTAAGATTATGTTCATTATCTTCTGCCCCTGATACGCCCTGCTTTTAAGAAACCTTCATAGTGATGCATCACCAGATGCGACTCAATCTGCTTAATGGTATCAAGCATTACGCCTACAATAATCAATATACCGGTTCCTCCGAAGAAGGAAGCTACCAGATACGGAACCTTAAGCCAGGCCATCAAGAAATCCGGGAATATCGCTATAAAGGCTATAAATACGGCTCCCGCCAGGGTAATTCTTACCATGACGTAATCCAGGAATTCGGCAGTGGAACTGCCCGGACGGATCCCCGGGATAAACCCGCCGTATTTCTTCATATTCTCCGAAAGGTCAACCGGGTTGAATACGATTGCGGTATAAAAATAACAGAAAAATATTATCAAAAGAGCGTAGATTACCGTGTAAAGCAGATGCCCCCTGACCAGGCCCTGCGCCATTCGTTGAAATGCGGGGTTAGGTATGAATGAGGCCATCGTCGCGGGAAATAGGATCAGCGACTGCGCAAATATAATGGCAATGACGCCGGAGGTATCAACCTTCAGAGGTATGTAGGTGCTCTGGCCTCCGAATATCTTTCTGCCCACCACCCGCCTGGCGTACTGCACCGGAATCTTGCGTTGCCCCTGGGTTATCAGGACCACCGCGAATATTACCCCTACCAGGAGAACTGCCATAATCACGAGCGTTATCGGCTGGATCTGGCGGTTCGCAGGGGTAAACGGCGATATCAATACATAAAGCTGATGGAAAGCAGCCGGTATTCTTGAAATAATGCCGGCGGTAATAACCAGCGATATGCCGTTGCCGATACCGCGCTCCTGGATTTGTTCCCCCAGCCACATTATGAATATCGTGCCGGTGGTAAGGGTCAATACCGTCAGGATCCGGAATCCCCATCCCGGATATAATACAATCCTCAAGCCCTCAAAGCGGCTAGGACTTTCCAGCCATAGCGCGATAAAGAATGATTGTATGAGCGCCAATCCAACCGTCCCGTAACGGGTGTATTGGTTTATCTTCTCCACCCCCGCCCTCCCTTCCTTGGCAAGTTTCTCTAAGGACGGTATTACCGCGGTCAAAAGCTGCAGTATAATCGAAGAGGATATATACGGCATAATGCCGAGCGCAAAGATGGTTAATCTCTCCATGGCTCCGCCGGAAAACATATTGATGATGCCAAAGAGCGTGCCCCCCTGCGTCCTGGCCATGCGGGTAAAGAATTCCGCCAGCGCCGACCCGTCAATGCCGGGTGTCGGGACATAACAACCCATGCGGTATATCGTCAAGAGGCCGAGGGTAATAAAGAGCTTTTTCTTAAGGTCCGGTATCTTAAAGGAATTAACTAGCGCGTTAAGCATCAACCAATTCTACCTTGCCGCCGGCCTTCGCAATCTTGTCCGCTGCCTGCTTGGATACGGCGTGAACCTGCACGGTCAGGGCGTTTTTAACCTCGCCGTCGCCCAGTATCTTTACGGGGATACCGGCTTTTTTGATAAGGCCCTTACCCTTGAGAATCTCGACGGTAACCGTGGTTTCCTTTATCCGGTTAAGCTCCTCTAAATTAATAATCTGGTATTCCCTGCGGAATTTATTTGTGAATCCGCGTTTAGGTATCCGGCGGATTATCGGCGTTTGCCCTCCCTCAAAACCGGGATAAAAATCCCTTCCGCTGCGCGAGGTCTGTCCTTTGCTGCCTCGCGTAGAAGTTTTCCCGTGTCCGGAACTTGAGCCGCGGCCGAGTATCCTCTTGGCTTTATGCGCTCCTTCGGGCACGGAAAGCTTATGCAGCCCGACGATACTTTCCTGGCCGGTCACAGCCTCCCTGTGTTTTTTAGCAAGGTGGGCCGCCTTGGCAGGTTTTCCCCGGGGAAGCGCCTTATTCCTGGTCTTGGGTGCCGCCGGCCTGGTTATCTTTGCCGCTTTCGTTTTCTCTTCCATCTTTTTTAACCGCTTTCAAATCCTGTAATGCCGCCATAGTGGCCTTGATGACATTTACCGGGTTATTTGATTTTAAGCACTTGGTCAGGATATCCTTGATGCCTGCCGCTTCGCATATTGCCCTGACCGGGGCAGCAGCGATAACCCCGGTTCCCTCCGAGGCGGGCTTAAGAAGCACCTTGGCCGCTCCGAAAAGGCCCAATGATTCGTGAGGTATAGTAGAGCCTTCCAGCGGGATTTTTACCAGCTGTCTTTTGGCGCGGGTTAATGCCTTGCGTATGGCGTAAGCTACTTCGTTGGCCTTGCCCATGGCGAACCCCACGCTCCCCCTGCCGTCTCCGACAACTACCAGTGCCGCAAAAGAAAGCTTTTTGCCTCCTTTGGTAACCTTGGAGACACGGTTGATCATGATAACCTTTTCCGAAAATTCCGGCTGTTGCTCTAAGGTCGCTTCGCGCATAATTAAAACTCCAGTCCTGCCTTTCTTAATCCTTCCGCAAACGCCTTGACCCTGCCGTGATAAAGATACCCGGCGCGGTCAAAAACGATGCGGTTGATTCCTTTGTCTTTTATCCGGCGGCCAAAGATCTCCCCCAATAACTGCGCAGCCTTAACGTTGCCGCCATAAGAAGATGCCTGCTTTGTTTCCTTATCCATGGTAGAAGAAGAAACGATTGTTTTTGCCGCTGCGTCATCCACCAGCTGGGCATAGATATTCTTCAGGCTGCGCCGCACTACCATCCGCGGTCTATCGCTGCTGCCGTGAAGGCGCACCCGTATTCTTTTATGCCTTTTTAATCTCAGTAGCTCTGTTTTTGCTTTCATGGTATTATTTTGCCCCGCTTCCGCTGGCCTGGGCCTTACCAACCTTCTTCTTAACGTGCTCGCCTGCATAGCGGATACCTTTGCCTTTGTACGGTTCCGGCGGACAACTGCCGCGTATCCGGGCAGCCATCTCCCCAACCTTTTCCTTGTCAATGCCGCGGACCACCAGTTGGGTCGGTTTGGGAGACTCGAACCTTATCCCTTCCGGAGCGTTGAATATTACCGGATGGGAATACCCCAACTGTATGGTAAGTTTATCGCCCTGGACCTGGGCCTTATACCCTACCCCGATAATCTCAAGTTCCTTGGCATAACCTTCTGCCGCCCCCTTGATCATATTTGATATTAAAACCCGCCAGAGCCCGTGCAGGGACTTATCCATCTTGGTATCAGCTACGCGGCTAACCCAAACCTGGTTATCCTTGATTTCCAGCTTGATGCGGTCGGGTATCGCGCGGCTGATTTTACCCTTAGGGCCTTCTATCATAACTGCCCCGTCTTTTGCTTCAACCTTAATGCCCTGAGGTATTGCTACGGGTTTCTTGCCTATTCTTGACATATTTATACCTTACCAAACGTAGGCGATTATTTCGCCTCCTACCCCTTGTTCCCTGGCTTCATTATCGGTTAGTATGCCTTTGGATGTCGAGATAAACGCCAATCCCCTGCCCCTTAAAACTACCGGCACCTTTTTGCTCTTAACGTAAAAGCGCAGCGAAGGGCGCGAGATGCGCTTTAGGTTACGGATGGCAGATTTGCCTGCCAGGTACTTCAGGTAAACCCTCAAGACCCCCTGTTTTTTATCCTCGATGAATTTGAAATTATCAATATATTCATGGCGCTTAAGTATCTCCAGCATAGCCTTAAGGATTTTGGAAGCCGGCACGTCCACGTTCTCCTTGTTTATGAGGATCGCGTTGCGTATGGCTGTAAATGCGTCTGAGATTAAATCTGTCCTTGACATGTTATCATCTTCTCCGTTATGCCGCTACCAGCTGGCTTTTTTTATCCCCGGGATAAGCCCTTTCCAGCTAAGTTCCCTGAAACAGATACGACAAAGCTTGAATCTACGCAGGTATCCGCCCGACCTGCCGCAGATGGAGCAGCGGTTGTATTTACGGGTGGAAAATTTCGGTTTTCTCTTCCAGCGGTTTATTTGCGATGTTTTGGCCATTTATGAATCAAGCTCCCTGGTATTTTAATCCTCTGTTTTGAATGGCATCCCGAAAAGCTTCAGGAGCTGCCTGGAATATTCCTTATTTTTAGACTTTTTTATCACGAAGGTTATCTCCATGCCTTGAGTGCGTGGTGTTTTGTCTATGTCGATTTCCGGGAATATCGTCTGGTCCGTAATGCCAAGCGTATAGTTTCCGGCGTGGTCAAAGGAATCCGCCGGAACTCCGCGAAAGTCGCGGATGCGCGGCAAGGCAATATTGATAAGCTTATCCATAAACTCATACATGCGTCCGGAGCGCAGCGTAACCTTGCATCCCACGGGATTACCCTGCTTAACCTTAAAATTGGAAATAGCCTTTTTAGCACGCCTAATGACGGGCTTTTGGCCTGCAATTAACCCCAGCTCCTCCGCGGCCTTATCAAGTATTTTGACATCCTGAAGCGCTTCGCCGACCCCCATATTCACTACGATCTTCTCGATGTAAGGCACCGCCAGCCTGTTGGTAAGGTTAAAGGCCTTGGACATCTCCGGGACAATCTCGTTACGGTATTTTCCTAATAGTCTGGCTGCCATCGTTATACTGCCTCTTTACAGGATCTGCAGGTCCTGCTCTTGGTCCCGTCCTTCAGGATAGAAAACCCCAGTCTTACCGGACGGTTGCAGTGCTTGCACAGGTACATAATATTAGCGACTGAAATCGGGGACTCTATCGAGATGATGCCGCCCTTCTGGTCCTCGCGGGTGCGGCGTCTGTGTTTCTTCACAAGATTAATCCCCTCTACCAGGGCGCGGGGGGTTTCGCCGCAGAAAAGCTCAATGACCTTCCCTTTTTTGCCGCGGTCCTTGCCTTTGATTACCTGTACCGTATCGCCTTTCTTAATCTTCAACATTAGATTACCTCTGGCGCTAAAGAGATTATCTTGGTGAAATTCCTTTCCCTTAATTCTCTCGCTACCGGTCCGAAGACCCTCGTCCCTTTCGGGTTTGATTGTTGGTCGATAAAAACAATGGCATTGCGGTCAAACCTCAATATTGAGCCGTCGTTCCTGCGGATAGGCTGTTTTGTCCTGACCACTACCGCCTTTCCCACCTCGCCTTTTTTTACCGCGGCATCGGGAGATGATTCCTTGACATTAACATTTACGATATCGCCTATTTCGACGTCAGCGCTGTTTTTGCGTCCTAAGACGCCTATGCAGGAAGCCTTCTTGGCTCCGGTATTGTCTGCGACATCGAGGATAGTACGTAGCTGAATCACTTGTTTTCTCCTATTGGCTCTTTCTTTATCTCGACGTGCGGCAGCTGTGATTTCTTGATTATCTCCAGGAGCCTGAAGCGTTTCTCTTTGGAGAGAGGGCGCGTCTCGATTATTCTTACCGTATCGCCGATTTTAGCGGCGCCGCGCTCGTCGTGCACTTTGAATTTGTTGTGTTTCTTTTGAATCCTGCCGTACTTGGGATGTTTAGACATGCGCACCACCCGCACGATTACGGTCTTCTGCATCCTGTCGTTTATTACCGTTGCTATAAGCGCCTTAGTCTTGCCCATTTGGCCTTTCCTGCTTCTGGCGAAGAATCGTTTTAATCTTGGCGATATCCTTTTTTATAAGGCTGAAGCGGTGCGGCTTATCTACCCTGCCGCCGTAACGCTCCTGGTTAAGCCTTGCCAACTCTTCTTTAAGACCCTTTTCCTTCAGCAATAATTCTTCCTGAGAGAGATTAACCAAATCCTTAGCGTCCATTTTATCTGTGCGTCCTGGTTACGAATTTTGTCTTAAGCGGTAATTTGTAGGCGGCCAGGCGAAAGCATTGCCTGGCATATTCCTCGGGTACCCCGCCCAACTCAAACAATATGCGCCCCCGTTTTACAACCGCTACCCAGTGTTCCACGTCACCCTTACCCTTACCCATGCGTACCTCTTGGGGCTTCTTGGTAATTGATTTGTCGGTAAAGATGCGGATCCAGAGCTTGCCGCCCTTGTGCAATTGGCGGGCCAGTATCACGCGCACCGCCTCGATATGGTTATTCCTGATCCAGCCGTTTTCGATGACCTTAAGCCCAAATTCTCCAAACGCCAATTCCGAACCTGCCGTAGCGATGCCGCGGCGCTGCCCCTTCTGGCTCTTGCGGTATTTTACTCTTTTAGGCATCATTACCATGGCAACGCTCTCCTGTTATTGACCGGCGGGCTGCGATTTATCGCCCGCTGTTTCTTCTTGCCGAGGCTGGGCTGCCGCATAAAACGGATTCTTGTCAAGTATATCGCCTTTATAAATCCAGACCTTGATGCCGATTAACCCGTAGGTAGTCAGGCTCTGCACAAAACCGTAGTCGATATCCGCACGCAGCGTCTGCAGGGGTATCTTGCCTTGCCTGTAGGTTTCTGTCCTTGACATCTCGGCGCCACCAAGCCTTCCGGAGCAAACGACCTTGATGCCTTTTGCACCGGCGTTCATGCTTTGTTCGATTGCGCGCTTTATGGCGCGGCGATGGGCAACCCTCTTTTCAAGCTGCATGGCAACATTGGCAGCCACCAACTGCGCTTCCAGCGCCGGGTCCTTAATCTCCTCTATGTCGATAGCTACTTCCTTTTTAACCATGTTGTTGAGGTCCTGGCGCAGCTGCTCTATATCCGAACCGTGCCTGCCGATGATAATCCCGGGCCGGGCGGATGCAATGCGCACCTTGACCTTATCGATAACCCTCTCGATAGTAATCCTCGCAATCGCAGCATGCTTGAATTTATTCTCTATAAAATTGCGGATACGGTAGTCTTCTTCAATGTAACGCGCATAATCCTTAGGTTTGGCAAACCAGCGGCTCTGCCACGTCCTGATAAAACCAAGCCTTAAAGCTAAGGGGTGAACCTTATGTCCCATAAGATTATTCTCCTGATTTGATATCCAGCTCTATACGAAGATGCGACGTCCTCCTGCGGATAGGTGCCGCCCTTCCGAATGCCGCAGCCTTATAGCGTTTCCAGGCCGGCCCGACATCGCAGACGGCCCTGGATACATAAAGCTGCTCGGGTTTAAATCCTTTGACCTTGGCATTGGCAACAGCCGAGCGTAGTATCTTGATAAGATATTCCTTGGGCCTTTTGTTAAGGTTAACCAGTATCGCCTCTGCCTCGGAGACATCCCGGCGGCGGATAAGTTCCATTACCTGGCGGACCTTGGTAGGAGATATCCTTAAGAATTTTGCCTCTGCTTTTACTATCATGCTAGGTCTTCTCCGGGGCTTTCTTGGCTTTGACGCCGCCGTGCTTCCTGAAGATACGGCTATGCGCGAACTCTCCCAGCTTATGTCCCACCATATTCTCGGTTACAAAAACCGGAATATGCTTCCTGCCGTCGTAAACCGCAAAAGTCATCCCTACGAAATCTGGGATAATCATCGAAGCCCTTGACCAGGTCTTGATAGCCAAACGGCTTCCGTTGCGCCTGGCCCGTTCCGCGTGCTTCAAGAGGCTTTCATGTACATAAGGACCTTTTTTAAGTGAGCGTGGCATAATTAATTCCTTCTTTTAACGATAAATTTATCGGAGTACTTATTTGGCCTGCGGGTTTTATACCCTTTGGTCGGCTTTCCCCACGGAGTTACAGGGTGCGGGTTCCCCTGTCCGGCCTTTCCTTCCCCGCCGCCGTGACCGTGGTCATGCGGGTTCATGGCAGAACCCCTGACTGTAGGCTTAATCCCCATCCACCTCGTGCGTCCTGCTTTACCGATACTGACGGCCTCATGCTCGATATTGCTGACCTGGCCGATAGTGGCACGGCAATCCAAACTGATAAGCCGCACCTCTCCCGAAGGCAGTTTTACGTGCGCATACTCCTGTTCCTTAGCCATAATCTGGGCCGAAGAACCTGCGCCGCGCACGATTTGTCCGCCTTTGCCTTTAACCAGCTCGATATTATGTATCATGGTTCCGGTAGGTATGTATCTTAAAGGAAAACAGTTCCCCGCTTTTATCTCGATATCCTTTTGTTCGGAAGACACAACGCTGTCTCCGGTATTTAAGCCTACCGGTGCCAGGATATATCTTTTCTCTTTTGCAGGATTACGGTATTGCACTAATGCAATACGGCAGGAGCGGTTCGGGTCGTACTCGATGCCGAGCACCTCTGCCGGAACATCCTGGATCTGGCGTTTGAAATCTATGATACGGTAAAACCTCTTATGTCCTCCGCCGCGGTGCCTTACCGTAACCCGGCCGTATGCATTCCTGCCTCCGCTTTTCTTCAGAGACACAAGCAGCGATTTCTGGGGGTCTTTCTTTGTCAACTCCGAGAAGTCAGGGCCCGTCATCCAGCGTCTGGAAGAAGTTGTAGGTCTAAACTTTTTTATACCCATAGCAGTTATCCTACTTAATCTCTATTTTTTGGCCTTCTTTTAGCGTTACCACCGCTTTTTTCACGTCCGGTGTCTTGCCATATTGATAACGCACCCGCTTTAATTTTCCCGGGGCAATAAAGGTATTCACGTCCGTCACCTTCACCTTATAAAGTTCTTCAACCGCCTTTTTGACTTCTATCTTGTTAGAAGACTTCTCTACCAGAAACAGGTATTTCCTCTGTGGCTCGTAGTAAGTGGATTTTTCGGTCTTCAGCAATGATTTTATGACATCGTGGGAGGCCTTCATCTTTTGAGTCTCTCCACCAGTTGTTTGAGCCCGCTTTTGGTAATAAGTATTTTTTTAGCCAGCACCACCTCGTAGGCATGGGTATCCCGCGCCAGGTTAAAATTAAGAAAGCCGATATTGCGCAAGGCAAGCCTGGTGTTATCCTCTACCTTATCCAGCAATATAAGAATACTGTTTTTCCGGTTTCTTCCGCCCGATGAAAGATTAAGGTTGGAAAGTATCTGCACCGCCTCTTTAACCTTGGGATGCCCTACTTTGAACTCTTCCACTACAGTTAAGTTATTCTCTTTAACCTTGGCATTAAGCCCGGATTTTAAAGCTGCCTGCTTAATTTTTTTATTGACCTCGTATGAAAAATCCCTGGGCTGGGGTCCAAATGTCACTCCGCCGTGCCTCCAAAGAGGAGAACGGCTAGAACCGTGCCTGGCGCGGCCGGTGCCTTTTTGTTTCCATGGCTTGCGTCCGCCTCCGGAAACCTCGCCCCTCCCCTTAGTACAGGCCAAGCCGCGGCGCTGGCCGGCAAGGAAGGAATTAAGCGCCTGATAAATTGCGGCCTGGTTAATCTTGCCGTCAAAAACGGCAGCGTCAAGCTTAAGCTTATCTATCTCCTGACCCTCGAGATTATATATAGGTAAAGTAGCTGCTTCCATTTATCCTTTTTAAGCCTTGGGGGGCTTCTTATGCGCGTTCTTAATTAATAGGTAACCGTTGTTGTGTCCCGCAACTGCCCCTTTCACAAGCAGTATATTGTTTTCGGCATCAACCTTTACTACTTTGAGATTCTGGGTAGTCGTGCGGTTGGCTCCCATATGCGCAGGCAGGTGATGGCCTTTCCATACCCGGCCGGGAGTAGTGCTTGAACCAAGCGACCCTACTCGGCGGTGAGACATCGAACCGTGGGTCTTCGGGCCTCCGTGCCAGTTCCAGAGTTTCATTCCACCCTGGAAGCCTTTTCCTTTAGAGGTGCCGGTAATATCTACAAAGTCTCCGGCCTTGAATAAGTCCGCTTTAACCTCCTCGCCTACCTTGTATTCCCTGGAGGAATCCTTGGTTACTTCCCGGATAATCCTGCGGGGCGCTATATTGAGTTTTTTGAAATAGCCGGCCTGCGGGCGCCTGAGCTTCTTTTCTTTTACTGCATCAAAGCCCAGCTGGACGTTCTTGTCTTTTACCGCAAGCACTACGCAAGGACCGGCCTCAATGGCGGTAACAGCCAGCATACTGCCGTCCTCGGCAAAGACCTGGGTCATCCCTATTTTTTTTCCTAGTATCGCGGCCATATTCAGTAAAATCCTTCCTGCCGCACGAAGAGCCTATCTTATCTCTACATCCACTCCTGCGGGCAGATTTAGTTTCCTCAAGGCATCGATAGTCTTTGCCGTGGGCTCGTATATATCAATGAGCCTTTTGTGCGTGGAGAGGTCAAACTGCTCCCGGGATTTTTTGTCTATTACCGGAGAGCGCAACACCGTGTAGACCTCTCTCTTGGTCGGCAGCGGCACCGGGCCAGATATGCTGGCACCGGTGCGCTTGGTGGTTTCGACTATCTCTCTTACCGCCTGATCCAGCAGGCGGTGGTCATATGCCTTAAGTTTTATGCGTATCTTTTCCATAAGTTAAAACTGGCAGTGTAATCGTTTACGCAATGACTTCGGTTACTACCCCTGCGCCTACCGTATGGCCGCCCTCACGGATGGCAAAACGGGATTCCTTCTCCAAGGCAACAGGCGTAATCAGCTCTACTTCCAGGTTGGCGTTATCGCCCGGCATAATCATCTCGACGCCCTGGGGCAACTTTGAGTTGCCGGTAACGTCGGTGGTGCGAAAATAGAACTGCGGCCTGTAACCGCTGAAGAAAGGCGTATGCCTTCCCCCTTCTTCTTTGGTCAGGACGTAAACCTGGGCCTTGAACTTGGTGTGCGGGGTAATAGACTTAGGCGCGGCAATAACCATCCCGCGCTCCAGGCTGCTTTTGTCAACGCCTCTTAAGAGTAAACCGACGTTATCGCCGGCCTGGCCTTCATCAAGGGTCTTGCGGAACATCTCAATGCCTGTGACTACGCTCTTGGTAACCTCAGGCCGAAGACCAACTATTTCTACCTCGTCGTTTATCTTTACCTTGCCGCGTTCGATCCTGCCGGTTCCCACCGTACCCCTGCCTTCGATGCTGAAAACATCCTCTACTGCCATCAAGAGCGGCTTATCCAGGTCTCTTACGGGAGCCGGTATAAACTCGTCCGCTGCCTTGATAAGGTCAAGGATCGCCTTGCAATCCGGGCTGTTAGGATCTCCCCCTGCCTGCATTGCCTTTAAGGCGCTGCCTTTGATAATCGGGGTTTTGTCTCCGGGGTAGCCGTATTTTGTCAGGAGTTCGCGGACCTCCATCTCCACCAGGTCAATAAGCTCCTTGTCCTGGACTACGTCAACCTTGTTCAAAAATACTACCATTGCCGGCACGTTAACCTGACGCGCCAACAGGATGTGCTCGCGTGTCTGGGGCATCGGGCCGTCTGCTGCCGAAACTACCAGGATTGCTCCGTCCATCTGGGCTGCGCCGGTAATCATGTTCTTGATATAATCGGCATGGCCTGGGCAATCGATATGGGCGTAGTGACGGGTGTCGCTTTCATATTCTACGTGCGCAACTGAAATCGTAACAACCTTTGTTTCATCCCTTACGGTCCCGCCCTTGGCGATATCGGAATACTCGCGCGGCTGGGCCTTGCCTAATTTTGACAACACGTATGTAATCGCAGACGTCAAGGTGGTCTTACCGTGGTCGATGTGTCCGATGGTCCCGATGTTCACGTGCGGCTTTGACCTTACAAACTTTTCTTTAGCCATTACAGCACCTCCTGTTGTTGGGTATCCAAATCTAAACGGTCCTTCTCTGATTTGACGATGAAAAACCAGCTGTAATCTTCTCTGCTATATGTGAAGGCACCTCGGCGTAATACGAGGGCTCCATTGTATAGGATGCGCGGCCTTGTGTCAAGGAGCGCGATATCGTGGCGTAATTAAATATCTCGGCGAGAGGAACGTGCGCCCTGATGATCCTGAGATTACTGCGGTTTGACAAGGACACGATCTTGGCACGTCTGGAGTTCAAATCGCCGATGATTACGCCCATGTACTCCTCCGGCACAACTACCTCCATATCCATAATCGGCTCCAGGAGCACCGGATGGGCCTTTTTGGCGCCGTCCGTAAAAGCGATGGCGGCCGCCATCTTGAATGCCAGCTCCGAGGAATCCACCTCATGGTAGGAACCGTCAACCAATATTACCTCGATGTCCGTGGCGGGATATCCGGCAAGAACGCCTGTTTTTGCGGCGTCAAAAACCCCCTCTTTTACCGACGAGATAAATTCGCGCGGTATGGCCCCCCCCTTAATCTTATCCTCGAAGGTGATTCCTTTGCCGGGGGTTTCCTGCGGCTTCATCTCTACGACTACGTGGCCGTATTGCCCGCGCCCGCCGCTCTGCTGCACGAACTTGCCGGTGGATATGATTTTTTTGGTAATGGTCTCGCGGTAAGCGACCTGCGGCAGGCCAAACTGGGCCTCGACGTTAAATTCCCTTAAGATGCGGTCGATAATAATATCGAGGTGCAACTGCCCCATGCCGGCAATAATGGTCTGGCCGGTCTCCTGATTATACGTTACCCTGAAAGACGGATCCTCTTCCGCCAATTTATGCAGGGCCATCCCGAGCTTTTCCTGGTCCTGCTTGGTTTTTGGCTCAATGGCCTGCTGGATTACCGGCTCGGGGAAACGCATCGCCTCGATCAATATCGGATTATTCTCATCGCAAAGGGTATCGCCGGTCTTGGTCTCTTTCAATCCTACTGCCGCGGCAATCCCGCCGGTCATTACCTCTTCGATAATCTCCTGGTCATTGGCATGCATGCGCACCAGCTTCGTAATGCGCTCCCGCGTCATCTTGTTGGCGTTGTATACGAAAGAGCCGCTCTTCAAGGTCCCGGAATATACGCGGATGTAATTAATCCTGCCTACGTAAGGGTCGGTAGCCACCTTGAAACACAACGCGCAGAAAGGCGCCTCGTCGGAAACCACAATTTCTTCGAACTGCTCGGTTTCCGGGTTAATCCCTTTTATGGAAGGAAGGTCCTCGGGTGACGGCAGGTAATCGCAGACGGCGTCCAAGAGCGGCTGTATCCCTTTGTTGCGAAAAGAAGAGCCGCAGAGGACCGGAACGAATTTATTGGCTATTACCCCCTTGCGGATAGCGTCCTTGGTTTCCTTTGCCGAAATCGGCTTATTATGCACAAATTTATCCATTATCGAATCGTCTACCTCGGAGAGCCTCTCTAGCAATAACTCATGGCACTTATCCAGTTCTTTTAGCATCTCCTGCGGCACTTCCTTTACCTCAAACTCCTTGCCGCTTTCGTCGCTATAAGATATGAATTTGCGTTCGATAACATCCACTACGCCCTTAAAACCGCTCTCGCTGCCGTAAGGCAACTGCACTGCCGCGGCATTGGCTCCTAATCTCTGGTGCATCTGCCGGACAACTTCGGGAAAATTCGCCCCCGTGCGGTCCATCTTATTGACAAATGCGATGCGCGGGACATTATAACGGTCGGCCTGGCGCCAGACGGTTTCGGATTGCGGTTCAACTCCCCCTACCCCGCAGAATACCACTACCGCCCCGTCAAGCACCTTCAGCGACCTTTCCACCTCTACGGTAAAATCCACGTGGCCGGGCGTATCAATAATATTAATGCTATAATCCTTCCACCCGCAGTTAGTGCAGGCGGAGGTAATGGTAATGCCTCTCTCCTGCTCCTGGACCATCCAGTCCATGGTTGCGGTGCCCTCGTCTACCTCGCCGATCTTATAAGTCCTGCCGGTATAAAAAAGGATGCGTTCGGTAGTGGTGGTTTTACCGGCATCGATGTGCGCGATAATGCCTATATTTCTTAATTTTTCTAAAGGTATTTTTCTCATTCTTCCCGGTTCTTCTATAAGCGACGATATTCTCATGTCAGCCGTTAGGCATTCATAGCCCTATCACCATCTAAAATGCGCAAAGGCCTTGTTGGACTCGGCCATCTTATGGGTATCGTCCCTCTTTTTAATCGCCGCCCCCTCACCCTTGTAGGCATCAATGATCTCGTCAGCCAGCTTCTCTTTCATGGGACGGCCTTTTTTGCCTTTTGCAAAATCACGTATCCATCGCAAGGCAATGGAAACCCCGCGCTCCTGCCTAACCTCTATGGGCACCTGGTAGGTAGCGCCTCCTACCCTGCGGGGTTTCACCTCCAAGCGCGGGCGCACGTTATCCAAGGCCTTATTAAAAACCTTGATGGCATCCGGCTCATTGAGCTTTTTCTTAACGATCTCAAATGCACCGTAAACAATCTTCTCGGCAAGAGGTTTTTTCCCTTTTACCATCACCATGTTGACGAACTTGGAGACTATCTTGCTGTTAAATTTCGGATCTGCTAGGATCTCTCTTGCCGGTGCCCTTCTTCTTCTCATGGCTTATTATAAGCTCCTACTGCTGTTTTGGCCTCTTGGCCCCGTATTTCGAACGCGATTTTTTGCGCTGATTAACCCCGGCAGTGTCAAGCGTGCCTCTTACGATATGGTAACGTACGCCAGGCAAATCCTTGACGCGCCCGCCCCTTACCAGGACAATCGAGTGCTCCTGAAGATTGTGGCCTTCGCCAGGTATATAGGAGGTTACCTCGATTCCGGTAGTAAGCCTGACCCTGGCGATTTTCCTGAGAGCGGAATTCGGTTTTTTTGGGGTCATGGTACGCACCTGCAGGCATACCCCTCGTCTCTGGGGACAGGCCTTTAATGCGGGCGACTTGGTCTTTTTCTTCTTTAAGCTCCTGCCTGATTTTATAAGCTGTGAAATTGTCGGCATATGTTTTTAAGCCTTTACCTTTTCCTGCGCGGCCTCTTGGGCCTCAGGCGCAGCCTCTTCGGCGCTCTTTACTATTTCAATCTCGCGGTGCGTATGAAAACCCGTGCCTGCCGGGATAAGATGGCCTACGATAACGTTTTCCTTTAACCCGAACAATTCATCGCTCTTGCCGGCTGCTGCGGCGTCGGTAAGAACGCGGGTAGTCTCCTGGAAGCTGGCGGCAGAAATAAAACTTTCGGTAGTCAAAGACGCCTTGGTAATACCAAGTAATAACGGGGTTGCCACTGCGGGCTTGCCGCCTTTCTTAATCACCCGGCTGTTCTCCTTCTGGAATGTCCATTTGTCAACGTGCTCGGAAGCGAGAAAACTGGTATCGCCGGGATCCTCAATCTTTACTTTTTTAAGCATCTGCCTGATTATTAACTCAATGTGCTTATCGTTGATATGCACGCCCTGCAGGCGATAGACCTCCTGGACCTCGTTAACAAGGTATTCCTGCAGGACCTTATCGCCGCATACCCTTAGGATATCCTGCAGAACAATCGGGCCGTCGGTAAGCTGCTGTCCGGCCTCCACCCTGTCGCCTTTATAAACATTGGGGTGCTTGCCGTGCGGGATAAGGTATTCCTTCTGCATCCCCGTGGCAGAACGCACGATGATGATGCGTTGCCCTTTTTTACTTTCGCCGAATTCTACAAAACCGTCTATCTCGCTGATAACCGCGGGGTCCTTTGGACGGCGCGCCTCGAATAACTCGGCAACCCTGGGAAGACCGCCGGTGATATCCCTGGTCTTAACTACCACCCTCGGTATCTTGGCCAGGAGATCTCCGCCTTCAACCTTCTGGCCGTCTTTCACCAGGATATGAGAACCGATGGCAAGAGGGTATATCCCCATAACCTCTTTCTTCTCGTTAAGAACGATAATCTGCGGATGATATTCCTGCTTATGCTCCACAATCACGCGCTCGGTAATCTTAGTAACCGGGTTGAGCTCTTCCTTGACGGTCACGTCATCAACTAGGTCCTCGTACTTAACCTGTCCGCCGACCTCGGTAAGGATGGGGAAGGTATAGGGGTCCCAGCGTACGTATGAGACGCCTTTGGCAACCTCGTCCCCGTCGGCAATATTGATAAATGCGCCCTGAGGCACGGGGTAACGTTCCAACTCTCTTCCCTGCTTATCGTTAATGCTGATGGAACCGTTGCGGTTAAGGACAATAAACTCCTTATTCTTGGGCACGGTCCTTAAGCTGTGATATTTAACGACGCCTTTATTTTTAGATTTTAAAAACGATTGTGCAACGATTCTGGAAGCAGTGCCTCCGATATGGAAGGTTCTCATCGTCAGCTGGGTGCCGGGTTCGCCGATGCTTTGGGCTGCAATAACGCCCACTGCCTCTCCCGTCTCTACAAGCCTGCCGGTTGCCAGGTTCCTGCCGTAACACTTGGTGCATACCCCTCTCTCCGACTCGCAGGTAAGGGCGCTGCGGATGCGGATTTTTTCAATGCCGAGTCTCTCAATCATATCCGCCTTTTCCTCGGTAATCTCGGAACCCTGCTCTACAATCACCTCATCACTTATGATATCTACGATATTATCGAGGGCCACTCTTCCGACGATGCGGTCCTTTAGGCTTACCACCACTTCATCGCCCTCAATAATGGCGGAAACCGTAATGCCGTTTAGCGTGCCGCAGTCTTCCTCAGTAACAATAACCTCCTGGGCAACGTCAACCAGCCTGCGGGTAAGGTAGCCGGCGTCCGCGGTCTTAAGCGCAGTGTCCGCCAGACCCTTGCGTGCGCCATGGGTGGAAATGAAGTATTCCAGCACCGTCAGCCCCTCGCGGAAATTTGCGGTAATAGGGCTCTCGATAATCTCTCCGGAAGGCTTGGCCATCAGACCGCGCATACCGGCAAGCTGCCTAACCTGCAACCTTGACCCCCTCGCCCCGGAATCCGCCATCATGAATATAGGATTGAACGGGGGCATCTCTTTAAAGAGAAGGTCGGAAACGCGGTCGGTAGCGTGGGTCCATACGTCGATAACCTTATTGTAGCGCTCCCTGTCCGTAATGATGCCTTTGCGGTACTGGTCTTCTACCTTGGCTATCTCCTGCTTGGCTTCCTTCAAGACCTCTTCCTTGGCCTGTGGTATAGTCATATCGTCTATGCCGATAGAGATGCCGCCCAGGGTGGCGTATTCAAATCCCAGCCTCTTCATATCGTCAAGCAGTTGAATGGTACGTTGGTGGCCGAAACGATTGTAGCATTCGGTTACGATGATGCCCATATTCTTCTTGTTAACTTCTTTATTCACGAACCCGAACCCTGTCGGAAGGGCCTGGTTCAATACTATGCGGCCGACAGTTGTATCGATAATCTTTCTTTCGTTAACGAACTTACCCTCTTCCAACTCGAAGGTGTTGTCTATGCGGACCTTAATCTTGGCGTGCAGCTCTACCTCGCGGTCTCCGTAGGCAACCAGCACCTCATCGGGACTGGCGAATATCCTGCCTTCTCCGCGGCATCCGGTTTTTTCCTTGGTCAGGTATGCTGTCCCCAGGATTATGTCCTGGGTAGGGTTAAGGATAGGCCTGCCGTCTGCAGGAGAAAAAACATTATTGACGGAAAGCATCAGGATTTTGGCTTCCAACTGCGACTCCAAAGATAACGGCACGTGTACCGCCATCTGGTCTCCGTCAAAATCAGCGTTAAAAGCGGTGCATACCAGGGGGTGAATTTTGATGGAGCGGCCTTCGATTAAAACCGGTTGGAATGCCTGGATGCTAAGGCGGTGCAGGGTTGGGGCGCGGTTCAAAAGCACGGGGTGGTCTTTGATCACCTCATCCAGTATATCCCAAACCTCGATCTTGCCGTGCTCCACCATGCGGCGCGCGCCTTTGATAGTGTGCACGAACCCTTTTTCCCTCAATTTCTTGATGATGAACGGCTCGAATAATTCCAGGGCCATCTGCTTCGGCAGCCCGCACTCGTTGAGCTTAAGCTCGGGGCCTACGACTATTACGGAACGTCCGGAATAATCTACGCGCTTACCAAGAAGATTCTGCCTGAACCTTCCCTGTTTGCCTTTGAGCATGTCCGAAAGTGATTTTAGCGGCCGCTGGCTGCCCCCCATTACCGGTTTGCCGTGCCTGCCGTTATCAAGAAGCGCATCTACCGCTTCCTGCAACATGCGTTTTTCATTGCGCACTATAATCTCAGGCGCATTCAGTTCAATCAGCTTTTTTAAACGGTTGTTACGGTTGATAACCCTGCGGTATAAATCATTAAGGTCAGAGGAAGCGAACCTTCCGCCCTCCAGGGGAACGAGGGGCCTCAAGTCCGGGGGGATAACCGGAAGGACCTCCATGATTATCCACTCGGGCTTATTCCCTGATTTCTTGAAATCCTCCGCAATCTTAAGAGACTTAAGTATCTTGCGGTTATTGAGTATTTCTTTGGATTTAGCCAGCTCGCGATGAAGCTTGCGGCAGTAATCCTCGAGGTCTATCTCCCTTAGGAGGTCCCGCACCGCCTCAGCCCCTATCTTGGCTTTAAAATTAGAGCCGTAATTACGAAGCGCCTCTTGGTATTTATCCTCTGTAAGAAGCTCTTTTTTCTTAAGCGGCGTGTTACCGGGGTCAATTACCACATACTCTTCGTAATAAATAACCTTCTCTAGATCCCTGAGGCTCATATTGAGGAGAGCGGAAAGCTTGCTGGGGACAGTCTTAAAAAACCAGATGTGCGTAACGGGGGCCGCCAGGTCAATATGCCCCATGCGTTCCCTTCTGACGGAAGAATGCTCCACGGTAACCCCGCAGCGGTCGCAGGTAATGCCTTTGAATTTAATCCCCTTGTATTTACCGCAGTTGCATTCCCAGTCGCGGACCGGCCCGAAAATCTTTTCGCAGAAAAGGCCGTCCTTTTCCGGCTTTAAGGTGCGGTAGTTGATGGTCTCCGCCTTCTTGACTTCGCCCTTAGACCAGGAGCGTATGGTTTCGGGAGAGGCTATCTTGATAGCTATGCTGTCAAACTGCGTAAGTTCTTCCATTATTTTTTACCTTTAGTTTTCTCAAGGGAAATATCAAGGCACAAACCCCGGAGTTCCTTTACCAAGACGTTGAACGATTCCGGAACCCCGTGCGTAAGACGCTGCTCCCCCTTTACAATCGCTTCATAGATACGGGTCCTGCCGGCAACATCATCGCTCTTGACCGTAAGCATCTCCTGCAGGGTAAATGCAGCGCCATATGCCTCCAGAGCCCAAACCTCCATCTCACCCAACCTCTGTCCTCCGAACTGCGCTTTTCCTCCCAGGGGTTGCTGCGTAACCAGGGAATATGGCCCGATGGAACGGGCATGTATCTTTTCGTCAACCAGGTGTATCAGCTTCATTATATAGATGTAGCCCACTGTTACCTTCTGGTCAAACTGCTCTCCGGTATAGCCGTCGTAAACCGTAATCTTGCCGTCTTCCGGAAGCCCGGCTTTCTTGAGCATTTCCTTAATCTCTGTTTCTGTCGCGCCGTCAAAAACCGGAGTCCCTACCTTAATACCCATGACCTTAGCCGCCCAGCCCAGGTGTGTCTCCAGGATCTGTCCGACATTCATACGCGAAGGAACGCCTAAAGGGTTGAGCACTATATCTACCGGCGTGCCATCAGGCAAAAACGGCATATCCTGCTCGGGCAGGATGCGTGCCACTACGCCTTTATTGCCGTGCCTGCCGGCAAGCTTATCACCCTCGGAAAGCCTGCGTTTGGTAGCGATATATACCACTACCCTCTTAAGTACCCCGGGAGGCAATTCATCGCCGCGCTTGACTTTTTCAATCTCCTGGTCCTGCTCTGTCAAGAGCTCCTGCATCTGCTCGTCAAAAGACGCAACCAGAATCTTGGCCTCTTCGTTATCGCTGAAATCAAGTTTCTCTACCTTCTTTTTATCCACTCCCAAAAGCTGTGAAAGGCGGGCGACTCTCTCATTCTGCAGAAAATCTATCTCTTGTTTATAGTAGGCCTTTAATTCCTTGATCTTGGCTAATTCCTTACTTTTTTCTTCCTTGCTTTTGCGGCCGCGCTCCTTGCGCTGGAATAGATGCACATCCACCACTATGCCTTCCACTCCAGGGGGAACTGTCAGCGAGGTGTCGCGCACATCGCTGGCCTTTTCGCCGAATATCGCGCGCAGCAACCTTTCTTCGGGAGAAAGCTCCGTTTCGGTTTTAGGGGTAACCTTACCGACCAATATGTCTCCGGGGCCGACCTCTGCCCCCAGGCGTATAATACCATACTCATCCAGGTTCTTCAGGGACTCTTCGCTGACATTGGGTATGTCGGAGGTAATCTCTTCGTTTCCTAACCGGGTCTCAATGGCCTCTACTTCGAACTTCTCGATGTGAATAGAGGTAAAAACGTCTTCCTTTGCTACCTTCTCATTGACAAGAATGGCGTCTTCAAAGTTATACCCCCTCCATGGCATAAAGGCAACCAGGAGGTTTCTGCCCAACGCCAGCTCTCCGTCCTGGGTAGCGGCGCCGTCCGCGATAACCTGTCCTTTTTCTACGTGTTCGCCCAGTTTCACGATAGGGCGCTGGTTCACGCAGGTGTCTGCATTGGTGCGGATAAATTTCCTGAGATGATATATATGCTTTCCTACGGCCACGGATGAGGCGTCCACGTAAGTAACCTTACCGGACTCCTCCGCTACCAGGACGGTACCGGAATCTCGGGCGACCTTAGCCTCCATCATGGTGCCTACGATCGGGGACTCTGGGAACATCAACGGCACTCCCTGCCGCTGCATATTCGCCCCCATCAGGGCGCGGTTGGCGTCATCATGCTCTAGAAACGGAACAAGGGAAGCTGCTACCGAAACGAGCTGTTTGGGTGAGACATCCATGTATTCCACCTGTTTGGGGGGAACCTTGGGGAAATCTCCTTTATAACGGCACGAAACTTCTTTTTCTGAAAAATAATTATCGTTGTCAAGAGGCACGTTTGCCTGAGCAATTACCTTATCCTCTTCGATATCGGCGGTGAGGTATTCAATCTTGCGGGTAACCTTACCTTCTTCGGCCTTGCGATAAGGGGTCTCCAGTAAGCCCAGCGAGTTAACCTGGGCATAAGTGCTCAGCGATGCGATTAATCCGATATTCGGGCCTTCAGGGGTTTCAATAGGGCATATCCTGCCGTAATGGGAAGAGTGGATATCGCGGACTTCAAATCCCGCCCTCTCGCGCGACAGCCCTCCTGGCCCCAAGGCGCTCAATCTGCGCTTGTGCGTCATTTCTGCCAGGGGGTTAACCTGATCCATAAACTGGGAGAGCTGGCTGCGGGCAAAGAAATCACGGACCTGATTGGACAATAGCTTGGAATTAATCAGGTAATGAACGCTGATATTATCGAGGTCCCCGAGCATGCTCAAGCGTTCCTTGATAGAGCGCTCGATGCGGGATAGTCCAATCCGCACCTGATTCTGCACCAATTCTCCGATGGTGCGTACGCGGCGGTTACCAAGATGGTCGATATCGTCTATCTTGCCTTCGCCTTTATTAAGGCGGATCAAGTACTCTATGACCTTGATAACGGTGGCAGAATCAAGGACGCGCTTGTCCAAAGATACGTCCATGCCAAGTTTACGATTAAGGATAAAACGGCCGGCCCTCTCCAGGTCGTAACGGTTAGGGTCAAAGAATAACCTATAAAAAAGGCCTTCGGCAGCCTCTTTGGTCAACGGCTCCGTAGGTTTCATCTTGCGGTAAAAATCCAGGAATGCCTCTTCCTTATTCTTGGTATAGTCTTTCTTCAGGGTATTGGCGATCTCCGGATACTCCACCCCGCCGAAGGCAGAGATGATGTCGGCATCGGTAGAAAAACCCAGGATTCTCAAGATCTGGGTAGCCGGGAAGTTTCTCCTTTTATCTATATATGCCAGGATGGTATCGCTAAGGTCGTATTTGAACTCCAGCCATGCCCCGCGGTAAGGAATAATGCGTCCGTAGAATATCTTCTTTCCGGTAGGATGAACCTCTTCTTCAAAGGAAACGCCCGGAGAGCGGTGCAGCTGATTGATGACCCCCCTCTCGTCCCCGTTAATAATGAAGCTTCCGGTATCGGTCATAAGCGGGATATCGCCGAAATAAGCATCCTGTTCCTTTGTTTCCTTGGGCGTAATAAGGCGGAATTTTACCTTAAGCGGCGCGGCATAGGTAACGGAACGCCGGATGCTTTCAGATATATCGTACTTGGGTTTGCCCAGCGCATAGCTGATAAACTCCAGACGGATCGAACGGTTCTGGTCCTCTACGGGGAATATATCCTCGAAGACCTCCTGGAGGCCCTGCGGCTTGCGCTCCTTGGCAGGGGCATACATCTGCAGGAATTCCTGGTAGGATTTAAGCTGCACATCCAGAAAATGCGGCAGCTCATAAACCTCTTTAAACTTGGCAAAATTTTTACGTTTCAGCATAAGTCTCAGGTCGCCTTTTTTTGGTTTATTTTAATTCTACGGTAGCGCCGGCTGCCTCAAGCTTCTTCTTTATCTCTTCGGCTTCTTCCTTGGTGGCGCCTTCCTTGACCGGCTTCGGTGCGGCATCAACCAGGTCCTTGGCTTCCTTTAAGCCCAGGCTGGTAAAAGACCTGACCTCTTTGATGACCGCGATCTTGTTCGAACCGGCACTTGTCAATACTACCGTAAAGGTAGATTTTTCTTCCGCTGCCCCTGCGGCTCCTGCCCCTGCGGCTCCTGCCCCTGCCATGGGCATTGCCATCATAGGCATGTTAGCCTGCACCCCGAACTTATCCTCCAGGGTTTTTACCAGTTCGGAAAGCTCCATCACCGTCATTCCTTCGATGGATTTTACTAACTCATCCAATTTTTCGTTTGCCATTTCTCTCCTCCTTATTGAGTGCCTTTTTTTTGCTTAATCTGGTCTAAACAACAAACAAATTTCTTCAGGGTAGCGCTCAAGACCATAACGATATTCGTAATCGGGGACTTCAGTGTCAGCACGGCCTGCGCCCTAAGTGTCTCCTTGGAAGGCAACTTTGAAATTGCCTCAATCTCCTTATTATCGAGAAGCCGCTCCTGGAAAAAACCGCCTTCAAGCCCGAGCTTCTCATGTTCCTTTGCAAAGCCGCAAAGTGCCTTGCAGACGCCGACAGGTTCATCCTTCGCAAATACAAAGCCGCAAGGGCCCTCAATCGATTTTATAAGCTCTTCTAACCCGTGCTCCTTTAAAGCCCTCCTGGCGACGCTGTTTTTGACCACAAAGAAGTTAGCATTGATGCCGATCAGTGCCTGACGCAGGCTGGTCATGTCTGGACTGGATAAACCCGAATATTTAAGGATAAATACGCTGTTGGAATCCTTGAGGTATCCCTTAACGCGGTTTTCCGAAATTTCTTTTACTAATAGACCAAGCTTCTTCATCTTCTTAGATATTTAATCTCAAACCGGGGTTCATGGTAGATGATATAAAAAGGCTCTTTAAGAACTTCCCCTTGATGGAGGCGGGCCTGGACTCGTTAATCGCCTCAATCACGCGCGAGGCATTATTATAAATTTTATCTTCATCGAAAGATATTCTGCCTACTGCCAGGTGTATGCCCCTCTGCTTGTCAACCCGGAATTCCACCTTGCCCTTCTTGACGTCGCTGATAGCCTTGGCTATATCATTGGTTACGGTCCCCGTCTTGGGGCTGGGCATCAGACCGCGCGGCCCGAGCATCTTACCCAGCCTACTTAAATCCTTCATCATCTCCGGAGTGGCGATAACGCAATCGAAATCCAGAAAACCGCCGTTTACCTTTTCAATCAGGTCATTGGCCCCCACCAGGTCGGCGCCGGCCTCCTTGGCTATCTTTTCGTGCTCGCCCTTGCAGAAAACAGCGACCCGTATCTTTTTGCCGCTGCCGTGCGGCAGGAGTACCGTGCCGCGCACCAGCTGGTCGCTTTTTTTAGGGTCGATGTTGACGCTAAAATGCAGGTCCACCGAGGCGTCGAATTTCGGCGGCGCCATTTTCTTCAATGCGGCAATCGCCTCTTTTAACTCGTAGGTTCTCGTTTTTTCTAACCCTCCGGCGGATTGTTTATATCTCTTGCTTGCTGGCCTCATGCCTGTTTTTGACCTTCCTCTGCTATAGTGATACCCATGCTTCTGGCCGTGCCTGCGATAATCCTGGCGGCCTCTTCCATATCGGTAGTATTAAGGTCGCTCATTTTTTGCTTGGCGATTTCTTGCACCTGTTTCGGGGTAATGCTCCCGATTACCTCCTTGCCTGCCGTCCCGGAGGCCTTGGCCAGGTTTGCCGCGCGCTTGATAAGTATAGACGAAGGCGGGCTCTTAATAATAAAGGTAAAGGTTCTGTCTTCGTATACCGAGATTACCGCGGGTAATATCAGGCCCTCCCGTCCTTTGGTCTGATCATTGAACTGTTTGCAGAATTGCATAATATTGACCCCGTGCTGGCCTAGCGCCGGACCTACGGGAGGAGCGGGATTCGCCTGCCCTGCCGGAACGTGTAATTTAATCTGTGCCACTACTTTCTTCGCCATGGCCTATATCTTCTCCACCTGCCAGTATTCCAACTCCACCGGAGTAGAGCGGCCAAAAATGGAAACGCTCACCTTGAGCTTCCCTCTTTCCGGATGCACCTCGTCGATAGTGCCGTTAAAATTGACAAACGGCCCTTCAGTCACCCGCACCTGCTCGCCTTTTTCGAATATAACCTTGGGGCTGGGTTTAGCTACCGTATCCTGTGTTCTCTTTAATATGTTATCTACGTCATTTTGCGGAAGGGGGGTGGGCTTTCTGCCGGCTCCGATAAAACCGGTAACGCCGGGGGTATTCTTGATAAAAAGAAAGGTTTGTTCGCTGAATTCCATTTCAACCATAAGGTAACCTGGGAAAAATTTACGCTGGGAGATTTTCTTTTTTCCTCCGCGGATCTCAGAGACCTGCTCTTTCGGTATTACCACTTTGCTGATAAGCTCCTGCATCCCCTCCTGGTTAATCCTGTTTTCCAGAAGCATCTTCACCTTATCCTCTGAGCCTGTCTGGGTGTGCACTACGTACCAGTTCTTCATCTGAATATCACCGTGAGCATCTTGGAGAGAAAAAGGTCTGCTACCCCGATAAAAACCGTCAGCATCGCCGTTATTATAATTACTACCGCTGTCGAGCCGAGAACCTCTTGACGCGTAGACCATGATACCTTCTTTAACTCTTCCTTAACCTGAATTATAAAATCCAACGGTTTCTTGAAAATATTCATCTTCCTGTTTTATTCCCTGCAGGAACTTCGTAATCTGCAGGAGCGGCAGGAGTCGAACCTGCAGTTACGGTTTTGGAGACCGTTGGTTTGCCATTAACCGACGCTCCTATCAAAAATCATTTTTTCGTTTACTTGAGTTCTTTATGCGCGGTGTGCTTATGGCAAAATTCGCAATACTTATTCAACTGTAGTTTATCTTGATGCTTCTTCTTGTTCTTGGTAGTGGTATAATTTCTATTTTTACAAACCGTGCATTCTAAAGTAATTATCTCTCTCATCTTATCCGTGTCTAGCAAGCTGGAGACGGGAATTGAACCCGTGACCCCGTCCTTACCAAGGACGTGCTCTACCAACTGAGCTACTCCAGCGATATATTAATCGCTGGTTATGCTAGTACCCTTAAAAATTCAAAAAATCCCCACCCCGAGAATCTTACGTAACATCCTCGGTTTTATAAGGATTTTCGTCTTCTAACAGGATTGATTCAGAAAACTTCCTTGACCTGTAGATGAAGCTATAAGTATATAGTGTACTTTGATTTTTGTCAAGGTTTTTTTAAGAATTTAAAAGGCGGGCGAAATCCTCCAACCCGAGTTCCTCTGGACGGGCGTCAGGATTAATAGAGCATCGCTGAAAAAAATTTTCCAGGCGGCCTCTATCAATAATCCCTTTTAGGCTGTTTCTTAAGGTCTTTCTTCTTTTGGAGAAGGCGGCGCGGATAACCTTAAAAAGCTCCGCCTCATCCCTTACCTTTACCGGCGGCCTGGTTCTCGCTTCTAACCTTAATAAACACGAATCCACTTTCGGCACCGGCCAGAATGACGTTTTCTTTATCGTAAACATTACGGCGGGCAGGCAGTAATACTGCACAAAGCAGCTTAAAGAGCCGTAATCGGAGGAACCCGGCAAAGCAGCCACCCTTTCCGCAAATTCCTTCTGCACCGTCATTAATATTACGCTGATTCTACGCAGGTGCCCCAGGAGGTATCCCATAATCGGCGTGCTCAGACAATAAGGTATATTTCCGATTACCTTTATGCGCGAGGGAACGGGTATGCTTTTATCAAGATTGAAACGGAGTATATCGCTGTTTATGATTTTTATTTTCTGGTTATCGTTAAACTCAGCCTTAAGCCTATCGGAAAGCGCGGCGTCAATTTCCACGGCATAGGTCTTTTTTACCTTATCGGCAAGCAGGCGAGTCAATTCTCCCCTGCCAGCACCGATCTCCAGGATCGTGTCCTTGGGCGAGAATCCGGAGGACTCTATAATCTTTCTCTGGACGTTCTTGTCTGAAAGGAAATTCTGCCCGAGGTATTTTTTAGGCCTGACGGCATCTTTAGCCATATGCCTTTAAAGTCTGCCGTTGGAAGCGCATTTTACAGCCAGACGCACGGCGCTAACCATGGAATCCGCTCGGGCGATATTCCTGCCTGCTATATCAAAGGCAGTGCCGTGCAAAGGAGAGGTGCGCACAAACGGCAGCCCAAGCGTCATGTTGACGCCGCTTAAAGGGTCTGATAACTTAAGGGGTATGAGCGCCTGGTCGTGATATATTGCAATTACGGCATCATAGTCACCGGCATAAGCTCCGGCAATCGCAACATCTGCCGGCAGGGGCCCCTTAAGGCATCTAACCGCGCCTTTCAGCTTCCATAATGCCGGCTTAATAATTTTATTCTCCTCCTTGCCTATTACCCCGTTATCAGAAGCGTGGGGATTAAACCCGCAGACTGCAATACGCGGCTCTCTTAAGGAAAAGAAGGACTTTAATGCCCCGGAGGTAGCGAGGATAACCTTAACCAATCCCCTCCGGGTTAACTTAACGGAAACGTCTTTTAAGGGGACATGCCTTGTGAGGAGGCTGAATTTTAGATAACGGTTTAAAAGCATCATTACCGTATCCGGACTACCCGTGCGCATGGCAAGATATTCGGTGTGCCCGCTGAATTTAAATCCGGCGGCGTTAATTGCTTCCTTTGATATCGGTGCCGTTACCAGGCAATCTGATTCCCGCGACCTTATCATCTTTAAAGCCGCATCAAGGTAAGCGATACTTGCCCTGCCGTACTCTGCCTTAATCTTTCCGAAAGAGAACCTCCCCGAAGGCACATTCCCGAGGTCCACGAACCTTACCCCCCTTATTTTATCCGGGCACCCCCCCATCATGGAAAAAACCCTGCCGTCGCCTATAACGGTTATTACCGCCGTATCCGCCAGCCGCGGGAGAGACTTCAAAATAACCTCCGCCCCTATCCCCGAAGGGTCGCCCATAGTTATCGTAACTTTGACGCGTTTCCTTCTCACCGGTTATTCCTTAAAAACCTTGACATAAGCCTGGCTCTTTAATCCGTCAATCCATTCTGTCAGTTTCTCCTGCATCTTTTTTTCCAGGAGCATATTGTAAATCCTCTCCTGAGATTCGGCTAATGTTTCCTGCCTTGGCGCAGTTATCTTGTTAAGCCTGAAGATATAATATTTACTGTCAATCTTAACTGGAGTAGAAACCTCGCCTTCCTTGAGTTTAAAAACGACATCCTCTACCTCTTTTTTTAAATGCCCCCTTCCGGAGGCGTCGAGATTATTAAAAACCACCCCGTAGCGTCCGGCTATCTCATCGGGGTCATCATTGTGGCGTAAAGCGGAGAATACCTTGCTGGCAAGCTGAGGGGTATCCATGGTCGCCGCCATAAATTCCCGGCGTTCCGGAGTCACAATATCCTTCTTATGCTCCTGGTAGAATGCCGTTACCTCGGTAGGATTAATGAGAATCGCCCTTCTGATTTTAAGGTCGATAATGTTATACAGGAGAAGCTGCTCCCGTATTTTATTCTCAAGGTCTGCCTGAGAAAGGCCCTGCTGCTTTAGGGCAGCCTGGAATACGCTATCCGAAGGGTATGCCTTTTTGATTCCATCAACTCTTTCCGATATCTTGTCGTTGTCTATTTTAATCCCGCTTTTTTTTGCTTCCTGCAGTATCAGGCGATCCTCGATAAGCCTGTCTATAAGCTGAGGCTTAAGCGAAGCTATCTTCTTATCCAGCTCTTCTCCTTCATAGGATGAAGATATCTGCATCCGCGTAAAATTTACAAAACCGTCCAGGTCCTTTTGGGTAATTGCGTCCTTGTTTACGATTGCTACGATCTTGTCTTCTGCCCCGCAGGAAGAGTAAGAAGACGCAAGAAGAAACAAACATAAAAATAAAATCCAAGAGAAGCTATTTCTTTTCATTTTCCAGCACCTTTCTAAAATTTGTGATAGACTCCCTCAAGAGCCTGCAGTAAAGGTCAAACCCCAGGGCGCTGATAAAACCGTGCTGCTGGATCCCCAAGAGATTACCTGCTCCGCGGATCTCCAGGTCCTCCATTGCGATTTTAAAACCGGCCCCCAGCTCAGAATGTTCCTCTATGGCATCCAGTCTCTTGCGGGCATCCTTATTAAGCGCCTCTTCGGGCGGAATCAATAAATAGGCATAGGCCGGCCGGTCAAACCTGCCTACCCTTCCACGTAGCTGATGCAGGTCCGAAAGACCGAAGGTATGGGCATTGTTGATAATAATAGTGTTTACGTTGGGTATATCTATGCCGGATTCGATAATCATAGTAGAGGCTAGGACGTCTATGCCGCCTTTCAGGAAATCCGACATCACCTTTTCCAGCATCCGCGGCAGCATCTGCCCATGGGCCACGCCAAACCTGATACTGCCGGGAAGACCGCGCATAACGCTGTCTTTGAGCTCACAGATATCCTCGATACGGTTATGCACCAGGTAAACCTGTCCTTTACGCCTTGTCTCCCTGAGGATCGCCTGGCGGATCAAAGCCAGGTCATATTCTACCACAACGGTCTTAATCGGCAACCTATTTTGGGGAGGTGTATTGATGACGGAAAGATCCTTTGCGCCCATCAGACTCATATAAAGGGTGCGCGGTATGGGGGTAGCAGTCAATGTCAGGACATCGCAGGTAAGCCGCATCTTCTTCAATTGCTCCTTGGCCTTGACCCCGAAACGCTGCTCTTCATCAATAATCAATAACCCCATGTTTTTAAATACTACATCTCCGGACAGCAAGCGGTGCGTTCCGACCACGACATCCACCGTGCCGTCCGCAATGCCTTTAATGATAACCTCCTGTTCGGAAGCGGTATTGAAACGCGAAAGCATCTGGACATTTATGGGGAATTTTTCCAAACGGCCGATGAAGTTCTGATAATGCTGCTCTGCCAGGATGGTAGTAGGCACAAGAAAAGCCACTTGTTTATTATCCATGGTAGCCTTGAACGCCGCCCGCATCGCTACTTCCGTCTTGCCGTAACCAACGTCACCGCAGAGCAAGCGGTCCATGGGCCTCGGCATCTCCATATCGCGCTTTACCTCTTGAGTGGCCTTGGCCTGGTCCGGGGTTTCTTTATAAGGGAAGGTTGCCTCAAAGAGCCCCTGCCACTCCTTATCCTTGGAATAAGCGAACCCTCCGATGCTCATGCGCATAGCCTCCAGGGAAAGCAATTCCCAGGCCAGCTTCTGGATGCCTTTTCTTGACCTTTCCTTGGTCCGCTGCCATTCCTTGCTTCCAAGGCGATAAAGTTTTGGCCTCCTCGCCTGAAAGGCGACATATTTCTGGATAAGATGCATTTCCCCCACCGGTACGTACAGTTTCTCCTGGCGGTCATATTCTATCACCAGGTGGTCAAGGTATTTATCCTTGAGCTTGAGCTTCTGGAGCCCCCTGAACCTGCCGATACCGTGCTCGGTATGCACTACGTAATCTCCGACATCCAGGTCGAGGAAATTCTCCAGGGGCAGCTCTTCGTTAAAGGAAACCGTCCGGGAAAGACGACGGTTCTTTATAGGCAGTATAATCACCATCTTATGCCCCCATAGAGGGGCGCCGCTGGCAGGGTCAAAACTATTTATGGATTTAACGGTATTTATGTCGAGAGCTATGCGGATGGGTAGTTCAAAGGTAAAAGGAAAGATGTCTATCAGGTTTCCGCGCCTGGCAAAATCCCCCTCCTCAAGAACATTGTCCTGGCGTTTATATCCGAAACCGGCTAACTGCACATGCAGTCTATCCAGCGCAATAACCTGGCCGATATAAACCTCGAGGGATTTAAACATGCCTGTTTTAGGTGCGGACTTTTTTGCGGCGTTCCCAGGCGAGCACTAAAGGCGAGGCAATATAAACAGTGGAGTAAACGCCGGAGATAAATCCTACCAGTAGCGCAAAGGCGAAATTGCTCAATACCTCGCCTCCGTAAAAAAGAATGGCGATTACCACCAAAAGCGTTACGGTCGATGTCAGGATAGTCCGGCCCAGGGTCTGATTGACGCTCAAGTTTATCAATTCAGCCAGGCTCATCCTGTGCTGCAATCTGCTGTTTTCTCTGACGCGGTCGTATATCACGATGGTGTCGTTAATGGAATAACCGGCAATGGTCAAGAAGGCCGTTACGCTCAGGAGGTCGATGGGCCTGCCGGTTATCGCCAGCGCCCCCAGCGTTACCAGCACGTCATGTAGAATGGCAACGACGCCGGCAACCGCAAAATTAAAGTGTTTGAACCTGATGCTTACGTAAATAAGGATGCCGATAAGAGACCAGATAATCGCGCCGCTCGCCTTGGACCTAAGCTTATTGCCGGCAACCGGGCCTACCTTCTCAACCCGCAAGACCTGAATGTCATCCTGCGGAAACCTTTCTTTTAATTTATCCGTAATAACGTCTCCTTGCGTTACGCCGGTCTTGATAAGGACTACGCGCGGGTTCTCCTTGAACTGCTGGATAGTGGCATCGGCAAGGTTGATTTCTTTCATCGCCTCGCGCACCGCATCTACCGACGGGGCGTTCTTGAAACTGTATTCCTGCAGCTGGCCTCCGGAAAAATCAATACCGTAGGCGTTTTTGCCCTTCTCAAAGAATACGACGAGCCCCACAGTTACGATAACAATGGAAATAGCGTAGCATATCTTTCTCTTTCCAATAAAATCCAGGTGCGTCTCTTTAAAAAGCCTCAGCATCGGCAGGGATTTCAACAGCCCGAATTCCAGGAGCAGCTCGAATATTGCGCGGGTAACTATGATTGCGGTGAACATGCTGGCTATCAAGCCGATGGTCAGGGTGACGGCAAAACCCTTTATGGGGCCGGTGCCGAAACAGAACAAAAGAAATGCCGCAATAAGGGTTGTAATATTGGAATCAAGGATAGCGCTGAAGGCACGGTTATAACCGTTGGTAATTGCCTGGCGCATGGTCTTGCCGGTGTTCAGCTCCTCGCGTATCCTTTCATTGATAAGGACGTTGGCGTCAACCGCCATGCCCAGGGATAGGGCGATACCGGCAATGCCGGGAAGGGTCAGGGTTGCGGATACGCCGAAAAGATGAGGCAACATTCCTAAACCCCCCAGTATCATCACGAGGTTAAGCACCAGGGCGACGTCCGCGATTAGGCCGGCCAACAAATAATAACCCGCCATAAATACCAGAACCAACAGGCCCCCTATGACGGTGGAAAGTATCCCCTTGCTAATGGAATCCTGCCCCAAAGACGGCCCTACAGTCCTCTCTTCCTCCAATACTACCGGAGCCGGCAGCGCCCCGCGCCGCAATATCAACGATAGGGACTGCGCCTGTTCCTGGGTAAACCTGCCGGTAATGTTGGCCTTGCCGGAAGGGATCTCTTCGCGTATCATCGGAGCGGACTGCACCTTGCCGTCCAGCAGTATGGCCAGGCGTTTTCCTATATTATTGCGGGTAATCTCGGCAAACCTCTTTGCTCCCTCGGCATTAAACTCCAGGTCGACCCGCGGCTGGCTGTATTCGCCGAAGTCTATTGACGCGCTCTTGAGGGACTCGCCGGTAAGAACGTTTTTCTTTTCCAGCAACAACGGCTCCTTGTTCTCCTGGGAATACTTAAGCTCATAGCCTTCCGGTATGTTTCCGTTTAAGGCATCCTGGAGCTTCTGGCTGTCATCGGAAACAATCTTAAACTCCAGGTATCCTACGGTAGTAATAACGTCCAGCACGCCTTGGCGGTTGGTCACGCCGGGCAGCTGCACCACCAGCTCATCCAGCCCTTGTTTCTGCACAATAGGTTCGCGCACCCCCAGCCTGTCAATGGCGTCGCGAATGTTCTCCTTGGCGCGCTCTACCGCATCAGCCCTGGCGTCTTCGGATAACCCCTGGGTATCCACCTTAAACAAAAGGTGCATCCCCCCTTTTAGGTCCAGGCCAAGGTTTATTCTTTTGTCGAGCGGAAACGCAAAGAAAACGAACAAACCGACTACCGCCGCAACCAGCAATAACCTATAGAAGAATTTTCTATTCATCTAATCAAGCCTTTACCTGCTCTGGCTCGGAAGATTTTTTAATATAAGCGACGCAATTTTTTTCCATCTCCATCTTGACGTTATCGTCAACCCTCAACACTACGGTTTTATCCTTGACGTTGACTACCGTGGCGTGTATGCCGGAAGACGTAACCACATCATCGTTCTTTTTAAGGCTATCCAGCATCCGGCGGTGCTCCTTCTCCTTGGCTTTCTGTGGCCGTATGAGCAGGAAATAAAAAATAACGAAGATGAAAATCAGCGGCGCAAACTGCATAATGGGATTAACGGTCTGACCTTGCGGCATCTTAAGCCTCCTTAGGGTTTTCTTTCTTGATTAGATTTTTAATCGTCTTTGACGGCTGCGCCCCGTTCTTGAGCCAGCATTCCAGGCGCTCTTTATTGATTTTAGACAGCCCCGTTACCGGAGAGTAAAAACCCAGCTCTTCGATACACCTGCTGTCGCGGCCGCGGCGTTCGTCAAAAACGCTGATGCGAAAATGCGGCCTTTTCTTGGGCCTCTTGCCTATCCTTCTTAGCCTGATAACAACTGCCATTATATCTCCTCCCTTTTTGTTTTACTTTGTCAGTGCCTCTATTAGGGCCTTTGCCTTGTTTACGGTTTCGCGGTATTCCTTAGCCGGGACAGAATCAGCCACTATCCCGGCACCTGCCTGGATATAGGCTGTCTTGCCGCGTGCAAGGATTGTCCTTAAAGTAATGCAGGTATCCATATTCCCGGAAAAACTAAAATATGCCACGCAGCCGGCGTAGGGGCCGCGCCGGACATCCTCCAACTCCTCGATGATTTCCATCGCGCGGACCTTTGGGCTTCCGCTGACTGTACCGGCCGGAAAACATGCCCGCAGCACATCGCACGCATCGTAGCGTCGCTCAAGCGTCCCTTTTACGTTGGTTACCAGATGCATCACGTGGGAATATCTCTCCACGCCCATTAATTCGTCAACCTCGATTTTGCCTGTCCGGCAGACACGGCCAAGGTCATTCCTGCCCAGGTCCACCAGCATGATATGCTCGGCCCTCTCCTTGGCGTCCTTTAAGAGCTCGCGCTCGAATCTCAAATCCTCTTCCTCGTTTTTCCCGCGCGGCCGCGTACCGGCAATGGGGCGGGCCTGAACCTGGCCGTCCTGGGAACGCACCAGTATCTCAGGGGATGAACCGATAAGCGCAAAATCCTTCAACTTCAAGAAGAACATGTAAGGCGAGGGATTAATGCTCCTTAGGCTACGATATATCTCAAACCACGGCTTTTTGATTTTAAACCTGAAGCGCTGCGACAAAACTACCTGAATGATGTCGCCCCTGCGGATATATTTTTTGGCGCGGCTGACCATGCGGCAGAAACCTTCCTTTGTGAAATTTGAAGTCATCCGCACCCGGCTGCCCCTTCCGGCGTTTCCTCTCTCGCCTGGAATCCCGCCGCGCAATTGCCTGTGGATAGCTTCAATCCTGCTTATGGCCCTTCGGTAAAATTCGATTTTATCTTTACGGGTAAACTTCTTATCTGGAGGCAAAACGACGTTATAAATAATCTTGATGGTGTGATTGATATGGTCAAAGGCCAGGATGCTATCGGTCAAAAGGAGCACGGCGTCGGGAAGCTTAAGGTCATCCTTGTTTTTATCCGGCAGCTTCTCAAAGAACCGCACCACATCGTATCCGATATAACCTACCAAGCCCCCAAAAAAACGCGGCAGCCCCTTTACCGGAACGGGCTTAAATTCCCGCATGATTTTTCGTATCTCTTCCAGCGGGTTTCCCTGGGCCCTGAAACGGCGCACCTTGCCGTGATGGGTATCGGTAATCTCAATATCCCTGCCTTTACTCTTAAAGATAACGGCGGGTTTTGTCCCCAGGAAGGAATAGCGCGCAATCTTCTCCTGGCCCACTACCGATTCCAGGAGGAACGCATAATCGTCCTTACCTATCTTAAGATATGCCGATACCGGCGTATCCAGGTCGGCATTTATCTCCTTGTATACAGGGATAAGGTTTCCTTTCGCGGAGAGCTTTAAGAACTCATTTAAATCCGGATAATACACCGCTGGCTCCTGCGTAGCAATTAGTGACTATTTCTTTATTTTACGGTAAAAACAACTGCGGTTTCCAGTATGACAGGCCGCGCCTACCTGGCGCACCTTGAATAATAAGGCATCCATATCGCAGTCATAGCATGCCGTCTTGACGTATTGGAAGCAACCCGAGGTAGCTCCCTTTACCCAGTATTCCTTGCGTGAACGCGACCAAAAACAGGTCTTGCCGAGTTTAAGCGTGCGCCTCAAAGACTCCTTATTCATATAGGCAAGCATCAAAACCTCGCCGCTGTTGTAATCCTGGATAATGGCCGGTATTAAGCCGCGGCGGTCATATTTCAAGCCTTTAGGATCGAACCCTTTTTTCATATCCTGACTGCTACCCCTCTCTTTGCCAGATAATCCTTAACTTCCTTTATGCTACATTCCTGGTAGTGAAACAAAGAAGCGGCCAGGCAGGCATCGGCACTGCCTTCGGTTATTGCCTGGTAAAAATGCTGCGGACTGCCAGCTCCTCCGGAGGCGATTACGGGTATGTTAACGCTCGCGCTAATGCCCCTGGTAAGCTCGATATCATAGCCGTCCTTAGTGCCGTCATAATCCATGCTGGTAAGCAAGAATTCTCCGGCGCCGAGCTCAGAGGCCCGAGCCGCCCACTCAACCGCATCCAGTTCTGCCGGAGTCCTCCCTCCGTTAATAAAAACCTCCCACCCCTGCCCGTGCTGTTTCTTCTTGGCATCAATGGCCACTACGATGCACTGGCTGCCGAACTTTAAAGACGCCTCCCGGATTAGCTCCGGATATTTGACTGCGGCGGTATTGATGGATACCTTGTCCGCTCCGGCGCTTAAAAGCTCGCGGATATCCCCGATATCGCGGATGCCTCCCCCTACTGTAAAAGGCATGAAGATGTTGCTGGCGATATCCTCAACCAATCCGATCAGGGTCTTTCTGTTCTCAAAACTGGCGGTGATATCCAGGAATACAAGTTCATCCGCGCCCTGTGCGTCATAGGCCCTGGCAACCTCTACCGGGTTACCGGCATCGCGTAACCCTAGAAATTTTACCCCCTTTACTACCCGGCCTTCCTTGATATCCAGGCAGGGTATGATGCGCCTGGTCAACATAACGGCTTATTTAATCTTAACAGAAAGGTACTTTCTTAAAAGCTCCCATGTTTTTTTGCCGACTCTGCCGTCAGCGGTCAGGTTGTTAGCCTTTTGAAAAGCCTTAATTGCATCCCTGGTGCTTTTTCCGATTTTACCGTCGATTGCCCCGGCGTAATAACCGGCGTTCTTTAATGCCAACTGTATTTGCTTGGCATTAGGGCGGGATTTGATCTCTACAATAGCCCCCCTTGAAACAGGCGCCGGTTTCTTAGCTTCGGATTTGCTCAAATCGTCCCTGAGACTGTTGATTTCATCATCCTTGGATTGAATCCGCGTCTCCAGGACGGTAATCTGGTTCTTCAAACCCTGAATTTCAAGATCTCTTTTTTTGGCGCTGGCGCATCCGCTTAAAGCGATAATGAGCACCGGCAACAACAGAACTGCTATTTTTTTCATTTTAACGCTCCTCTCTCAAACAAGTTTCAAAGCCCTGGTTAAGGTAAACCTTCTTTCATATAAGGCCTTCCCTATAATTATACCTATCACCCCCTCTTTTTCCAGCGCTTTTATTCGCCGGATATCACTCAACGCAGATATGCCTCCCGAAGCAATCATTTTTATCCCGGTATCTTTTAGTATCTGCCTGATGCTTTTAAGATTAGGCCCCTTGAGCGTACCGTCCTTGGAGATATCGGTATAGATGATACGCCTTAATCCGGTTTTTTTCAAGTCCTTGATAAATGACGCCGCGTTTATCCCGGTTCTGTCCTTCCACCCTCTTATGCATACATTATTATCCCTGGCGTCAACGCTTACAATTACCTTATCTCCGAATTGCTTAAGCGCCTTGCGCAGAAACTCGCGGTCAGTGGCGACCCTGGTGCCCAGGACAACCCGCGCTATCCCGCTGTTAAGCAGGGATTTGATGGTCCTGATGTTGCGTATGCCTCCGCCGCACTCTACAGGCACCCCGACCTTATTGGCAATCTCTTTGACGATTCCGAGATTCCTGGGCCTTCCGCTCATAGCCCCATCAAGGTCCACCAGATGCAAGAATTCCGCGCCTTCCTCCTCCCAGCGCCTGGCGGTCTTAAGGGGATCGCGCGAATAAATCTTTTTTTTAAACCTGCCCTCGACCAGCCTTACCACGCAACCCTGCTTGAGGTCTATGGCGGGAATAACCAGCATATTAATTTTTCAACTCCACAAAGTTCTTCAGTATTTTAAGCCCTACCTCCTGGCTTTTCTCCGGATGGAATTGGGCCGCGTAAATATTGCCTTTCCATACAAACGAACTAAACTCGCCTGCATAATCTGTGGCGGCTGCAGTCAATTCATTATCAGCCACGCAGGGATAATAAGAGTGGCAGAAATATACGTATGGTCTATCGGAGAACCCCCTCAATAAAGGACAATCGGGTTTTTTAAAATTGAGCTGGTTCCATCCCATATGAGGAACCTTAATCCCCGCGCCTGAAGCGAACCTCCTGATATCCCCCTCCAAAATTCCGAACCCCTTTGTCTTGCGCGCCTCCTGGCTGCGCTCAAATAAAAGCTGCATCCCCAGGCATATCCCGAGAAACGGCTTATTCTTCGCAATGTGCTCCTTTAAAACGGCAACCAACCCCTGCCTTTGCATCTCCAGGACTGCGTCATCGAAAGCACCCACCCCGGGGAGCACAACTTTCTCTGCCCTGACAATATCCTCCGGCTGATTGGTAACTATCGTAGAAGCCCCTGCATATTCCAGGGCCTTCTGCACGCTGTGGATGTTTCCCATGCCGTAGTCAATAATTGCAATCATCTAATCAATCACGCCTTTTGTAGAAGGGATGCCTTGACGGCGGGGGTCAATCTGGGTAGCCTCATCCAAGGCTTTACCTAACGCCTTAAAGACGGGCTCTAAGGTAGTGTGCAAATCGCTGCTTACGGGATCAATCTTTATATTAAGGTTCATGCCCAACTGTTTAGCCAGGGCTTCAAAAAAATGCTCGGCATCCTTGAGGTCATAATCCTTTTCGTCTTTAGCGTCGGTTTGGGCCTTCCCAGGCTTGACGATCTTAAAAGAACCCCTTCCGCTGATATCAGCCACTACATCGGCTACAACCTCTTCCATCGGAACGCTGGCAGAGCCGACCCTGTTGATTCCTTTTTTATCCCCTAAGGCCTCCTTGAAGGCCTGCCCCAAGACAATGCCCACGTCTTCATTGGTATGATGCATGTCGACCCTATTGATGTCCCCTTTGGCTTTTACATTAAGGTCAAATAGGCCCCAGAAGGCAAATAACTCCAGCATATGATTAAGCAGGCCTATGCCGGTATCAATGCTGGATTTACCGGTACCGTCAATATTCAACTCTACCCTGACTTGGGTTTCTGTTGTCTTTCTTTCTTTTATCGCTTTTCTCATTATTTCTCCCTAGCCCCTAACTACTGTCTTTTAAAACCTTGCCTTCACGGAATCTATATGCTTGTTTAACCCCTCAATCCCCGCAATCTTCTCCAGCGGCTCCTTCATTTTCTCAAGCGCCTTCTTGGAATAACTTATTATATGGCTGGTCTTAATAAAATCAAGCACGGATAAGCCGGAGAAAAACCTCGCTGTGCCGTGTGTCGGCAGCACGTGGCTGGGTCCGGCAACATAATCCCCTATGGCTGCCGGGCTATAAGGGCCGAGGAATATCGCCCCGGCATTGTTGATTCCTTTGACGAGCCTCTGGGGGTTCTTTACCAAAACCTCCAGGTGCTCGGGCGCAATTCTGTTGGCGACCTCAACCGCCTGGATCAGATTCTTGGTTAGGATGATAAAGCCGTTGATTCCGGAAAGCTGGCTTTTTACCTCACGCGCCAGGCCTTTGGAATTTGTAATAAGAATCGCCAGCCCGTGGGCGTGTTCGGCCTGGGCAGTAAGGTCCGCAATTATGTACTTTGGCTCGCTATGACGGTTGGCAATGATAACCAGTTCCGTAGGCCCGGCAATCATGTCTATATCCAGATAACCGAAGACCTGCCTCTTGGCTTCGCTGACATAGATATTGCCCGGCCCGACAATCTTATCTACCTTCGGGATGGTCTTGGTGCCGTATGCCAAAGCGGCAATACCCTGCGCTCCTCCTACGCGGTAAATCTCGCTTACTTTTAATAGGTCTGCAACCACCAGGATATGCGGGTTGATATGTCCATCCTTATCCGGGGGGGTTATTAAAACTATCCTTTTGACCCCTGCTATCTTGGCGGGCAGGACCGTCATATATACTGTGGAAACTAGGGGCGCGGTTCCCGCGGGAATGTAGATACCCACTTTCTCCAGGGGGATGCATTTTTCTCCCAAAACTACGCCGTCGTTATCCTTCATCCTCCAGGTCTTCTTTAGTGCCTTGGCATAGAATCTGTTTACGTTTTCAATCACCACCTTAAGGCTGGAGACAAAATTAGGGCTGATGTTCTGGTAAGCTCCGCTGATTTCTATCTGAGAAACCTTCAGTTGTTTGCTGTTGAGCTTCACCCCGTCAAACTTGCGGGTATATTTAAGCACCGCCTCATCGCCCCCCAGGCGCACGTCGTTGATGATACGGCTGACCTTATCCTGGATAAGGCGTGAACGCAGGATTTCGCGGTTATAGATTTTTTCCAGCTGCTTGCTGGTAAAATGTATGATCTTCATTTTATTGCCGCCCTTGCCTGAATTATATCCCTGAACTCCTTAAACGCCTGCGCAAAATTCTCCGGGTTATTCCCTCCGGCCTGGGCAAAATCCTTTCTCCCTCCGCCGCTTCCGCCTATAACACTGGCTACTGCCGTAATAAGCCCGCCCGCATCCCAGCCTTTTTCCGCCAGGTCCCGCGTAACGCCGATTACCAGAATGGCGCGCCCGTTAACAGCCGCACCCAATGCTGCCACGCATCCGGATATCTTATTCTTGATGGCGTCCATTGTGTTCCTTAGGACGTTCATATCTGCATCAGGGATAACCTCGGCAATAACCTTAATTCCGCCCAGGTCCTCTGCGCACGCCAGCAGCTTGTCTAATGATGCGCGCACCCCTTCGATCTTCATGCTCTGCCGTTCTTTTTCCATGACCTTAAGGCGAGACAGTTTCGCCTCCAGCTGTTGGGGGATCTTCTCCTTTTCCGTATTCAGGATAGACTGCACCTCTTCGATGATCCTCTCGTCTTCCTTAACAAGAGCGTAAGCGACCTTGCCCGTAACCGCCTCTATCCTTCTGATGCCGCTGGCAATAGAGCCCTCCTGGATTATCTTAAAAAGACCTATCTGGCCGGTGTGGTTAAGGTGTGTGCCTCCGCAAAGCTCACTGGAGACACCTTCTACCTCAACTACCCTGACCGTCTTGCCGTATTTCTCCGCAAAGAAAGCCAAAGCCCCCTTCTTCTTTGCCTGGGATAAGGTTGTCTCTTTGGCATTGAGCTGGATATCATCCAGTATATAGCCGTTGACCTCGCTCTCTATGCGGCGCAGCTGCTCGTTGTCAATGTCCTTGAAATGGGTGAAATCAAAACGCAGCCTCTCGGCCCCCACCAGAGACCCCTGCTGTTTTACGTGCGCGCCGAGAATCTTTCTCAACGCTGCCTGCAGAAGATGGGTTGCGGTGTGGTTGCGGGCAATGCTTAAGCGGCGCTCCTTATCAACAATTGCTTTCACCTCACCCCCAGCCCTAAGGGTTCCTTCCCTCATCTTTCCGCAATGAATAAATACGCCCTCGGATTTCGAGGTACCGGAAACCTCAAAGGCGCTCCTTGCGCTCTTTATGCTTCCGCTGTCGCCTACCTGTCCTCCGGATTCAGCGTAAAAAACAGTCTTATCCAGGACAATGCTCGCCTCTTCGCCTTTTGTAATCTTCTTCACCTGCTTATTGTCTTTCAAAATGCAGAGTACCTTGGCGGCGGTCTCATATTTATCATACCCCAAAAACCGCGTCTTCTTTACGTCCAGGTGTAATCCCTTAACGTCGAAAACATCGCCTTTCATCGCGCTCTGCGTCTTGGAGCGACTCTTCTGCTCCTCCAATTTCCTGCCCGCAGATTTATTGACTTTTGCCAGATCCTTAAAACCTTTCTTCTCTAACCATTCCGCGGTTACCTCCAGGGGTATCCCATAGGTATCATAAAGCTTAAAGCAAGCCGCACCTATTTTCTCCGCATTATCCGAAGAAAGAACGGATGAAAGCTTCTCGCCGAAGATCCTGTCACTCGAATTCAGGATGGAGATAAAATTCTTCTCTTCCGCCAGGATAATCTCGGCGATATTCTCCCGGCGCTCGCTCAAGTCCGGATACGCCTCCTTCATAATATCCGCCAGCACCGCTACTAATTTATAGAGAAACGGCTTCTTGATGCCGAGCGCTGCCAGGTGCAAAGCGCCCTTGCGTATCAGCTTCCTTATCACATAACCGCGTCCTTCGTTGGAAGGCAGAACACCGTCATAGATTGCGAACGTAACGGCGCGGATGTGGTCGGCGACAGCATAAATGGCCTCCTTATCATTCGCCCGTCCCGGGGCCTCGCGCAGGATCTCTCCAATCAAAGGCTTAAAAAGGTCCGTCTCAAAATTACTGCCTACCCCCTGCATTACCGCTGCCAGCCTTTCAAGCCCCATGCCGGTATCAATATTCTTGCGCGGGAGAGGCTCAAGCTTGCCTCCTTCTTTGCGGTTAAACTGGGTAAACACCAGGTTCCAGACCTCCAGGAACCTCCCGCAATTGCAGGGCGGCGTGCAACCATCCCTGCCGCACCCCGCATTTCTGCCCTGGTCAAAAAATATCTCCGAGCAGGGGCCGCACGGCCCGTTCGGGCCTTTCTGCTTTGCTTCCGAGGGCCAGAAATTCTCCTTATCCCCCAAACGCACAATCCTCTCCCCGGGAAGCTTTATCTTATCCCTCCAGATAGCATAAGCCTCTTCATCATCCTTATACACGGACACCCAAAGCTTATCCTGGCTGACGCCAAGCTCTTTAGTCAGAAACCCCCAGGCGTAGAGAATCGCCTTTTCCTTGAAATAATCCCCGAAGGAAAAATTACCCAGCATCTCAAAAAAGGTGTGATGGCCGCTGGTTTTTCCTACCTTATCAAGGTCATCCGTGCGCAGGCAGCGTTGCGAAGAGGCGGCGCGGGTAAAATCCCCGATTATCCCCATAAATTGCTTCTTGAACTGGTTCATGCCGGCAGGGGTGAATAATACCGTGGGGTCACCTGCGGGAACAAGAGAATCGCTCTCCACGACACGGTGATTATGAGACTTGAAATATTCCAGGAATTTTTTTCTCAAGGAGTCGGATTTCATAAATTTTCTAAAGCATCCCTGACATTGGAGGAGGAAAATCCCCGGCGGATAAGATATTCATAAATGCGGCGTTTTGCCTTTTCCGGTTCCCTGGCGCAAAGTTTTTCGAATTTGACACGCGCAATACGCGAAACGGTCTCCGCTTCCGGAGACCCCCCCTCTAACCGCTCTAATTCTTCGTCAATGATATCCTGGTTGACGCCTTTAAGCTTTAATTCCTGACGCAGCCTGTAGGGCCCCAGCGGCCTGCTGGCGCGCGAGGCAACCCATGCCCTGGCAAATTCCCGGTCGTCCAAAAACTTCCTTTCTTTCAGAAACAAGATGACCTTATGGATTACCTGGACCTGGAATTTTTTCTCTTTAAGTCGGTGTAATAATTCTTTCTCGCTGCGCAGCCTAAACTTTAAAAGCAGAAAGGCATAATCCCTGGCCTTCTGAAAATGCTTATCAGTCACCCTTGATAAGGAAATAGCCGCGCGAGGTCTTAACAAGGCAATCTCCCTTGACCCCTTTAATGGCCTTCTGGTAATCCGAAAGGGTTTTAACGGGCTGCTTATCAATTTCCTGGATCACCTCTCCGGCTACCAGACCCGCATCATCCGCGGCGCTGCCCTGCTCAATCTCAGAAATAACCAGCCCTTTCTGCGACTCGGAAACCTCAAGCCCGCGCCACTTTTTGCTTTTGTTCCGGGTGGCGCCGGCATCCGATTCCTCAAGGTTATCCGGCCTCTCTCCCACCTCGACGTTCAAGGTTAGCTCCTTATTATTGCGCAGCAGTGTTGCCTTTACCTTGCGTCCCGGCTCGGCCCTGCCGACAAGGCTCAAAAGCTCCCTTACGTTATTGACATCAGTGTTATCGAATTTACGGATGATATCCCCTTCTTTCATGCCTGCTTTTTCCGCCGGACCTGCTGGAAGCACGGTTGCTATTAAGGCTCCGTTTTTATCCTTAAGGCCCAGGTGTTTTGCTAAATCCACTGACATATCCTGCACCGTTATACCAAGCCAGCCGTAAACAATCTTTTTGCCTTCAATAAGCCGCGAGATTATCCTCCTGGCAGTATTGATGGGGATGGCAAAACCTATCCCCTGGTATCCTCCGTTGGTGGAGAATATAGCGGCATTAATTCCGACCACCTCTCCCTTGAGATTCACCAGGGGGCCTCCGGAATTGCCGGGGTTAATTGCAGCGTCAGTCTGGATTAAATCATTGTAATCGCGCTCCCGCGAGATGCTCCTACCGAGCGAACGGTGCAGGGCGCTGACTACCCCGACCGTAACCGTAGGCTCCGGATTCTGCATAGCAAAGCCAAAAGGATTTCCGATTGCCAGGACCCACTGTCCGATCTTAAGGCTCTCCGATTCCCCTAACTGCACCACCGAAAGGTTATTGGCATCTATTTTTATAATAGCAAGATCTGAACGGGGATCCCGGCCTTTCACCTCTCCCTTGAATTCCCTTCCATCCGGAAGAGTGACCGTAATCTTATCGGCATCCTCGACTACGTGCTCATTGGTAAGGATGTAACCCTGCGGGTCAACGATTACGCCGGAGCCCAGCGCCACCTGGCGGTAATCACGCTCAGGCATATCGCCGAAGAATTCATCGAAGAAACGGCGGAAAAATTCCTCATCTCCGAACGGGGAATTAAAATACACCCTTTTATTTTTATCGGAAGGGATCTTATGTTCGGTGCTGATGGAAACCACTGCCTTGCCTACCTTGGCGGCAACGTTTACCACTGCATCCTCAATGCCGCTTGCCTGGGGCAGGGTTTCTGGCTGCGCAGCCCTTCCTGTTTCCCATACTCCTGCGCTTACGCCTGCTGCTAAGGCCATGATCAGCAGTATACCCCTAACTCTCATTTTGCCTCTTGCCTCCTGTTAACCTAAGGTAATTTTTTTCCGGATTTCCTTTTCAATCTCATCCTGCAGCTTAGGCTGCTCTTTCAGGGTTTTGATGGCGGCGTCGCGGCCCTGCCCAAGCTTAGTGGTGGCGTAAGAAAGCCAAGTGCCGGATTTTTCGATTACACTGAGGTTTATACCGGCGTCGATTATGCTTCCGGTCTTGGAAATGCCTTCGTTATGCAGTATTTCAAACTCACCCTCCTTGAAAGGCGGGGCGACCTTGTTCTTGACTACCCGGACCCTGACCCTGTTGCCGATGACCATATCCGCGGCCTTCAGGGTAGCTATCTTTCTTACGTCCAGGCGCACTGAAGAGTAGAATTTTAACGCACGGCCGCCGGGGGTAGTTTCGGGAGAACCAAACATCACCCCGATCTTCTCGCGTATCTGATTGATAAAAATCACGCAGGTGCGCGACTTGCTTATGGCAGCGGTAAGTTTACGCAGTGCCTGCGACATCAGGCGCGCCTGCAAGCCCACGTGCGAATCACCCATTTCCCCCTCGATCTCGGCGCGCGGGGTCAAGGCAGCCACGGAATCAATTACTACTACGTCCACGGCGTTGGAGCGCACCAGGGTTTCCGCAATCTCCAGGGCCTGCTCGCCGGTATCCGGCTGGGATATTAAAAGGTCTTCGAGATTGACGCCTATAATCTTGGCATAGGTAGAGTCAAAGGCATGCTCCGCATCAATAAAAGCTGCTACCCCGCCTTTTTTCTGGATTTCGCGTATTACGGTCAAAGTCAGGGTGGTTTTTCCGGAAGCTTCCGGCCCGAAAACCTCGATTACCCTTCCGCGAGGCAGTCCTCCTACCCCCAACGCCCAATCCAGGGTCAAGGCGCCAGTAGGGATTGCCTCTACGTTGACCTTGACATCCCCCCCCAGCTTCATAATCGAGCCCTTGCCGAACTGCTTTTCAATCTGCATCAAAGCCAATTCAAGCGCCTTATGCCTATCTGAAATATTCTTTGCATCCTCTTTTTTCTTCTCAACGGTTGACATAATTACCTCCGGTCCGCAAATTTGAATTTTAGCCGAAACTCGTTCAAATAGAGTCTTTTATTATATCCCACCCCCTTGCCCCTGTCAATTATTTAATAATCAGAAACACTTTCCAATACAATCGGGAAACGTTTTCCAACGCAATCGGGAAAGTGTCTTTAATTATTAAAGTTCAAGAGAGTCAATTAACAGAAAATCCGCTGTTTTTTCGAGCGCTCGTTCTTTATAGCTACTCCACTTATAATCTCCCGCGCTCCTGGCTATACCAGCTCTTACCGGATTGAATTCGACATAATTTAAACAATCCAGCAAATAAGCATCCCTTGTAATAAGTCTGCTGTTGAATCTGCCTTGCCACAAATGGCCAACTTTATTATATTTTTTGTTGAAATAACTCGTGTAAGACCGTAAAATCACCTGCATGAATTTAGATAACCATTGCGGTTCGTCAAATTCAGCGATGAGATGTAAATGGTTCGGCATCAGGCAAAAACCGTAAAGCTTTAAACCATATCTTCTTTTGTATTTTTTTAAACGCCCGACGAATGCCGCGTAGTCTTGATCATCTAAGAAAATTCGTTGTTTTTGATTGCCTCTGGCAGTTAGATGGTAACATCCGTTTTTCAATAATATCTTTGAGCGCGCTGACATAAAAATCACCCCCTTTTGCTTTAATAGACGCGCAAACAATATATACCTAACAAAAATTTTTATCAAATAACACTGTCCGGTTTGGCTCGGAAAACGTTTCTGCTATGGATTGGAAAGTGTTTCTGTAGGTTGACAGGAGGCTTAAAATATGTTAAATTCTAAGCATTATGGAAGGCGCCAAAAAACCGGAAGAATACCAGAACGAATTAGAACGCGCCCAGCGCGAGCTTAGCATACTCTATGAGATTTCCAATGCTATGCGCACTACCTTAAAGCTGGATGAGATACTATACATCATTCTGACAGGCGTAACTGCGCACACCGGACTCGGGTTCAACCGCGCCATGCTCTTTTTGGTAAATGACAAGGAAAATATCATCGAAGGCAAGATGGGTATCGGCCCGGACAACGGTGAAGACGCTAACCACATTTGGAAACACATAGAGCATCACAAAATGGATATGGATGACCTCATCAGCGCATACCAAAAATCCTCCCCCCAGGAATCCACCTTCAACCAGGAGATTAAACTTCTCAAGATTCCCCTGCATGATACCAGGGGGGGATTGCTGGCGCTGACTGTCCTGGAAGGAATGCCCTTGCACCTGACAAAAGAAAGCATCGTCTCCTACCAATCGGATACCGTAATAAAATTATTGAAAACCGACGAGCTGGCAGTCGTGCCATTAAAAGCCAAAGACAGGGTAAACGGCATCATCATCGCCGATAATTTCATCACCAAAAAGCCCATTGACAAAAACGATATGCGCATGCTGATAATGCTGGCTAACCAAGCCGGGTTGGCCATCGATAATTCCCATCTTTATGAAAAAACAGTGGTCCGTGCCCACTCAGACTCCCTCACCGAGCTCTGGAACCACGGTTACTTCCGTTATCTTCTGCAGGAAGAGCTGGAAAAAGCCAAGGCTACCCGGGGACGCCTGAGCCTGATAATGATTGATATTGACGACTTTAAAATATATAACGACACGCTGGGGCATCAGGCGGGAGACAAAATCCTCAAAGAATTAGCCGGCCTGCTTAAAAGCCATTCCCGTAAAATGGACTTCGTCTGCCGTTACGGCGGAGAGGAATTTGCGATTATAGTGCCGGAGTCCCAGAGAAATGAGGTTTATCTGATTGCGGAACGCCTAAGGCAGGATATCGAAAAGCATTCCTTTCTGCACGAAGAGATACTTCCGAATAAAAAACTTACCGTAAGCATCGGCTTGGCCTCGTTCCCGGATAACGCTTCCAGCGCTGCGGAATTAATCTTTCTGTCCGACCAGGCGCTTTATCAGGCCAAGGATCAGGGAAAAAATAAAACCTGCTGTTACATTTCTTAAGCCGGTTCTGCTACCGGAACTCCCTCGGGTTGCACAGAAGGTTTACCCTGCGAAAACTTCACTGAAATAATCTTGGATACCCCAGACTCCTCCATCGTGATACCATACATCACGTCGGCGTTGGCAATGGTCTTTTTGTTATGGGTAATCACGATGAATTGCGAACCGTTCGTAAATTCCTGCAGCATCCTGCCGAACCTGTCAACATTGGCTTCATCCAAAGCCGCATCAATCTCATCCAATACGCAGAACGGAGCCGGTTTGATCTTGAATATGGCGAAAATCAGGGCTATGGCAGCCATGGATTTCTCGCCTCCCGAAAGCAAAAGCACGTTCTGAAGTTTCTTCCCGGGCGGCCGGCAGATAATCTCAATGCCGCACTCCAAGGGGTCCTGTTCGTCCACCAAGAAGACCTGGGCGTCTCCCCCGTTAAAGAGCAGCCGGAAGTAATTACGGAACTCGGCAGCCACCTTCTGGAAGGTCTCCAGAAACATGTGCTTAGTGGTCTTGTTAAGCTTTAGTATTGCCTCATGCAGTGACTGCTTGGCATTCAACAGATCCGCCTGCTGCTGGGTGAGAAAATCATAACGTTTCTTAAGCTCGTCGTATTCCTCAATGGCGACCAGGTTTACCGTACCGTAAGACTCCAGTTTTCCCTTCATCCCCTGTATCTCTGCACTTAAGGAACCTTCATCGCCTTCACAGACAACATCGCTAACGGCATCCAGGTCAACCTTATATCCCTGCGATATCCTCTCCTTGACGGCGCCGTACTTATACTCCGCCTCCTTGGAACGCATCTGAAACTCATATACCCTGCTTTTGATACTATCTATTTCCTTCTTATCCGCCTCGATCTTCAGGGTAATATCGCTAGTGCCGTCCAGGACCGCTACGAATCTGGCCTCGGTATCCTTAAGGACCGCCCTCTGACTCTCGATCTCCTCCCCGGACTTCAAAATCGCCTCTTCCAAATCTTTTATCTGGGCATCCAGGGATGCCTCTTTAGCGAAAGCCGCCTCTTTTTGCTCATTAAGGCTGGCGAGCGCCTCCGTGTCCTGGCGGAAGGTATCTTCCAGTATCGCAATAGTTGCCTGGTCGGAATTAACGCGCTTATTAAGGGCTTCCAATTCTGCCCTGGTCTGCGTAATCGCTACGATTACGCCTTCTTTAAGTTGATTGCTGGAATTAATCCGATTCTGCTCTCCGGAAATCAAATCCTCCGCGCTCCTCTCCTCATCCTCTAAGGCAGCCAAGGAGGCTTTGCGGATGTTCAGTTCATCCTGGAGGCCGGATAGCGCTCCCGTTATATCAGAAAGCTCTATCGCAATGATCTCTTCCTCGCTCTTGATTTTATTTACCTCGTCCTCTGCGGTTTGCTGTTGGGCACGCTTATTAACAAGAACCATCTCCTCGCTACGCAGATTACCTTCCAGGGCCCCTATGTTATTTTTGAGCTCCGCAATATGTGTCTGCTTATGAGCCTTATTCTCTTTGAGGCTGGCTATCTTGATATCGACCTGCGCAATGCGTTCGCCAATCTTCTGGGTGTCCAGGTCCATAGGCTTGGCCTCGCCGGATATCTTGACATTGGCATGGCCGGCTGTCCCGCCATCGCCATCGGCAAGCTCCAGGTACTCTTTAACCTTAATCAGTATCCCCGAGCTCTTCTCTGCCGGCATCTTATCCAGATAGAGCAGGGCGCTCATGGATTCTCCTATATCATCGTATTTGGATTTAAGCTCCTCCAGAAATTCTTTCTGGGACTGCATCGCCAGCCTCTGCTTTTCAAGGTCCGCAATGCAGGCATTGATCTGCTCAAGGGATATTTTTTCCTGTCCCAATTCTTCCTTTGCTGCGTTAAGCTTAAGGCCGAGCTCGGCAAAATTACTCTGCAATCCTGACAATTCCCGGGATATAGTGGAGAAGGCTAACTCCGCATCGGCCTTCTCTTCATTAACCTTGGCTTTTTCTACCTCCAGCCTTTTCTGGCGCGCCAGATAAACCTGTTCCTTGGCAGCAAAATCGGCAACTTCATTCTTGGCGCTGCTGACCTTGGCTGCCAGTTCCAGAAGGTTCTTCTTTGCTGCCGCAATATTATCCAAAGACAGCTTTATAACAACTGCTAGGCTGTTAAGCTCGCCTTCCTTTTCCTTCAGAAGAACACCCTTTTCCTCGATTTCCTTCTGTATCCCGTTGTATTCCTTCTTGACGGCATCAAGTTTTTCTTTATCGGCATTGATGCGCGCCGCGGTCTGTTCTATCTGCTCATCGATACGTTTCTTTCCGGCTTCAAGCTCGCTGATCCTCTCGCGGGAAATGGTAATGTGCTCGCGGCTGCGGGATATGCCGTTATCGAGGTTAAGGATCCTGCCCTTGATATTGTTGATAGCGTCCTCAAGGGCCTTGGCTTCCTGTTTCTGGTCGGCAATCTTGACCTCCTGCTCCTGGATGGCGTTCAGGACCTCGGACTCTTTTTCCTGCAGTCTGCTTAACTCTGCCGTGGTCTCATCCCTGTCCTTAAGGAAACTTATCTTTTGCAAAACGGCAAGCCTGACCTCCTTGTTTTTCAATTCCTCAAATAATTCCTTATAACGCCTGGCTTTATTTGCCTGGCGCTCCAGGGAGCCGATCTGGCGCTTGACCTCGGTAATGATGTCATTTACGCGCAGGAGGTTCTGCTCCGTCTCTTCCAATTTACGCATTGCCTCGCGTTTCTGGGATTTATATTTAGTTATGCCTGCGGCTTCGTCAAATACCAGGCGCCTGTCCTCCGGCCGCGAACTCAAAATCATATCTATCCTGCCCTGCGGCACCAGGGAATAACTCTCGGCTCCGATACCGGTACCCAACAATAAATCAGAGATGTCCTTAAGGCGCACCTGGGTTTTGTTCAGGAGGTACTCGCTTTCTCCGGAGCGGAAAAGGCGCCGGGAAATCATTATCTCGTCATGGTCAACTGGGAAAAACCTGGTTTTATTATCAAAGGTAACGCTCACCTCGGCCATGCTTAACGGCTCCTTTTTATCAGTGCCGTTAAAGATAACATCCTGCATGTCCGAGCCGCGCAGGGACTTTACAGACTGCTCCCCCAATACCCAGCGGATGGAATCAAAGATATTGCTGTTATGAACGATAATATCATCGGCAATAAAATTGTGCGTTTCTAATACCGAAAGGTCATAAACCCATTCCTCTGAATAAACTTTTTTAATACTAGTTACTTCATCCCAGTAAATATCCGAAACGGCCAGGGTTTTCAGGCAATGGTATAAAGCTGCGGCTAAGCCGGTAATCCTGCCGTGCTCCGAAACAATACTCAGCGCCTCCAATAACCCCTGGCGGCTGGGCAAACACCTGTTCTCATAGTAAGAAGCTAACTTCGGGCAAGTCTTCCTGAGTTTTTTGACATTGATGCCAGCCAGTTGCGTCAATTTTTTAAATACGGCGTTGACCTCGGGGATTAAATCTAAATTGGGGTTATTTTTAGACTTCAGTCTTTTAATCTCCTGGAGTTTTGCGGATTTCTTGCCCACAAAATGCAATAGTTCAGCCAGGCGTTTGGCATTAGCTAACCCGTAAACATAAACAGAATAATATACCCTTTTGTTTTTCTCCTTGGTATTAGTGGCTGCCTTCAGCTTTTTTCTGATTACCGGCTGCACCCCTAAGCGCAGCAACAGGCTCCTGACGCCGCAAGCCAATGCCCCGGAGGCGGTGGTATATTCAAAATAAGCCTTCTTGCTGTTATTCTGTTTATCGGTACAGAGATAGCCGTCGCCTTCAAAGAGAGTTGATAAAAACTCTCTTATAATATTTTCATCAGACCTGAATATCTGCGGCGGAACCGCCTTTTCTCTTGACGGGGCCGAGATATTGAAAATAAAGGCCTTCTGGAGGAATTCGCACAAGGCGCTGGAGAAAATCAAGACATCCTGGACGCAAGGTTTATAATTAAAAACCTTGGCTTTTACTTCAAATGCGCTGTAGGCACAGGCCGTAAAATCCGCAACGATATCCTTATCACCATTCACAAACCAAACTTGATTCTCTTTGGTAGACCTGCCTTCAGAAATAAGGTAACCGAGAAATCTGGCTATCGCGGGGCTCATCTTACGCGGCAGCTTGATTTCCCCGCAGCTATGCGATTTAAGCCGTCTTACAAAAACGGGGACCTCTCTAATCCCCTTTTGCTCCAACAACGCGCTGAAGTTGGCGATATTCATCGCCTGGCCGCTGCGGCAGGATTTTATTGCCGTCCTCTGAGCAGGGGAAATACTGCTGCCTGTGACCTGAGAAAGAAATTCCGAAAATTCCTCTGAATAAGGAATATATACGTTATCCTCTGCGCTGAATTTTTTAAATATTCCCGATAAATCCAAATCAGGGCTGCCCTCTTGCTGCCTAATGAGCCTCGGAGCGGCAATCCTCGTGCCTGCCTTGAGCTCCTCAGCCTTAAGCTCAATCACCTGGCCGCCTTTAATGCTGAAAAAAGGATGGTAGTGGGTGGTGATGACTTTTCTTCCGGATTTAGTCTTGACTTCCAGAAGATAATCCGGGGCCTTCCTCTTTATAAAGGCATATACCGGCCTGGGTTCAATCTTAAGCGTAGCCGGGTTCAGGGAAAGGATTTTAATATTGCGGTGGTTATCCGAAGTCATCAAGCCGTCGTTTAATATTTCCGGCGCTCCCGCCTCTTTTAAAGCCGCCTCCACTAATTCCCCGATTTTGACCGGGGAACCGTCGCTTAAGGTAACCAGCGAATCATAATGCAGGCATTTGCCGCAGCCGTTAGGGCCCACAACTGCGGTAACCCCAGGCTCAAATTGCAAAGTGGTTTTGTTGCAGAAGGATTTAAACCCTACCAGCTCCAGTCTCTTAAAATACATGCGGCCTCTCCTTTATTGAAGTTTAGAATGGTTTTCAATCCAGGCATCAATTCTATCTTTACGAAAACGCCACTGGCCTATGAGCTTCACTGCCGGTATCTTATTTTGCTTAAGCCACTCGTAGATAGTGCGGCGCGTAACCTTAAGGTAATCCGCTAAATCCTCTATGGTCATCAAACCTCCGTTAATCATTCTCTCTCCATTGGTTGTAATTATAAACAAACCCTTGCCTTTTGTCAAGGAAAATTTTAACATTCTTTAACATATGAATACTTTTCTCTCTCTTATATTGCTAAAAACTGCAAATTCTCCCCAAACAGAAACACTTTCCGTCCCAAAGCAGAAACGTTTTCCGTTTTGTTCGGGACAGTGTTCTTTTTTATGTACACTGTCCCGATTGTGAACAAAAACGTTTCCCCTTTAGATTGGAAAGTGTTTCTGTTATTTGCGGAGGACTTCTTTGAAGCGCTTCGTTAAGGCGGGGACTACCTGGAAGAGATCGCCTACTATGCCGTAAGTCGCGACCTTAAAGATGGGGGCCTCGGGGTCTTTATTGATAGCAACGATAATCTTTGAGGATTGCATCCCCACTAGATGCTGGATCTGACCGGATATCCCACAGGCAATGTAGATCTTGGGGCCAACGGTGCGCCCGGTCTGGCCTACCTGATGCGAATAAGGCTTCCATCCCGAATCCACTGCCGCGCGCGAAGCTCCTACTGCCGCCCCTAATACGTGCGCCAGGTCCTCCAACATCTTAAAGTTCTCCGGCCCACCCATCCCGCGGCCTCCGGAAACAATAATATCCGCTTCAGCAAGATTTACCAGGGATTCAATTTCCTCTACTATATCCAGGAGCTTGGTGCGGGAGGCGTAAAAGGAGCTGCCAAACTTCTCCCTGATGATCTTAGGCTTGCGTTTCCTATCAGGCTCCATCGGCTGCATCACCTTGTGGCGAACGGTTGCCATCTGCGGCCGGTAATTCGGGCTGACGATGGTCGCCATGATATTCCCTCCGAAAGCCGGGCGGGTCTGTAGTAGTATCTTCTTATCCGGCTCAATATCCAGCCCCGTGCAATCGGCAGTCAGGCCGGCCTTGATGTTTATAGCCACCCGCGAAATCAGGGAACGCCCGATAGCAGTGGCTCCGCAGAGCACGATCTCAGGCTTATATTTCTTAATCAGCTCTACCAGGATATTGGTATAAGGTTCATCCTGGAAATTCGCTATCTCGGGGGCCTCCACCAAATAAATATTATCCGCCCCTCTCCATCCCAGTTCATCCAACTGGTCATCCATGGCATTGCCTATCAAAACCCCGCTCACCTGGCAATGTAACTTCTTGGCCAGTTCCTGGGCCTTGCCTAAGAGTTCATAGGAAACGGACTGCACCTTGCCGTTTTTCTGCTCTACAAAAACCCAGATGCCTTTATAATCCTTGATGTCCGGCAATTCGCACTTAGCCGGTGTCTTCTCAAGCAAAATCGCCTTGAATTTACAGGCTGGAACGCAAGCCCCGCAAATGGTGCATTTGTTAAGGTCTATCCTGGCCTTCTTCTCCGCCATGCTGATAGCGCCAAATGGACAGGCCTTAACACAAAGCGTACAGCCGGTGCATTTCTCTACAATTACCTGGATTGACATCAGTGCACCTCGTCCTTCAATAAATCTACAAGCTGGGCAGCAATATCCGGGACCTCGCCGTTAAGCATCTGGCCTCCGGTGCGCTGCGGAGGCGTAAAGATCTTGACTACCTGCGTAGGGGAGCCGCACAAACCGATACTCTGCGGGTCTAGATTCAATTCTTTCTGGCCCCACACCGTGATCTTGGCGGATTTGGCGCGCATCATGCCCTTCAATGACGGGATCCGCGGCTCATTGATTTCCTTTACTACCGTCAAGAGCGCCGGCAATGGAGTTTCGATAATCTCATAGCCCTCCTCCATCATGCGCTCTACCCGCATCAAATTCTCCTTTACCTCCTCCACCTTCTTTACATAGGTGACCTGAGGAATATTAAGATGGGTGGAGATACCCGGACCAACCTGCGCCGTATCGCCGTCCGAGGCCTGTTTGCCGCAGATAATCAGGTCAAATGCTCCGATTCTTTTAATGGCTCCTGCCACGGTATAACTGGTAGCCCAGGTATCGCTGCCGGCAAATGCGCGGTCACAAACCAATATCCCCTCGTCTGCGCCCATAGAGATTGCTTCGCGCAACGCGGCCTCGGCCTGCGGCGGCCCCATTGTAACCACCGTAACCTTACCGCCAAACCTTTCCTTCAACTGCACGCCTTCTTCAATGGCGTACATATCAAAAGGGTTGATAATGGACTTTACCCCTTCGCGGATGAGGGTATTTGTCTCGGGGTTAATCCTGACCTCAGTGGTTTCGGGAACCTGCTTGATACAGACGATGATGTTCATTATTTAGACATTTCCTTGATTAACTGCAGCGCGATAATATTGCGCTGTATCTGGTTGGTCCCTTCGTAAATCTGGGTGATCTTGGCGTCACGCAGGTATTTCTCTGCCGGATAATCGCGCATGTAACCGTAACCGCCGAGTATCTGGATGGCATCAGTGGCAACCTTAACCGCCACATCCGAGGCGTACATCTTAGCCATGGCGGAATCCTTGGCAACATCCTTGCAACCGGCATCAATTGCCCGGGCGCAGGAATAAATCAAGGCGCGGGCAGTCTCAACCCCGGTAGCCATATCCGCCAGCATCCACTGTATCCCCTGGAAGCTGGAGATGGACTTGCCGAACTGCTGCCTCTCCTTGGAATATTTGACCGCTACGTCCAGCGCCCCCTGCGCAATCCCGAGGGCCTGCGCCGCAACCCCGGGGCGCGACATATCAAAGGTCTTCATTGTCACGATAAAACCCATGCCTTCCTTGCTCAAAAGGTTTTCCTTAGGCACCTTGCAATCCGTAAAAACCAACTCGCGGGTAGATGAGGCGCGTATCCCGAATTTCTCCTCCTTCTTGCCGAAGGTAAATCCGGGGACCCCTTTTTCCACGATAAAAGCCGAAGCCCCGCGGGCGCCCTTGTTCTTATCGGTCATCGCGATAACAGTATAGGTCTCGGCATCGCCACCGTTGGTAATAAAATGCTTCAGCCCGTTCAAGATATAATAGTTGCCTTCCTTCCTGGCAGTGGTCTTGATTGCTGAGGCGTCGGAACCGGCTTCCGGCTCGGTAATAGCGAAGGCTGCGATTTTCTTGCCCTTTGCTATGTCGGGAAGGTACTTCTTTTTCTGGGCATCGTTGCCGAAAAGGACAATCGGGAAGGTCCCGAGAGCCGAAGCAGCATAGCAAACCGCAATCCCGCCGCAGGCGCGCGAGAATTCCTCGGTTGCCAGGCAAAGGTTTAGGACGCCGACACTCATCCCGCCGTACTCTTCCGGCACAAACAAGCCAAAAAGGTCGGAATCCGCGATAACCTTAAGCACGTCCCAGGGGTATTCCTCGCTCTGGTCGTATCTGGCAGCTGCCGGGCGTATCTTCTCATCGGCAATCTTGCGCGCCAAATCGCGAATCATCTTCTGTTCATCAGTCAGCAAATAATCCATTTCTCCTCCTTATGGAAGCAAAAAACAACGCGATGAATTATACCACATTAATATTTTTTGGCAAGCCTTTTGCCAATGGATTCTCAGCGTGAGAGTTTTTTCAGAAGTGCGACTTCCTGGCAGTCCGGGAACTTGCAGCAATTGATGCACTCAGCCCAGATTTTGTGCGGCAGTTCAGAATTCTTGATTCTGCGGAATCCCAGTTTCCGGAAGAATTCCGGCTTATAGCTCAAGGCAAACACCCTCTTCGCCCCCAAGCTTGACGCTTCCTCAAGGCAAATAGACACCAGCTCTTTTCCTATCCCGCGGCGCTGGCGGTTGGCGGCTACTGCCAGGGACTTTATCTCAACCAGGTCATCCCAGGATACGTGCAAGGCGCAACACCCGATGAGCCTATTCTTCTCTTCGGCCACCCAAAAATCCCGGATATTTTCGTATAACTCGTTTAAGGAACGCGCAAGCATAAGGTCTTTTCTGGCGAAATGATTGATGAGTTCCTGGATCCGCTTTACATCTGTGATCTTGCCCTTCCTGATAACCATATCTTGCACCCCGCTGTTACTAAGCACCTATTGCTGTTTTATCTCGGTCCCCTTTGCCACTACCACAATCCCGGACTCCGTAACGTGGAATCTTTTTTTATCCTCGGCTAAATCATATCCTATTACCATCCCGGGAGGAATATTTACGTCCTTATCAATGATGGCGCGCTTTATCCTGGCATACCTGCCGACATTCACCCCCTCCATCAGGATGGAGTCATAAACCTGCGAATAACTGTTGATCCTGACGTTCGGCGAAAGTATTGAGCGCTGCGTCCTGCCGCCGCTGATAATGCAGCCGCTGGAAACCAGAGAATCCAAAACCAGCCCTACGCGGCCGGTAATCTCGTCTCCGGAAAATACGGTCTTGGCAGGAGGAAACTGCTCCTGGAATGTCCGGACAGGCCAATCCTTATCATAAAAATTAAACACCGGGTCCACTTGCACCAAATCCATATTAGCTTCATAGTAAGCGTCAATGGTCCCGATATCGCGCCAATAAAGCGCCTCTTTCTTGTTCTCATCTATAAAATTAAAGGCTACTATCTTGCGGTGCTTCTTGAGCATCTGCGGGATAATATCCTTGCCGAAATCATGATGGGACTTCTGGTTCTTGAAGTCTTCCTGCAGCTCCTCTTCTATCACCTTATGCTTGAATACGTAAATACCCATGGAGCCGTAGATCTTATCCGGCTTATTCGGAATAAGCTTGGGGTTTTTCGGCTTTTCCTCAAAACCGACCACCCTGCCGATACTGTCAACCTCTACTACCCCCAGCTGCGATGCCCTGCCTTTATCAAGCTCAACCACCCCCACGGTCAGGTCGGCATCTACGTCACGGTGGAAATCAATCATATTGTAATAGTTCATCTTGTAGATATGGTCGCCGGCCAGTATCAGGACCTCGCTGGGGTTATCCAATTCCAGCGTATAGAGGTTTTGGAATATGGCGTCTGCTGTCCCGAGATACCAGGTATCGCCTATTCTCTGCTGCGCAGGCAGAATCTCAATGTATTCGCCGAGGTCCGCAGAAAATATGGTCCAGCCTAAACGTATATGCCGCTGCAGTGAAGCGGATTTGTACTGGGTAAGGACGTAGATGCGGCGCAGGCCTGAGTTAATGCAGTTGCTGAGGGTAAAATCAACGATGCGGTATACCCCCCCGA
>JBAZKK010000002.1:0-76141 GCA_041650795.1 Candidatus Omnitrophota bacterium | reverse complement strand
GGCCCTGGAGTTTTTATCCCGATGGATTAGTTCCAGCATCTTATAGAATCAACATGGCATCCCCGTAACTGTAAAATCTATACTTCCTATCGATGGCCTGCCGGTACGCTTCCTTAATCAACCCCTCTCCTGCAAAAGCCGCCACCAGCATGAAAAGCGTAGTGCGCGGCAGATGAAAATTAGTAAGGAGCGCCCCGGTAAGCTTGAATGCATATCCCGGATAAACGAATAGGTCGGTCAACCCCTGGCTCCTGCCAAGGGCATAGGTTTCAAGCGCCCTTAAACTGGTGGTCCCGACGGCAACGATGCGCTCTTTGACCGCCTGCTTTTTACGGATGAGCTCGCAGGAATCCTGCGGTATCTTGAAATACTCTGCCTCCATCTTGTGTTCGGTGATATCATCTGACTTTACAGACCTAAACGTCCCCGGACCCACGTGCAGGGTAAGATAGGCAATATCCATGCCCCGCGCTTTGATATCCCCAAGCATCTTATCAGTAAAATGCAAACCCGCGGTAGGAGAAGCCACTGCCCCATCCTCCCTGGCGTAAACAGTCTGGTAATAAATATTATCCAGCGGCTCAGCTTCTCTCTTGATGTAGGGAGGAAGAGGCATTACCCCTGCCCCATAAACCTCAGCCATGTCATTGCCTAAAAATGTAAGCTCCTCCCTGGACTCAATCCGGGCCCTGATTTCTCCTCCGCTGAATGATATCTGCTCTCCGGCCTTAAGGCGGGCGGGCTTAAACATCACCTTGAAACGCATCCCGGACTTATGCTCCAGAAGCAAAACCTCAACCCTGCCTCCGGTGACACGGCGGCCGATAAGCCTGCCCGGCAGGACCCTGGTATCGTTTAAAACCAACAGGTCGGGCTTGCTGAAATAATCCCCGATATCCTTAAAGATGCGGTGTTCGATCCTCCCGCTCTTGCGTTCTGCCACCAACAGCCGTGCGGTCTCTCTTTCCTTCAAGGGGTATTGCGCGATCAATTCTTTGGGGAGGAAATAATCAAAATCCGAGAGTTTTAACATAGCTTTCGGGGTAGTAATATTTGAGGATCTCCCGGTAGTTATAACCTTGCTTGGCCATAAAATACGCTCCCCACTGACACATGCCAACGCCGTGGCCCCAACCCAGACCTTCGAATACGATATCCCCTCCTATCACCTTTACATCAAACATCGTACTCTTGATGACGTTAGGGCCTATGGCATTGCGGAAATCCTTGGCCGGGATTTTTATCTTACTGCCTCCCGAGACAATCTCCAGCGTCCTGAGCCGGCCGGAGTTAGTCTTATCCAGCATTACGATCTCATCAATGTCTCCGACCCCATATCCGGCATCCCTCAATTTGGCCTTCACCTCTTCTCTCGTAAGCACGTTATGCCAGCTGTAATGCGGAGCATCCTTGCAATAACCGCAGACCACGCCTTTTAAAGGCACAAGATTAATCTTCCAGAGCTCCGAGGCGTCCTCGGTGTGCCCGGCGCAGGTAGCGTGGTAATAGGCAGGAAAGATCTTTCCTTTATAAAAAAGCGTCTCCCCTTTTGTATCGTCAACTGCCCTGTTGGTGCGGTATCGTTCCGAGACCTTGCCGCCGTAAACCTGAGAATATATATCGCTGGTAAGGTCATAAACTGAGCCAGCATTCTCCTGCATCTGGTAAATAGCATAGGTGCGGCATGCCACTGCCTGAGCCTTAAGCGCATCCTCGGGCCAGTAATGCGAGGCCTCATGATAAAGGATACCTTTAACATAATCCTCCAGACCGATGTAATTAACTACCATGAGATGACCGGAGGCATCCTTGATAATCTCGATATCGCCCCGGAAACTTCGGTCATTAATAAGAAAGGCCTCCGGGTCATTGCCCTTAATCAGGATCCTGTCTGCCCCAGAGCCTCCCCCTGCCAGGAGTATCCCGTCCTTATAAACCGTAACCGTAGTCCTGATGTTTCTGCCCTTTGACAAAACCTTGCCGCCGCGGGGCTCAATAACCTCGTAAGATCCCCTGACCTTGAGCCTGAAGGAGCTGACATCCTTGAGAATCGCCACCCTTACCTGGCGCGATGTCTCAGCTCTGCAAGCGTTCCATGCAGTAAACATAGACAACACTATGATTAACCTTATCGCTTTGACCATAACCAAAATATCAGCGAAAGCACGATGCTTATTAATATCGAAGTAGCGATCGGAAAATAAAAAGTAAAATTTTTTCTGTGGATATATACATCCCCCGGCAGCTTTCCCAGAAAAGGAACCTTATTCATAAATGTCAAAAGCAAACCGAGGCCTAATATGATAACACCGAAAATAATTAAGGTTTTGCCGACTTCCTGCATCGTTCCATCTCCGAATAAATACAACCGCAGTATTTCTGGCAGTAAATGCCTTTAGCGCGCGCTTCATCGTGCGCCTTGCGAAACCCCTGGCGAAAATCCTCGTAGTAAAACTCTACTGCGGATTCCCCTGTCGCTTCGCTGCCGATCTTCTTCAGTGGCTCCTGATCCTGATAAGGGCTGACAAGCAAGGTGGTTGAAAAATGGCTAAAGCCTTTCTCCTCGGCTGTCTTTGCAGTCTCACCCAGCCGCAGCCTCCAGCATATCCTGCATCTTCCCGGATTGGCCTCTTTTAAATTCACCAACCGGAAGAATTCCTCCGGTTGATATTCTGGGTACCAGACCTCAACGCCTATATCCTTGGCGTAGCCCTCCACTGCCTGCCTGCGGCTCCGGTATTCCGCAAAGGGATGAATATTGGGGTTATAGAAAAATCCGGTAACCTCAAAACCCCCTTCCCTAAGCTTCTCCAACGGATATATCAGGCACGGCGCGCAGCAGACATGCAATAGTAATTTCATAATCCAGCGAGAAATGCTAAAACACTTTCCCGATTGTGCTGGAAAGTGTTTTAGCTTTGGCTAGGAAAACGTTTCTGGTTATGGTTATTTATCGAAGAGTTCCTGCTGGTTTTCGTATTTTTTCCCGAAGTGTTCGAAGGCAACTCTGGTGGCAACCCTTCCCCGCGGCGTCCGCTTCAAATACCCGACCTTCAGCAGATACGGCTCGACAGTATCCACGATGGTGTCGACCTCTTCGTTAAGGCTGGCTGCCAGGGCCTCCACGCCGACCGGCCCCCCCCCGTAAGACTCCAGCATTACCCGCAGAACCTTACGGTCAATGTCGTCTAACCCGGCCCTGTCAATCCCCAGGTCATCCAGGGTGCGGCAGACAATCTCAAGGTTAATCTTTCCTATTTTCAACACCTGGGCATAATCCCTCACCCGGCGCAGAAGGCGGTTGGCAATGCGGGGCGTCCCGCGGCTGCGGCGCGCAATCTCTTCCGCCGCTTCCTCGTCTATGTCCATGGCTATAATCTTGGCGGAATGCTTGATTATCCTTGCGAGGTCCTCTACCGGATAAAAATCCAGGTGGTAGAATATACCGAACCTTCCGCGCAGCGGAGAGGATAACAGCCCGGACCTGGTGGTGGCGCCTACCAGGGTAAAGGGCTTGAGATTAAATTTGATGGTCTTGGCATAGGGCCCTTTGTCGATGACAAAATCAATCTGAAAGGTCTCCATCGCAGGGTAGAGGAACTCCTCCACTACCTTTGATAAACGGTGAATCTCATCTATAAAAAGGATATCCCCTTTCTCCAGATTCGTGAGTATGCCGATAAGATCGCCTGCCCGCTCAATCGCAGGGCCCGAGGTAGCGGTAATCTTGGTGTTCATCTCATGGGCAATAACATGCGCAAGGGAGGTCTTGCCTAATCCAGGAGGACCGGAAAAAAGAATGTGCTCCAGAGGCTCCTTGCGCTGCTTGGCGGCAGTAAGGCAGACCTTGAGGTTTTCGACCGTCTCCTTCTGTCCTACGAAATTAGAGAGGCGTTCCGGCCTCAGAGATATATTGAGTATGACGTCTTCTTCGGATTCGCGCTCCGCCGCGACGAGTTCGTTGTGCCGGGGCGCCTCCGGAGTACCCTTAATTAATTTCTGCCTTGTTTCTTTGGTCATAGGGAATGATGTTTTCGTCGTTGCGCATGATTTCGATTTCTCCGAACAACCCCTTCTGTATAATAACGATCTCTTTGAGCCGTATCAACTCCAGGATTGCCAGAAATGTCACAATAATCTCTATCTTGCCATTGCACTTGACGAATAACTCCGCTACGCGCTTGTGCGATTCTACCATCATCAGGTGCAGCATCTCGTGCACCTTTCCCTCGATGGTAAATTCGTCCTTGATGACCTGGTAGAATAATTCCTTGGGAACCTCGTCCAACGCCTTGGTAAAGGCATTGATAAGGTCAAAGATGCTTGCCTCGAAATAAACCTCACCCCCCGCGGTTGTTTCAACCTTATTCAGCTCGGAGCGGGGGCGCTTAAAGACATCCTGCTGGGCTGCCTCGCGCTGCCTTAAAGACTCTGCGACCTCTTTGTATTTTTCGTATTCCAGGAGCCGGCGCACGAGCTCTGCGCGCGGATCCTCCTCTTCTTCGGCAGGCTGTGTCTCTTCAGCCGGAAGGAGCATCTTGGACTTAATCTGCATAAGGGTAGCGGCCATCACCAGGAATTCTCCGGCGATATTGAGGTCCAACATCCGCATCAACTCCAGATATTTAAGATACTGCTCGCTAATCTGGGCAATCGGGATATCGTAGATATTGAGGTGGTCTTTTTTAACCAGGTAAAGCAAAAGGTCCAGCGGCCCTTCGAATATCTCTAACCTTACCTTATAGCTCATATCTTCATTGCCTGACGGGCTTCCCTGATGGTTCTGGAGGCAAAATCAGCGGCGCGCCTGCCCCCCTCCTCCAGGATCTTAACAATCATCGCCTTATCTTCAAGAAGCTCCTGCCTATTCTTATGGAAAGGCTCTAACCTCTCAATCAATGCCAGAGATAACCTCTTTTTGCACTCAGTGCAGCCTACCTTGGCGTGCATGCACCAATCGCGTACATCATCCAACATCAAAGGGGAAAACATCTGGTAATATGAGAAAACATTGCAGGTGTCGGGATGGCCTTTATCGCTGAATTTTATCCGCTTGGGGTCGGTAAACATGGCTGCGACCTTCTTGGCGATAACCTCCGCGGAATCTGAAAGGTTTATGGCATTATCATAGCTCTTGCTCATCTTCCTGCCGTCTATTCCCAAGAGGCGCGGCATCGTTGTGAGGATAGCCTTGGGTTCCGGGAAGAAATCCTTCTGGTAAAGGCCGTTAAAACGCCGGCCGATCTGGCGCGTAAGCTCCAGATGTGGCAACTGGTCCTCGCCTACCGGTACGGCATCCGCCTTATAAAGCAGGATGTCGGCGGCCTGCAACACCGGGTAACCTAAAAATCCGTAAGTGTGTAAATCGCGGGTTTTCACCTCGCGTAATTGTTCCTTATAGGTAGGGCAGCGCTCCAGCCATCCCAACGGCACAAAACAGGAAAATATCATCGCCAGCTCCAGGTGCCCTGGAACGCTGGATTGCACAAAGAGGGTGGAGTTCTTAGGGCTGATGCCGGCGCTGAGCCAATCGACTACATTATCAATGGCGTATTCCCGCAGGCCGGCGGGATTCTCATACTCGCCCATCAGGGCATGCCAGTCTGCAACCATAAAGAAGCACTCGTATTGCTCCTGGAGTTTAACCCAGTTCTCAAGTGCTCCTACCAAATGCCCCAGGTGGAGTTTACCGGTGGGCCGCATGCCGCTCAAGATGCGCTTCTTCATAGTTTTCTGGCGATCTTCTCTATTTCATAGGCCTCAATGACATCTCCCGCCTGATAATCTTCAAAGCCTCCGATAGCGATGCCGCATTCAAAACCCTCTGTAACCTCGCGGACATCGTCCTTAAAACGCTTCAGGGATGAAATCTTGCCATCAAAGACTGCCTCCCCGTTTCTGGTCAGGGTCACCTGGGCGCTGCGGCTAATCCTGCCCTTGGTTACAAAACAACCTGCGATGGAACCGGAACGCGAAAGCTTGAATACCTTGCGTATCTCAACCTTACCCATAAAAACCTTTTTGATCTTAGGCTCCAGCATACCCTCCAGCGCTGCCTTGATATCGTTGGTAAGCTCATAGATGATATTGTAGGTGCGCACGTCAACGCCTTCCTTTTCAATCGCCTCCCTTGCCCGTTCGTCGGCGTTGACATTAAAGCCCAGGATCAGCGCATTGGAAGCTACCGCCAATATTACATCGGAAGAATTGATATTACCCGTAGCTTCGTGGATAACCTCCATCTTTATCTCCGGGGTATCTAGTTTGCCGAGGGTATCTTTGATCGCTTCGAGGGAACCGTTGACATCGGCCTTAAGGATAAGCTTAAGCTCCTTGAGCTTACCCTCCTTTATCTGAGAATGCAGGTCTTCCAGGCTTATCCTCTTGACGGTCTTAACCTGTTGCTGTTTTTCCTGCTCCTGCCTCTTGGCGGATATATCGCGGCATACCTTCTCGTCTTCCATCACAAAGAACTGCTCCCCGGACTGCGGCACCCCCGATATCCCCAAGACCTCTACCGGTTCTGCAGGCCCCGCGGAATTAACGTGCTGGCCGCGGTAATTAAACATGGCGCGGATCTTCCCGTAGTCATTGCCCACGATTATCGTATCGTTAAGATGCAGCGTGCCGTTCTCTACCAGAAGCGTTGCTACAGGGCCTTTGCCCTTGCTGATCCTCGCCTCTACTACTACCCCCCGCGCAAGTCTCGCGGGATTAGCTTTTAATTCCAGCATCTGCGATTCCAGTATGATCATCTCCAGGAGATTATCAATGCCTTCGCCGGTTTTGGCCGATACCGGGACGGTGATAGTCTTTCCTCCCCAGTCTTCAGCCAGGAGGTTTAATTCACCCAACTGCTTCTTAACGCGGTCAACGTCAGCCTGGGGCTTATCAATTTTATTGATAGCGACGATTATCGAAACCCCGGCAGCCCGGCTGTGGTCGATGGCCTCTCTAGTCTGAGGCATAATGCCGTCGTCCGCCGCCACCACCAGCACCACGATATCGGTAAGGCTTGCGCCCCGCGCGCGCATAGCGGTGAACGCTTCATGGCCGGGGGTATCAAGAAATGTGATATCCCCGCGCTCCAGCGAAACCCGGTAGGCCCCGATATGCTGGGTAATGCCACCGTGTTCGGAATCTGCAACCTTGGTCTTGCGGATGGCATCCAACAGCGATGTTTTGCCGTGGTCAACATGTCCCATAAAAGTAACTATTGGGGAACGCGGCCTTAAATCATCTTTGCTGTCGGGCTCCTTGTGGACGCGCAGGGCCAGCTCCTCTTCGTCTGGGGCGCTGATAATCTTAAAACCGAATTTAGCGCAGATCTCTTCTGCCACGGCATTATCAAGATTTTGATTAATGCCGGACATAATCCCCTTGTCTAAAAGAACCTTCAGCAGCACCGAGGACTTCTCTTGTAACTTTATCGCCAGGTCCTTAATGCTGACGGGGAGCTTTAATTCTATCTCCTTGAATTCGGGTTTCGGAGCGGCAACCGCGGGTTCGGGCTTAGGAACAACCTTTGATACGACAGGTTCAACTGCAGACACGGGAAGGGCGTGGCGCTCTTTCTGCGGCGGCTTTATTGCCGGGGCCTCTTGGACGATAACGGAAGGCTCTTTCTTCGGGGGCGCCTGAGTTATCTTTTCTTTATGCTGAAGCACTGCCTCTGGTTTCTCGGCTGGCCGGTGATGAGAAACATCCTTTTTAGGACGGGCCGCCTTAGGGGCCTTGACCTGCGGCTTCCTTGCCGCCTTGGCCGCGGGCTTATGCGCGCTCTTGGCGACCTTTTTTTTGGCGCCGGTACCCTCTTTTTCCTTTTTAGTCTTTGGTTTTAGCATTTGGCTTCTTATTATGCCCCAATTTCTTGGCTTCGGCAATCAACTTTTTAGCCTTTTTCTCTCCGATGCCTTCCACCTGCATCAAGTCTTCGGGGCCGGCCTTTGAGATATCGCCGATCGTCTTAAACCCTGCTGCCTCAAGCTTAGCTACGGTCTTCTCTCCCACTCCGCTTAAATCCTCTAATCCCTCGCCTGTCTTTTCTCCTGCTTCTTTGGGCTCGCCGGCGTCAGGCGTTTTTTCCCGGCCGATGGCCTCCATCGCTGCCCTGGCGAGCATCTCCTTGGTGCGTATATCCAGCTCCCAGCCTACCAGGCGGGAAGCCAGGCGCACGTTCTGGCCGTGCTTGCCTATCGCCAGGGAAAGCTGGTCATCATCCACGACGACCTCGGCCTTCATATTATCCTTATCAAGCTTTATCTCGTTTATCTTGGCTGGCGCAAGCGCAGCCTTAATGTACTCGCGGATATCTTCATTGTAACGTACGATGTCTATCTTCTCTCCGTTTAGCTCGTTGACGATGTTCCTGACACGGTTCCCGCGCATCCCGACGCAGGCCCCTACCGAATCCACCTTTTCGTTCTTGGACCAGACTGCAATCTTGGTGCGCTCTCCCGCCTCGCGCGAAATGGCCTTTATCTCTACTACCCCGTCGTAGATCTCGGGGACTTCCAGCTCAAATAACTCCTTGACCAGATTGGGGTGGGTGCGCGAAAGTATAATCTGCGCTCCCCGGGCATCCTTTTTGACATCCAGCACAAATGCCCGGATACGCTGCCCCTGCCTGAAGTCCTCGCGCGCAGACTGCTCCCGTTTCGGCAGGAGCCCTTCGGCCTTTCCGAGGAGATCGACTACGATGTTGCCTTTCTCGAAACGATAGACCGTGCCGGATACGATCTCGCCTACCTTTCCTTGGAATTCACTAAAGACTACCTCCTTTTCCGCCTCGCGTATCTTCTGGATAATCACCTGCCTGGCGGTAGAGGCTGCGATACGACCGAAATCTATAGAGGTAATCTCTTTATTGTTCTTATATGCCCTGACGTCCCCTGTCTCTTGGTCTAACACTACCTTAAGCTCATCCTCATCCACAGCATCCACCACCTTGCGCGCAGCGCTCAGAAGCGCGCTCTCTACTGCCGAAACCAGGACCTCTTTCTTAATCCCTTTTTCCCTCTCTATCTGTTCGATAATCGCCAATAGTTCCTTGCTCATACAAATCTCCTGTTAGGCCCCTTTAGACTATCTGTCTTGCCTTGTTTATTAACGCCAGGGGAATGCTTATTTCGTCCCCGGAGCTTTCTATTAAAATACCATCTTCTCCTATCTCCTTGATTACGCCCCGCCATTCAATCCTTTCCTTGACTGACCCGGAAAGGTAAAATACCGCTTCCCTCCCCAGGCAACGCCGAAAATCCTCCCTGCTCTTGAGGGAGCGGTCTAGACCGGGAGAAGAAACCTCCAGGATATAACTCTCCCCGATAATATCCTTTTCCTCGAGGATCGCCCCTAATTCATTATTCAGGCGGGCGCAGGTATCAATGTCAATGCCTCCCAGGGGGTAATCCACCAATACGCGCAGCATAAGATTTCTGCCTTCGCGGCGGCAGATAAGATCCACCAGAAACAGCCCCTGCCCCTTAAGATGCTCTTCGATTAAGCCCCGCAGCTCAAGTATAACGCTATCTCTATACATTAATGGTATCCTTGATGCGTTTTATAACTGCTGCCTTGGTATCGGAGCTCTTTTTATTTCCGCGGCGCTCCTTAAACTCCAGCATCTCCTTCGTCAAAGATTCCTTGCCGATAATTACCTGTAGGGATACCCCCAACAAATCCGCATCCTTGAATTTAACCCCAGCGCGCTCATCGCGGTCATCGAGCAACACGGAAACGCCCAATCTGCCCAGCTCTTCGTAAACCTCACGGGCCTTCTGCATAATGACTCCGTCGGTAACGTCCAGCGGCAGGATAAGCACTCTATAAGGGCTAATCTCAAGCGGCCAGATAATCCCGTCTTTGTCGTTATTCTGCTCAATAACGGCAGAGATAAGGCGGGAGACCCCGATACCGTAACAACCCATCACAATAGGGTTAAGCCTGCCTGCTTCATCAAGAAAATCGGCCTTCAAGGTCTTGGTGTATTTGGTTCCTAATTTAAAGATATGGCCTATTTCTATGGCATTAACCTTGCTTAGGTTAAAACCGCAATCGCGGCAGGCGGAATCTACGCCTTCATTAAAGGGGTATGCCCTGCGGCATTGAGGGCAGACCGATACCGCATCCTCTCCGTCCCGGGCCGTAACCATAAATTCGTGCGAGACCTTTCCTCCCATAACCCCGGAGTCTGCCTCAACCGCCAGGCAATCCAAACCGCACCTCCTGAAGATACGCTGATAGGCCTCATACATCGCCTGGTAATTCTTATCCAGTCCCGCTTCATCCTTGTCAAAACTATAGGCGTCCTTCATAATAAACTCGCAGGCCCGCACCAGACCGAAGCGCGGCCGTATCTCGTCGCGGAATTTAGTCTGGATCTGGTATAACACCAGCGGCAATTGGCGATAGGAAGAAATATGATTCTTTGCGAGCTCCGTAATGACCTCTTCATGGGTGGGCCCAAGGCAAAGGTTTCTTCCTCTGCGGTCCGTAAAACGCACCATTACATCCCCCATATCCTTATCCCGGCCTGAACGCTGCCAGAGCTCCAGAGGCTGTAAGGCCGGCAGCAGCAATTCGGAGGCGCCGGCAGCCTCCATCTCCTGACGGACAACCTCTTCGATATTCCTCAAAACCCTCCAACCCAGAGGCAAATAGGAATAAACGCCGGCAAAGAGCATGCGCACCAATCCTGCGCGCAGCATCAATTGATGGCTCACCGATTCCGCTTCCTGCGGAACCTCTCTTAAAGTAGGTATTAACGTCTTAGACCACAGCATCCTGTTGCCTTGAGTTCTTTTAATAGAACCGTTACGCTGTCTCTAAAGGAAACCTTGCGCAGCGGCTTGCCTCTTTTAAACAATAATCCTTCCTTTGCTGCGAAGGCTACTCCGATATCCGCCTCGCGCGCCTCTCCCGGGCCGTTAACCACGCACCCCATCAACGCTATGCTCATGGGGCGACCGGACCCCTTTATTCCTAAATTCTTCAATCCTGCCTGGAGTTCTCTTGCCTTGGAGATAAGGTCCACCTCGCACCTGCCGCAGGTAGGACAGCTTACTATTTCGTATCCGAAATTGCGCAAACCCAGCGACTGCAGGATAGAACGGGCAACCTGCACCTCCTCGGCAGGAGGTGCGGAAAGCGACACCCTTATTGTATCACCGATACCCTCTAATAGTAAAGCCCCAATTGCGATGCTGGATTTGACAGTCCCCCATTCGGGCAAGCCGCTTGCCGTCACGCCCAGATGAAAAGGATAATCGCAATGCCTGCTCATCTTGCGGTAAGCCCAAATAGTATCAACCAGATGCGAACCCTTAAGCGACACGACAATATCGTAAAATCCTTCCCTCTCAAAAATCCTAAGGTAACTTAAGGCCTCCTTTACCATAATATCTGCAAGGCCATTATCTCTGGATGACCTGCGCCCTCCCGCCCCTCTCTTTAACGTCTTTAAGGAACCAGAATTCAAGCCCACCCTTACCGGTATGCGGTGCAAACGGCAGGCTCGGGCGATCTCCATAACCTCTTTTCTCTTATGGATATTTCCGGGGTTGAGACGTATCTTGTCTGCGCCGCTCTCAATCGCCAGCAATGCCAGCCGCTGCGAAAAATGTATATCTGCCACCAGCGGCATACTGATGGATTTTTTGATTGTTTTTACGGCGCGGGCGTCCGCCTCATCCTTTACCGCTACGCGCAGGATCTCGCAGCCGGCCGATGCTAAATCCTGCGCCTGCCTCAAGACCGCGTCCGTCTCGGATGTCTTGACCTTTGCCATTGACTGGATGGCAATGGGGTTATCTCCTCCGATTACAATCCTGCCTATCCTGACAACCCTGGTTTTACGTCTCTTAAACTGCATCATTTAAATAACGCCGCGATCTTATCGCTAAAAAGCCTCCAGACATCGAGATAGGTAACCACTACTGCCAGGGAAATAATAAAAAACAACCCCGCCCTCGTAATGATATTATCGGCCCTGGCGCTTAAGCGTTTCCCCCTGATCCTCTCCAGTGCCAAAAAGAATATGTGCCCGCCGTCTAGAACCGGAAGCGGCAGGAGGTTGAATATCGCCAGGCTTATGCTCAATACCGCCACCAGCTGTATTACCGCGCTTATCCCGGCCTCGGCAGCTTTACCCGTAATATAGAATATCCCCAGCGGTCCGGTGACCGAATCGCGCAGGGATAATCTCCCCGCGATAATCTGCCAAAGCCCGCGGCAGGTAATAACGGTGATATCGCAAGTCCTCTTTAACCCCAGGGAAAAAGCCTCCAGGGGGCCGTGCCTGACGTTAACCGCTTCGCCTTCGGGCGTTATCCCCAGGAGCCCCACCATATGCCTCTGACCCGAAATATCCCTAAGTTCTTTCTGCTGCAGCCTGACATCGAAGCCGTATTTCTTGCCGTCACGCAACAACTCTATCTTAACGCAAGAGGCTTTCTTTTTGGAGCGTATAACCTGCTGCATTTGGTCCCAGTATTTTATATCCTCCCCGTCAATCGCAATAATCCTGTCTCCCGGCCTGACACCCGCCTGTTCCGCGCCCATCCCGGCAAGAAGTCCGCCGACCTTGGCGGTAAGCATAGGATAACCGCTTGAGAAAACCAGCCATAAACATAAAAAACCCAGGATGTAATTCAAAAGCGGGCCGCAGAATACAATCAGGGCGCGCTCGCCGGGTTTGCGCGAAAAATACTCGTAAGGTTCGCCCTTCGCCTCCTCGGGGTTGTCGCCTGCAAGCTTCACGTAGCCTCCGAGCGGAATGGCAGCCAGGCCATATTCAGTATCCCCCCTTTTCTTCTTCCAAAGCTGGGGCCCGAACCCCACGTAAAACTTCTCTACCCGCACCCCTATCATCTTGGCTGTCATAAAATGCCCGAATTCGTGCACGATGATAAGAATACCGATAACAAGTATAAAGGTAACCAAGGAAACCATCTCTAATCGGCTGTTAAAACGCGCGCCTTGCCTCTGGCCCATTCATCCGCAGCCAGGATATCGGCAAGGCTGGGCTTTTTTGTATTTTTATGGCTATACATCACGGATTCCACAGTTTGGGCAATACCGGTAAAAGCGATCCTGTTTTTTAGGAACGCCTCCACTGCTACCTCATTAGCGGCGTTCAAAACTGCCGGCATCGTGCCTCTCTCCTCGGCTGCCAGGTATGCCAGGCCTAAAGCCGGGAAACGGCGTAAATCCGGCCTCTCAAAATTAAGCCTCCTCAACCTCAAGAAATCCACCTCCGGAAACGCAGCATTGCTTAGCCTTTCGGGATAAGAAAGGGCATACTGTATGGGAATACGCATATCAGTGGCGGAAAGTTGGGCTAGGATCACCCCATCCGTAAACTCAACCATGGAATGGATAATCGCCTCCGGATGCACCAGCACCTTAATATTTTTGGCTGCTATGCCGAAAAGATACATTGCCTCCAATACCTCCAGCCCCTTATTCATGAGGGTGGCGGAATCCACGCTTATCTTTCTGCCCATATCCCAGCGGGGATGCCTTAAGACCTCCTTCACGCAGGCCGTCTTCAAAGAACTTAACCCCCTCTTTCTTAATGGCCCGCCGGAAGCAGTCAGGTAAATACGCTTTAATTTCGTTTTCTCCTCGCCCTCAAGGCATTGCCAGATAGCCGATTGCTCGCTGTCAATAGGGATAAGACGGGATTTCCTTCCCAGCAGGCGCGGCATAATAATCTCTCCTGCCATAACCAGGGCTTCCTTATTGGCTAAAGCAATAACCCTGCCGTTATCAATAGCGCTCAGGAGAGGCCTAAGCGCTGATGAGCCGCTGATCGCCAAAACTACCTTATCGGCATTGCGGTAGCCTGCCAGCTCCGATAGCCCATCCTCGCCTACAAGAACCTTAACCTTTTGCCCCTTTAATTTTGCCTTTAATTTCATGGCGGCCCGGTGATCTACAACCGCAACCGCCTCAGGCGCAAAACCCTTAATCTGCTGATATAAAAGGGAGCTGTTTGCGTTGCTGCTTAACCCCGTTACCTTAAAGTGCTCCGGAAAATCCCGCACCACCTTAAGGGTATTAACCCCTACGGAGCCGGTTGAGCCCAAAACAGTAATGCGCTTCATAGCCTTTCGATACCCTGACAGCTAAATGACTGCGTAGCTGGAGAGGAAATAAAATACCGGGGCGGTAAAAAGCAGGCTGTCTATCACATCCAGAACCCCGCCCATACCCGGCAATAGCCTGCCGGAATCCTTGACCGCGCAATCCCTTTTCATTAATGATTCTGATAAATCGCCTATCTGACCAAGCAAGCCGATGAAGATACCCAACAGCACCAATTGCGGCCAGGCAATCTTTATTAATCCTCTGCTTAGCAATGCTGCGATAACGCTAAAAACCAGTCCCCCTACCGCACCTTCTACTGATTTGTGCGGGCTGATGCGCGGCATAAGAGGAGTCTTACCGAAACGTGAACCAACCAGATACGCGCCGATATCCCCAAGCTTGGTAATGGCGAGCACCGCCACCAACAGCTCCAGCCCGCGGGGAAGGTAACGTATTTTAATAAGAAAACTCAAAAACCACGAGACATAGATTATACCGAAGATAGTGGTGGATATCCCCACGATAACCCCTGAGCTCTGGCTCCTCCTGAACTGCATTACGATCAGGAACAATAACCCCAGGGTCACGAATAAAAGCTCCCACCCCCTGGTAAGCTCAAACCGCAGCATTATGGAAAGCGGAATAACCGTCCCTACGGCGATACCGAAATATTTATAGATGATAATGCCTTTCTTCTCCAGCATCGTGAAGAATTCGTATAGCCCTGCAACGATAAAAGCGGTTACTGCCAGGCCTACCAGCCAGTCAAACGATACCACCACAGCAATTATCACGATAAGCACTGCTGAAGTTAATATCCTTTTTAACAACAAAGGTTCACCTCCTGACCCTGCCGAAACGGCGCTCCCTTTCCTGATATACCTTGACCGCCCTGTAAAAATCCTCTTTCTTAAAGTCCGGCCAGTATTTCCCGAGAAAATAAAATTCGGCATAAGAAAGCTGCCAAAGCAAGAAATTGCTGATACGCATCTCTCCGCTGGTGCGGATAAGCATATCCGGATCAGGCAGGCCGCTGGTATAAAGATAATTGCCGAAGGAATCTTCGTTTAACGCTTCGGGCCTGACCTCGCCCCGGGCTGCCGCTCTGGCAAACCTCCTGGCAGCATCAACAATCTCCTGCCTCCCGCCGTAATTCAACGCCAGCACCACGGTTAAACCGGTATTGTCTCCGGTCCGCTCCTGGGCATCTTTCAGCTTCCTTCGCAGATAAGCGGGTAAAGGTTCATCCCTGCCGATAACGACAAGACGGATATTGTTCTTTTTGAGGTCCTTGAGCTGACGCTTCAAAAAATCATCCAAGGCACGCATAAGCATCTTTATTTCCTTTTTGGGCCGCGACCAGTTCTCGGTAGAAAACGCAAATAATGTAACCACCTCGACGCCTAGCTCGCCTGCTGCCGAAACCGCCTCTTTTACGGCTTTGATACCGGCGCGGTGACCGGCGCTGCGCGCCAGGCCCCTCTCATTTGCCCAGCGACCGTTACCGTCCATGATAATCGCTACATGGCGCGGGATATTGCCTTCTACGCTTAGAGTCATAATAGAACTCTGCCGGGATTATACGGGTTTTACTGGTGTATGCGGTAATCGATATCAGGAAAGATGTTGTCGCGGTATTCGATATCCGCCAGCCACTTTTCATCTATATAATTAGACTTGATGTCCTCGTAGAGCCGCGTGAAACTCAAAAGATGTTCCTTGCTGCGCTTCGTGGCGTACGGCACATGCGTGCCGGTAGCCATGATAAAGGCCCAGTCTGAGCCTTGAGCTAATAAAAGTTCCCTTAAGGCCTGGTTTAACGCGCGTCTTAATAAACCGTCGCTTTGCGGGAATCCCCTGGCCAGCTCCGTCATGCGCTCCGATGCCTTATGCAGGTGCCGGTAGAGCCAATCATTGGGACCCTGCAGCCACATCTCGCTGTAACCCTTCCATCCCCAGCTCGACATGGAAGGCGTGGCTACTTGATTACGCGGGTTTTCCGCGAGGTATTCCGAAGGAGTGATAAGCCGGATGGTCTTCTGGTCAAAATGTATCTTGCGTAAAAACATCTCCAGCCATATAACCCCCTCATACCACCAGTGCCCGTAGAGCTCCGCGTCATAGGGCGAGACGACAAGCGGTTTCTTGCCTAATAAGCCGTAAAGGTGCCCTATCTGCCTTTCACGGTTGAACATGAAATTACCGGCATGCACGGCAGCCTTTTCCCTTGCCAGGTAAGGGTCGTAAGGCTGTTTGTTTTCGCTGCCGCTAATGCGGTAATACTTAATGCCGGTGTTGACCCTGATGCCGTCGGGATGTATATAGGGTTTAATGTATTCGTGATCCAGGTCAAATCCGATATCGCGGTAAAATTCGCGATAGACATAATCTCCGGGGTATCCCTCGATAGAAGACCAGACCTGCTTGGCGGATTCCAGGTCCCGGCCGAAACAGGCCACTCCGGATTTGCAGTATATCGGAGCGAATACTCCGTATTTTGGCCGCGGCGTCGCATGCAGCACGCCGTGGGCATCGCTGAAAAAATATCTTATCCCGGCCTCCTTCAATATCTCGTCGTATCCAGGGTAGTAGCCGCATTCCGGCAACCATATCCCTCCGGGCCTCCTGCCGAAAACCTTCTGGTAATGGTCTGCCGCAACCTTAACCTGCGCCCGCACCGAAGGCCGCACCGCCTCCATCAAAGGAAGATAACCGTGGGTGGCGCCGCAGGTAACAATCTCGACCTTTCCTAAATCCTGGAGGTCCTTAAACGGTATAGAGAGGTTTCCGTTGTAACGTTCGAATATACTGCGCGCCCGGTAGAAATTATCGAGGTACATCAGTGCCAGGTGCTGGAACTCCGGCTGCCAGCGCGTCCTCTCAACCTCTTTATGCGCCAGCTCTATTAATTTATTGATATGCTTTAAGTAGCGTGCCTCAAGGAGCGGATCCAGGAACATCGAGACCAGCGTAGGCGACAAACCCAGGCTGATACGGAAATCTACCTTATCATCAATCAGACGCTGGAATACCTCAATCAGAGGAATATAGGTTTCGGTGATAGCCTCGTAGAGCCAATCCTCCTCCAGGAAATCCTCGTAATCGGGATGGCGCACATAGGGAAGATGACTGTGCAAAACGATGGAGAGGTAGCCTTTATGCATAATCCTATCTGGTCTCCCTGCTGACTATCGGCGTTACGCTACGCCTCTGGCTGCTGTCCGCTGAAACCGCTTCGACCGGTATGACCTGCCTGCCGTCAGGAAGGGCAAAGCGCAGGGTGAATGTCCCGTCGGCACGCAAGGCCACGGGCTTGCCCTGGACGGTCAGCTTGGCATCAGGCTCAGTTGCCCCGTAAACAACAAGCTCTGTATTTACCACCATCCAAAAGCCTTTCTGCTGAAGGTGCTTCTTAACAGGGCTGGCACCCGAGGAAAGGGCTCCGGAATAAAGCTCTCTCTTCAAGCGTTCCTGCCAGGCCTTTCCTACCGGAGAACTCTGCCCCAGGCCAAACCCCATTCCGTAGAGCCGCGCAAACACGTCATCCGGAATCATCCATTCCTCGTCGGTAATCCAGGATGGCCCGTCAATAGGGGTGTGCACGGTATTGGAACGGATAATGGCGATAAAATCGCCGTTGGCCAGCCTAAACCCCAATTCCACGCACCAGGACCTGCCCGGCCCCTTGGTATCGATATACCAGCTGGTTGCCTGAGGGTTAACCTCGATGTCAAAGTAACTGTTGGCGTTTTTCCCGTCGAAAATAATATAACTTACGTCATAGACCCGAAGCGCCATCCGCGAACCGCGGAAGGATTCTCCCAAACGCCTGCGCAGGGCATCGATGGCGTCTGAAGTCAGTTCCCAGTAACTATGCAACCACCAGGGATCCCGCACCTGCAGGACTATCTTATTCTCGTGATAACCCGCGGGAAGGTCTTCCATCGCGCGGCGCACAGGCCTGCCGGGCTCCGGGGTGGAAAACTTGGCCTGCACTACCGCCGTTTCGTGAATGCCGAGCGTCTCGCGTTTCTCCTCCCTGACAACGGTTTCTTTGGCTTTTTTTCTGCTGATCGCCCTGCCTACTCTCTTCTTATTCCTGGCGGCGATGTTTTTTAACTTCTCCCCTACCTTACGCAATATCGCCATACCCACCTCCTTACAGGTCTCCTATTCTTTCTCAAAGCGTCATTGCTCAACAAAAAAGGGGATAACCATCCCCTTTTAGAATACGCGCGCGTATCTTTTTGTGCCGCTCCTTCTATCTCATCTTCGGTTTATTATTTAAACAGGGCGTAGAAAAACACCCTTCTATCTCTTACTCCTAGGAGATTTGCCTTTTATCAGCGCTTCCTTTAAATCTTCCTCCAGCGCCTTTTTAAGCTCGCTGACCTTCTCTAATTCCTCTTTTAGGTTCTGGTTAAGAATCTGCTCTTGCGATAATGCCTTACGGGTAGTCTCGTGCGCCGCTTTCTCCTGCTCTAACTGCTGGCTGAGGCCGGCTACCTGACTCTCGAGCTTGCCTGCATTCTCTTCCAGGTCCAGGCGGGTAGCCATTTCCCTATCCTTGGCGATCTTCTCTCTGCGCACGCTGCCGCAGGAGCCTATGGCTGCGATAAAAAATATTACCGTCAGGACCGATAGTATAATGATAAGGCGGTCTTTCATTCCTTCTTCCATTTTCGGCAGGACTGTCAAAAAATAATATTATTACTTCAGATTCTCGGCAGGCGCGGGAACCTCTTCTCTCGCGGTTTCCTTCACCTTGGAAATCTTGGGCAAGATAACAATCTCTACCCTGCGGTTGAGCTGACGTCCTTCGGAGTTATCGTTGGAGGCAACCGGCCTGTATTCTCCGTAACCGATAGCAGACACCCTGGTTGGCGCGACGCCTTCTTCGCCTACCAGATAATGCAATACGCTCAATGCCCGCGCCGTGGAAAGCTCCCAGTTACTCTTCCATCCCGAAAACCTAATCGGGACATTATCGGTATGGCCTTCGATGCCGATATTATATTCGGGGACATTGTCCTTAAGGACCTCTGCCACCTTATCCAGCGTAGCATAAGCCGAAGGTTTGATCTTGGCCTTGCCGGAATCAAAGAGGACATCCGCCACAAAGGTAATTACCAGCCCTTTCTCCATCATCTGAAGCTTAATCTGCTTATCCTTAATCTCCTGGGCAAGCCTAGCCTCCAGGACTTTTTGGGTCTGGCCTAGCTCATCCAGCTGCCTGGAGAGGTCTTGTATCTTTTCGATATCCGAACGCCTGCCCTTTTGGAAAATAAAGGTGCATCCGGAAAGGGATGTAACTGTCAATATTATTAATGCCATTTTAAATACGGACGCCGCTCTCATATGTTACCTCCTGTTTTTAGGATAAGGTTAACTATAACATATACCCTAAATTTAGTCAAGCCCTTTTCAATGCAGAAGCAGTTTTCCGAGTGGGCTGAAACGCGTTTCTTTATACGAAGATTGTTTCCTCGCGCGAGGAACCCACCGACACCATGGATATCCGCACCCCGCTGATATCCTCCAACACCTTAAGGTAAGTTCGGGCAGCAGGGGCCAAATCTTTATAACGTCTGGCACGGGCAACGCTCCCCTGCCATCCCCGCACTTGCCGGTATAACGGCTTGGCATTACTAAGGGCCTCAAGGTCATAAGGGATATTCCTAAAAACCTTGCCCTTGTATTTATAGCCCGTGCAGACCTTAATAGTCCTAAGGCCGTCTAATACGTCCAGCTTCATAATCGCGAGCTCCGAGATGCCGTTTAAAAGCACGGCCTCCCTGACCATCAGGCTATCAAACCAGCCGCACCTGCGCGGCCTCCCGGTAGTGGCTCCGAACTCGCGGCCTTTATTGCGTATAAAGCTACCAAAACCGGCGTCGAATTCCGTAGGGAAAGGGCCTTCCCCTACACGGGTAGCATAGGCCTTGGCAACGCCTACCACCTTATCTATCTTAACGGGAGAAACCCCGGTACCGATACAGGCGCCGCCGGAGGTTGCAGATGATGACGTAACAAAAGGATATGTGCCGAAATCAATGTCCAGGAATGTGCCCTGCGCGCCCTCAAAGAGGATATCCCTTTGGCCCTTAATAGCCTTATTAATAAGGTTATGCGTATCCGAGATATACGGCTTTAATATCCTGCCATAACCGAGATACTCGCGGTAAATCTGCTTGAAATCAAATCCCCGGTGGCCGTAAACCTTCCGGAAGATTTCATTTTTTTCCTTGAGGTTATCCTTAAGCTTCTCCCTGAATACTGCGGGATTCAAAAGGTCAATAACCCTTATGCCGCAACGATTGACCTTATCGGAATAGCATGGCCCGATACCCCTGCCGGTCGTTCCAATCTTATGCGACCTCTTCATCTCGCGCAACTGGTCGAGGATACGGTGATAAGGCAATATTACATGCGCAAGCTCTGAAATCTTAAGTCGCCTGCCTACCTTGATGCCGCAGGAGTTCAATCCTTCGATCTCTTTAACGAGGGCGGCGGCATCTATTACCACGCCGTTACCGATACAGCAGATCTTATCCTGATGCAGGATGCCGGAAGGTATAAGGTGGAAGACGTATTCTTTCCGGTCCACCACCACGGTATGACCGGCATTGCTGCCTCCCTGATAGCGCACGATATAATCCACATTTTTGGATAAGATATCGATGATCTTGCCCTTGCCTTCATCTCCCCATTGCGTGCCTACGATTACTACATTTGCCATATAATTAAGGCTCCATCGTAAATATCTTTTTCGCGATATCCGGGTATTTGGCGATAAACCTGAGCTCGTCGTCAACCAGGGGCTTTTGATTATGGACATTGGCGTAACGCACCAGCTCCAGTATGCGGGTAGCTTCCTTATCATCCTTAAAAACAATCTCGAGCTTGTCGTAGACGTTGCGGAACCCTTTGATGCCGGAATATTCCCCGGCGGTAATCTTGCGCCCGGTTTCGATGATCTCGGCTTCCCCGCGCCCCAATTCCTCGTAGTCGTAGAGCTCGTAATTACGCCTGTCCTTAAGGGCACCGTCGGCGTGTATCCCAGATTCGTGGGCAAAGGCGTTAGAGCCTACCCCCGGCTGGTTAATGGGAATCGGGACACCGAAAGCATAAGAGGCGTATTTGCATATCTTCCAGGCCGCCTTGAGATTAACCTTATCGTCTATGGAATACCCCTGCATGCCGTTGCCGTATTTTATTGCCAGGATTACCGAAACCAGATCGGCGTTGCCGGCGCGCTCACCCATGCCGTTTACGCAGGTATTGATGTAGGCATCCTGGCCAGCATCAATTACGGCCTTGGCGCCGGCTATGGAATTAGCCACTACCAAACCCAAATCATTATGGCAGTGTATCTCTACCGGCATGCCAATTGCCTCAACCAGCATCTTAAGCCTATCATAGATGGTAAACGGGGTATCGCATCCTAAGGTATCGCAATATCTCAGGCGGCTGGCGCCGGCGGCCTTGGCTGCCAGGGAAAACTCCACCAGATAGTCCATGCGGCTGCGCGAGGCATCCTCGGCATTGACCCCGACATCCTCTGCTCCGAGCCTAAGCGCCTCTTTGACTGCCTCTGTCATTTCTTTTATTACCGCCTGGTGATCAAGCCTGCCTTTAAATTTATGCGTAATCATCTGGTCAGAGGTAGAAATCGACAGATTCAGATGCTTTATCTCGGGTAGGAACTTAAAGGTAGTTTTTACGTCACCCCTGATAGCACGCACCCACCCTTCCAGGCGTATTGGCGACAATGCCCCCATCTTGGCCAGCTGGAGGTTCGCGCTCAGGTAATTGGTCTCGTGGTGCGTTACGGGAAAGCCGAATTCCGACTGGTATACCCCCATTTCGTTAAGGTAAACGTTAATCATGGTCTTTTCCAGCTTGGAAAGGCAGATACGCGAGGTCTGCACCCCGTCGCGGTTAGTAACATCAATGATGTAAATCCTGTTATTCTTTTTCATGAGTTCACCTCTTTATTTTTTAAAGATCCTGCGGAATTCTTCCTTGCTGGGCACCCCGCGGATTCCAAAAATCTCATTATTATCAATAAGGTATAGCGGGCCGAACATAATCTCCAACTCTTTGTTCAGCCTGATATTGTCTCTTAAAAGCGCCTCCCCCTCTTGGCCCCTGGCGCACGCGGCAATCTTGGACACATCGATACCGGAAGCGCATTCCTGCCACCAGCTGCTGCTGATGTTAGCGGCGCGGCAGACAAGGTAATCCCAGTAACGCTTAGGGTAATATTTTTGGACGCAGACGCTGCGCAGGCTCTCTTCCACCTCGGGCTTGCCCTTGAGAGCGCTAAAATCGCTTCCCTGCTCGGTAACCAGAAAGTGCAACGCCGGCTGATACTGCCTGACATTCTCCAGAATGCCGACGGCACTTGCATCATAAAGGCTAAGGAAGACATCTATGTTTCCTTTTTGTTTCCTGCGGCCCAACAAATAAGCCAATCCGCTGAAGTTGGGTTCCAGGACGTAATAATCCCCCTTAAGAACTGCCTTATCCGCCAGCTTGCTAAAGTTAGGTTCCTTTTCTATCTCTTTCTCCAATAGATAAGCCGGAAGCCCCTTGATGCCGAAATCGGCAATCAACCTATCCGCCTTACGGCTGCCGTAATAGAGATAAGACACGCTAAGCCCCGGGAATTCCTTCTTTAAGTAACCTATCACCTTCTCTGCATCGCAGACAGCGCATCCCTTGGAAGTTATAACCAGCGACCTGATTGTAGCAGACCTGGCAAATGCGCATCGCGCCTTCGGCGTGCCGGGATTATTACAGGAACCTCTGACGCTTCCCTTTTTACAATTGGCGTCGGAAAAGCACTGCGGCAGGATTGCGGTTATCGCCGGCTCATCGGGGATCTCATCCGAAAGCCTAAGGAGTTCTGCCTTATAATTGACGATTTTCTTGCTGGCGTCTATATCCAGCATCAACCTCCCTAAATGCCTCCCCTGCCAGGATGTCTTTACAATGAGCGTAGGGCCGCTCTTCAAAAAGATATCGTCCTTGCCCCTGCCCTGGCCGTCGATAATAACATCGATTCCCGGCACCTCTTTTATCAGGTTCATGTCCCGCGCTTCATCCATCCGGCTCAAGAGCACTACTATGTCAACGCCTTCCTTTTTCATGCGCGCAAGCACTTTTCCCAAAGACTCCCCCGGCTCTGACAACTCCAGCCCTCCGACCTTGGTTAGAACAGAAGGACTGATAACGGAGGTAATCCCAAACTTCACCCCGTCTATTTCCTTGAGCACGTAGGGGCGCATAAGAGGGGACTTGATATTGGCCGAGAGAAAAGTGAACTTTGCCTCCTTGATGCTTTTTTCCAGAAAATCCTTTGTGAAATTAAACTCTTCGCCGGCCACGCCGACCGCGTCATAACCCATTATCACCATAGCCTCTAACTCGATGGTTGTGCGCTGCATGTCCAATCCGCTATTCTGGGTATATTCGTCCTGTAAGCCGCCCGCAAAGAAATCGCCGGAATCCAAGAGTAGCGTATTGGGGTTTTTCTTCCTGAGTTCTTTGATAAGGCTCCCGCGGCGCGCAATACCGCCGTCAGGCTCAATAGGACAATTGCAGGGATAGAGCATGGCGTGGGTTCCGCCGGTATAAAGGATATTAAATTCCTTGGCCCGGGCCATTGTCCAGCCGCTGGTAAGAAAAATAAACAGCAGAGCAAAGGTGCGGATTTTCACTTCGCTAAAGCCTCCGATAATCTTAAACTTTGATTGTTTTTACCGCAATGATGTCTTCGTTCTTTTTAATCTTGGCCAGGAGTTCCTCGGAGACCGGGCTATCAACATTGAAAAGGCTGATGGCCTTGCCCTTGCGCTTCTCGCGGCCGAAGGTCATGCTGGCAATATTGATATTGTGTTTACCCATCAGTGTGCCGAGATAGCCGATGATACCCGGGCGGTCCCAGTTCTGCAGCACAAGCATCTCCCCCGCCGGCGTGGCCTCAACATAATAATCATCAATCTTGACGATGCGCGGCTGTTTGTTGGAAGAGAGTGTACCGGCGACTACGCGCGAGCCCTTATCGGTCTTAATCTCCACCTTTATCAGGGTGACAAATTCCTCTTCCTTGGAAGACTTGGATTCCTTGATAAGAATACCTCTCTCTCCTGCGAGACTGGTGGCATTGATAAAATTTACCGTATCCTTCAATATCGGGGAAAGCAGCCCCTTTACCAGCGCCATAGTCAGGGCGCTTAAATCGTATTGGATGATATCACCGCTGTAATTAATGCTTACCTCCTGGAATCTTCCTTCTGCCAGCTGGCTGGCAAAGACGCCAAGTTTCTCGGAGAGATTGACGTAGGGTTCAAGTACCTTGTACACCTCGGCGTCAACACAGGGGTAATTTGCGGCATTGCGTATCCCGCAGCCAAGCAGCGCATCGCGCACAATCTCCGCCACCTCGACTGCTACATTCACCTGCGCCTCTTCTGTGGATGCGCCCAGATGAGGGGTAGCGACCACATTCTCGAGCTTCAGAAGTTCGCTATCAGCCGACGGAGGCTCTTTTTCAAAAACATCAAGCGCCGCTCCAGCGACCTTTCCCTCTTTAATGGCAGTGAGTAATGCCTCCTCATCAACGATGCCTCCCCTGGCGCAGTTGATGATACGCACACCTTTCTTCATCAGGGAAAATTCCTTGCCTGAGATAATATGCGTCGTCTCCGCCGTAAGCGGGGTATGCACGCTGATATAATCTGCCCGCTTGAATAAATCCTTCAATTCCACAAGCTCAATACCCATCCCCTTGGCAACATCGCGCGAAAGAAACGGGTCATACGCCAGGACCTTCATCCCGAAAGACAAGGCGTGCCTGGCGACCTCGCTTCCGATACGCCCCAGCCCCACTACCCCTAAGGTCTTGCCGTAAAGCTCCACCCCGATGAATCTGGAGCGCTTCCACTCCCCCTTTTTGATGGAGGAGTTGGCCTGGGCGATATTCCTGGATAGCGCCAGTACCATGCTAAAGGTATGCTCCGCCGTAGAGATGGTATTGCCGGCAGGGGTGTTCATCACTATAATCCCCTTCTGGGTAGCTGCTTCAAGGTCAACGTTATCCAGGCCGACCCCTGCCCGTCCGATAACCTTAAGTTTCCCGGCAGCCTCGATAATCTCACGCGTGACCTTGGTGGCGCTGCGCACAACCAGGGCGTCGTAATCCTTGATAACCGCCTTTAGGGCTTCGGTTTTTAAATCAATTTTAACGTCTACCTCGAATTCCTTGACTTCTCTTAAAATCTTTAAACCCTTATCGGAAAGGGGATCGCTTACAAGTATCTTATACATTCAATCCTCCGCTTAGCTTAAGAATATCTCCTGTGCAGCCCCTACCCCTGAGCCGAGCTGGAATTTATATCCCATCTGGTGCAGGACCTTCTCCAGACACGAGATGCCGACAATGATATCGAACTCCTCGATATAACCCATATGGGCAATGCGGAAAACCTTCCCTTTTAATTCCGACTGCCCCCCGGCGATGGTAACGCCGTAGGTATCGCGCATCGTCTTGACGAGCTTCTCCCCGTCAATACCGGCAGGAACCTTGACTGCAGTCACCGCATCCGAGGCCGCGGTAGGCGCGAATAATTCCAACCCCAGGGCCTTGACCGCCGAGCGGGTAGCATCTGCCATCTTCCTGTGCCGGCTAAAAACCTTATCCAAGCCGTCCTGGCGGATAATCCGCAGGCTCTCGATGAGAGCGACAATCAAAGAAATGGCTGGCGTAAAAGGGGTATCGGTTTTCTCCATGGCCTTACGGCATAACTTAAGGCTAAAGTAATACTTGGGCGCCTTGGATTCTTCTATTTTCTTCCAGGCCTTGGTGCTGACCGAAATAAAACCCAGCCCGGGCGGAAGCATCAGGCCTTTCTGGGAACCCGAAACGCAGATATCAACACCCCAGGCATCAGTCTTTAAATCTACTGCCCCGAGACCCGAAATAGCGTCCACCACCAAAACAGCGCTGGTGTCCTTGACTGCCTTGCCTATGGCCTCAATATCGTACGTTACGCCGGTAGAGGTCTCGCAGAGGGTGGTAAAGACCGCCTTGATCCTGGGGTTGGCTGCCAGGCGCCTGGAAATTTCCTTAGGATCAACCGCTTTACCCCATTCCACCTTCAGTAACTCAGTTTCAATCCCGTAGGAGGAACAGATCTCGGTCCACCTCTCCCCGAATTTGCCTCCTTCTACCGTCAAGGCAATATCGCCGGCAGATAAAATATTCACCACTGCCGCTTCCATTGCACCTGTCCCGGAAGAAGCAAGGATGAAGACCTCGTTTTGCGTCTGGAATACGTATTTTAGCCCTTCGCTCGCCTCTTTAAGGAAGGCCTGAAACTGCGGGGTGCGGTGATGTATTATCGGGCGGGCCTGGGCCTCCGAAACCTCATAAGGCAACGGGGTAGGCCCCGGTGTAAGCAGGTATCTCTTCCTCATTTACTCTATCTCCTTTTATTTTATCTTCTGGCTGATGATAACTTCGTCTACTAAACCGTAGTTCTTGGCTTCTTCAGCGGACATAAAATAATCGCGATCAGTATCTTTCTGCACCTTCTCCAGCGGCTGACCGGTATGCCTGGCTAAGATTTCGTTTATGCGGTCGCGCATCTTGAGTATCTCCTTTGCATGGCGCGAAATATCCTCTGCCGCACCCTCGATACCTCCCCATGGCTGATGGATCATAATGCGTGAATTCGGCAGGACAGAACGCTTGCCTTTGGTGCCGGCGCAAAGGAGTAATGCCCCCATACTGCTGGCTTGTCCGACGCAGTAAGTGGCCACCTCGCACTTTACGAACTGCATCGTATCATATATCGCCAGGCCTGCGGTAACCGAGCCTCCGGGGGAATTGATGTAAACATTGATTTCCTTATGGGAATCCTCCATCTGCAGAAACAGCATCTGGGCGATGATAAGATTTGCGACGGCATCGTCAATCGGAGTTCCGATGAAAACAATGCGGTCCTTTAAAAGCCGTGAAAAGATATCGTAAGCGCGCTCATAACCGCGGGGGTTCTGCTCGATTACCATGGGGACCAAGGTCTGCATCTTTGTGCTCATCTGTGCCTCCCTTATTTTACCTGCTGCCAACTGGCCTCTCTTAAAAGGAATTCCAATACCTTCGCCGGCATCTCGTCATTTATAGCGATATTCTCCTTGCGCGCCACCGCCGCCAGGACAAGATAGGTCCTGACCTGTGAACGGGCCTCTGGCTCCAAATCTTTTTTCAATTCCCCTTCATTCTCGTCAATCTTCTCTCGCGCAACGCCTTTTAACGCCAGGTCCAGCTTTGCCCTACGCAGGAAATCCTCCAATTGCCTCTTTACCATCGACTCCGGGAGCTTGAAATCTGCCTGTTTTGTAAGCGCCTCGATTAAGTTCTCCTCGATCCTGCGGTGCTGTTGCTTTTCCTTCTCCAGAAAGACCTGTTGGGATAGCGTCTTCTCCAGTTCAGCCAGACCAGGATATCCGAGCCCCCTGGCAAAGCTATCGTCGGCCTCCTGGGCCTTGCGTGATTCCCTTAAGGAATCTATGCGGCGCTTTAGCTCTTCCGGCGTAACCTCGATATTTTTATATTCGACCTTTATGCCTTTATAATTACCGAGTTTTATTTCCGGGGTAACCTCTACCGCCGCCTTGAAAGCGAGATTGCTACGGGTGAGCTTAACGTCGTAGATATTCGGCAGTTCGATTACATCAAGCCCCTCCTTCTCTATCGCCTGGTTATAGACATCCGGGATAAGCTCCTTCAGCACCTGCTCATGGGCCTGGGAGGAATAATGTTTCTCGATGACATCGCGGGGGGCATGCCCCGGCCTGAAACCCGCTACCTTTGCTTCCTGGCCTATTTTTTTCAATACGTCGTCGAATTTATTGTTGACGACATCCCCTTCCACCTCGATGTGCAATTCTCTTTTGGTACCGTCGATTTTCTTGATCTCTGTCTTCATATCTTAGATAACTCTCCTTACATGCTGAACTTTTCGCCCAGATACAGCTCGCGCGCCTTAGGGTCGGCGATCAAATCCTGCGCCGTGCCGGAAATAAGTATCCTGCCGTCGGCTATCAGGTATGCCCGGTCGGTAATGGAAAGGGTCTCGCGCACATTGTGGTCTGTCAATAAAATCCCCAGCCCCTTGGTCCTAAGTTCCTTGATAATCTCCTGGGCCTCGCTGACTACGATAGGGTCGATTCCGGAAAAAGGCTCATCCAGCAGTATAAAGGACGGGTTGCTCACCAACGCCCTGGTAATCTCCAGGCGCCTCCTCTCTCCGCCGGACAAGGTATAGGCCTTATTCTTCGCCAGATGCGATATGTTGAGCTCCTTAAGAAGCTCCCCCAGCCTCTCCTCCCTCTCATGCCTGGTTATCGGCAGGGTTTCCAAGATTGCCATGATATTATCGCGTACGCTCAATTTCCTGAAAATCGACGGTTCCTGCGAAAGGTAACCGATGCCGTAACGGGCGCGTTCGTGTATGGGCAGCCTCGTGATGTCCTGGTTATCAAAAACAATCCTGCCGTTATCCGGGGAAACAATCCCCACCACCATATAGAAAGTGGTAGTCTTGCCTGCGCCGTTAGGGCCCAAGAGCCCTACGATCTCCCCGCGCTTGACTAAAAGGTCTATTCCTTTAACGACCTGCCTGCCGTCGTAGGACTTGGTGATGGCCTTAATTTCCAGCAGGTGCATTAAGCTCCTCCGCCGAATAAATTATGAGCCTGGGTTTGCCCAAGAGCGTAATCTTCTTATCCAGGCTGCTATACATCGCTTCATCACTATAAGAGACGTTATCCCCGCGCACAATCCTGACATTTCCGCGCGCGATAATCCTGTCTATGCTATTGCCCATTGCCGCGGCGCTCATATCGCCGGCGCCGGCCGCTTTTTCCCCGGTGCCCGAGAAGCCGCCTTCGGCATCTTTGCGGGAAGGTATGAAATAAACCTCCATTGTGTCGCTGTCGATCTCCAGGTCATGCCTTACTACTTTAACATTTTTATTGAACACTGCAACATTTTTTTCGTAATCCACCTCAAGCGCCCCGTCGCAGGTAATGGTGATTTTTTCGCCGCCGACCTTCTTATCGGACGGCGATGGCGCTTTTTCTTCCTGCGTTATCTCCACCTTGACGTCCTCGTTAAGGTTGACGCGTTTTAAATCGGTATTGCCTGTCGCGCCTCGACCGCTGGTAACCATGTTTCCTTTCTCGATATTTACAAGCTCTTTGGTAGAGACAACCTGCTTTTTGCGGTCCCAATCCAGGCTATCGGTAGTGAGCCTCGCTCCTCCGGAGCTGGTGATAACTACCTCGTCCTCCAGGTGAACCCGGGAATTTACTTTATCGAAATCCCCTTTCCTGGCGCTCAAGGCGATATCCTCGCTGTCTCCGTAGAGGTTGCCGGTTATTTCTTTTAATTTTACGATATTATCAAAGATGTCCGCGGAGTGGGCGCTTAGGTCCCAGGTCTTCTTGCCTTTCTCGCCATAACCGGCCAGCGAGAATTCATTAATCTGCTGAGCCGACTCAAGCGCCCCGCTGTCCAACGCGTATAAAGGTGCACCGCACGATAAAAAGAGTGCCGATATCCATATGAGGCATTTAGATATCATAGAGGCGGACCATTTCTTTCCATCTGCCCTTGGATTTAAGGATCAACTCGCTGACCTCGCGCACCGCGCCTCTTCCTCCGTGCCTGATGGTAATGTAAGAGGCTGCCTGTTTTATCTCCGGGGAGGCGTTGAAGACTGCTACCGCAAACCCCACCTTCTTCATCAGGCAAAGGTCTACCAGGTCATCGCCCACAAAGCATATCTGGTCGCAAGTCAGGCGGTATTTCTTCAAGATCCTATCCAGCACCGCGCTCTTAGGAGAGATGTCCGCGAATACCTCGGAGACCCGCATATCCCTGGCGCGCGGCCTGATTGAGCGCGAGCTCTTGGCGGTAATGAGGACAGTGGGGATGCCGGCGCGGTACAAAAGGTAAACCCCCATCCCGTCGTGAACGTCGAAGAATTTTGAATCGCGGCCCTTGGAGTCATAGATGATGCGGCCGTCGGTTAAAACACCGTCTACGTCAAGAAGGAGAAGCTTGACCTTGGCTGCCTTTGCCGCGATATTGACATCAAGCGCGTTGGCGTCGTTCATTTAAACTAGTCCCGCTTTCAATAAATCCTGCACGTCCAGAACCCCGACGGGCCTGCCTTTATCGTCGATTACCGGTACCTCGTCAATATTCCTGCCTTCCAGGATCCGCATTGCCTCCGCCGCCAGCATCTGGGGCTTGACCGCAATGGGGTTTTTGGTCATTACGTCCTTGACCTTACGCCTGGCAAGGTCGGGGTCAGCCTCCAGGTGCCTGCGCAGGTCACCGTCCGTAAAAATACCGGCCAGTTTCCCGTTTTTGTCTACCACCGTAGCGCTTCCGGCGCGGGAATGGGTTATTTTAAATAAAACCTCGGAGACCTTTTTGTCTTTAGGCACCACGGCGTGGGAGCTGCCGGTGCGCATGATATCTCCTACTTTCAAAAGGAGCCTCCTGCCGAGCAGGCCGCCGGGGTGGTAAAAAGCGAAGTCCTTCTCCTTGAAACCCTTCAGTTCCAGGAGGCACACTGCCAGTGCGTCAGCCATTGCCAGCATCGCGGTAGTAGAGGCGGTAGGAGCCAGGCCCAACGGGCAGGCCTCTTTTTCCACCGCGCTATTTAAAACCACGTCGCTGTAACGCGCCAGCACAGAACGGGTGTTGCCGGTCAGAGAAATGATAGGCACGCCTATTTTTTTAAGAAGCGGGAGGAACTTTTTGACCTCGTCCGTCTCTCCGCTGTTAGACAGTATAATCACGGTGTCATCCGAAACCACGCGTCCCAGGTCCCCATGGATAGCCTCGGCTGAATGCAAGAATAAGCTCGGGGTACCGGTAGAGGAGAGGGTCGCGGAAAGCTTCTGGGCAATAATGCCGGCCTTGCCCATGCCGCTGACCACTACTCTACCCCTGGTATTCATGATAATCTGCACCGCCTTTTGAAAATCGCGGTTAATCCTGTTTTTGAGGTCGCTGATCGCCTTGGCCTCGATACTGAGAACCTCTTTAGCTCGCTTCAACACGTTTATCGCCATAACACACCTTCTATCCTTTTGATCTGTTTCAATAATTTCTCCAGGTCTGAGAGCGCTATCATGTTCGGACCGTCACAAGGGGCATTATCGGGGTCGGGGTGGACCTCAAGAAAGAGCCCGTCGCAGCCGAAAGCCACTGCGGCGCGCGAAAGCGAACCAACGAATTCACGCTGACCTCCGGAGCAATCGCCCTTGCCTCCCGGCAACTGCACGCTATGGGTGGCATCGTAGATAACCGGATATCCGGAATCCCTGATAATCTTTAAGGCCCTGAAGTCCGAAACAAGGTTATTGTAACCGAAGGATACCCCGCGCTCGGTAATGATTATCCTGCGGTTTCCGGTAGACTCGATCTTACGCACAATCGGCATAATATCCCAGGGCGCCAGGAACTGCCCTTTCTTGATATTGATTACCCTCTGGGTCATCGCCGCTGCCAGCACTATATCGGTCTGACGGCAGAGGAAAGCCGGTATCTGAATAATATCCAAAACCTCGGCCGCCTCCTTTATCTCCTTCTGGCAATGGATGTCACTTAGGATGGGGACGCCTACCTTCTCCTTTACCTTGGCAAGCATCTCGAGCCCCTTTTTAATCCCCGGCCCGCGATAAGAATCTACCGAGAGGCGGTTGGCTTTATCAAAACTGGATTTAAAAATATAGGGGATATTGAGTCTGTGGGTGATGTCCTTGATCTTGCGGGCCGCCTCTATTGCCATGCGTTCCGACTCCAATACGCAGGGGCCGGCGATTAAAACCAGGCGGCTCGCCCTGCCGATTCTGATATTGCCTATCTTTACCGTCCGCATCTCATTGCCCCTTCCTGTTCTCCAGATACTGCCTTACCCTTTCAAGGTCCTCGGGCGTATCCACCCCGATAGTGTCGTGTTTGGTCTCGATAACCTTTATGCGATAGCCCCCCTCGAGCACCCTGAGCTGCTCAAGCCTCTCAATCTCTTCTAACCTGGAGACGGGGAGATTTTTATAAACAAAAAGGAAATCCTTGGTGTAACCGTATAATCCGATATGCTTATAATAAGCTGGATCCCTGACCTCCGAGTTGGGAGCACAGAACGGGATGGGGGCACGGGAAAAATATAAAGCGAATCCGTTCTTATCCACCACCACCTTAACGGCATGCGGGTCGCGAATCAGAGCGGTATCGTCTATCTTCTGCATCAGGGTAGCCATGGAAAGCGAGCTGTCATCCAGGAGCGTCTGGGCTAAAGCGTCTATCATCGTAGGATGTATCAGCGGCTCATCCGCCTGGATATTGATTACTATCCTGACATCCAGGGGGTTTACTACCTCCGAGATCCTGTCCGTGCCAGAGACATGAGCCCTGGCAGTCATCACAGCCTTGGCCCCGAAGCCGCCGGCTGCCTGAAAAACCCTCTCGTCGTCACAGGCAACTATGAGGTCATCCAGAAGCCTGGCCCCCCTTGCCCGCTCCCAAACGTGCTGCAGGAGCGGCCTGCCGCAAAGGTCCGCCAGGACCTTACCGTTAAACCTGGTAGATGAATATCTTGCCGGTATTACTCCGATAACATTCATTGCCTTAAAAATTAACCTGACCGTATCCTGGCCAGTAATTCCCTTCTGTCGGTTACTGCGGTGCCGAGTTTGCTTACTACTATGCCTGCGGCAAAATTAGCTATGAAGGCTGCCTCCAGTTTCGAGGCTCCCGATGCAAGCGCCAACGTAAAACACGAAATGACGGTATCACCTGCGCCAGAGACATCGAAGACCTCCTGGGCTACGGTGGGTATCCGCGTGGTACGGCCCCCTTTTTCAAAAAGATGCATTCCATGCTCGCCGAGAGTCACCAGGAGAGATTCCAGCGAAAGATACTTGATTATCTCGCGGGCTGCCAACTCAATATCGCTATCCTTAAGGAGCTTGTCATTATGCACCCTGAAAGTGTTGGTGGTATCCCTGACCTTAAGGTCGCGGATGGCGTTTTCCAACTCTTTGCGGTTGGGGGTGATGGCGGTAACCCCGCGATAATACTGGAAATTTTCCTCCTTGGGGTCAACGGTAATAATTTTTTTATTGCGGAGGCAGATATCCGACAGCTCCTGTAAAAGATGGGCGTTGATCACTCCCTTTCCGTAATCCTCGATAATCACCGCGTCAAAGTCGCCGATATTGTTCTTGATAAATGATGCGATTTTGCGGTTTAAGGCGCTGGGGAGGGAATCGGTATGCTCCCAATCCACCCTTACCATCTGCTGGTGGCCGGCCACTATGCGGGTCTTAACCGTGGTATGACGCCTCGGCTCCGTAAATACCGCTTTGGTATTTATACCCCTTTTTTTTAATTCGCTGCGCAGGATAGTGGAATTCTTATCGCTGCCCGTGACACCCAGCAGCCAGACCTTGCCGTCCAGGGCAGAGATGTTATTGGCGACGTTGGCGGAGCCGCCCGGCACGAATGTCCTCTTATTGGCCCAGACCACCGGGACAGGGGCCTCGGGGGAAATCCTCTGCACATCTCCCCAGATATATTCATCCAGTATCAAATCCCCGATTACCAGTATCCTGCTCCGGTGGAATCTAGAGACGATTTCCTTTAGGCGCTTGGCATTCATAGTTCTTCCAGCACTGCCTGTGCCAAAAGCGGCAGCATAATCTCGTGGTGGCCGACGATATAATAACCTTTCCCTCCGGAGGAAACCGGTCTTGATACTACGTTCTGATGCGGGCGGTAATGGTAACTCATATCGAAATTTGCGCTCGTAAAATTACGTACCTTCATCCCCAGATTACGCGCCAGGTTCAATGCCTTAAGGAATACCTCCGGCAATATTACGGCGGAGCCGAAATTTAAAACCACGCCCCCGCTGTTAAGTCCGGATACCTCTTCTGCTAAAAGATGAAAATCCCTGAAGCTTCCTTCTGCGGTCAGGGCGGGATCGAACGAAGGATGCTGATGGATGATATCGGTGCCGATTGCTATAAAGACACACACCGGGACTTTATGTTTATACGCCTGAGAGATGACGCTGTTTTGGCGGTAAGGCAATTTGGAAAATGATATCTTAGAACCCAGGGAAGCTCCCAGCCCTAAGCCGGCTGCTACCCCTTCTTTAGCTGCGCCGTTGATAAAATCGGCTGTTTCGCGGCCCATCCCGAACCTGCCGGTTTTGAGGTTGCTGGCTACGTCCTCCGAGGTCTTTCCCTGGAAGGCAATCTCAAAGTCATGAATCATGCCTGCGCCGTTAAGGCAAAGACAGGTAACGACGCCTTTCTTGATTAACTCAATCAGCACCGGATTTAAGCCGCATTTAATCACGTGCGCGCCGGCCATAAATATTACGCCTTTATTGGAACGCTTGGCTTTTACCAGCGCATCCACCACATCATGCAAATCACGGGCCTTTAGGATCCGCGGAAGGCAACGATAAAACCCGAGAAAACTCCTGCCCTTGGCAGGAGGATGGGCAAAACTGCTCTTATCCACCTTGCTATACCTTTTTCTTATGGAATATCTCTTTACCTTATTTATATTAAGCATACGAGGCTATAATTTTATCATAAAATACCGCTAAATCAACCTTTTTAACCTCCCTAAACAGAAACACTTTCCGAGGCAATCGGGAAACACCTTCCAACCTGAACGGGAAAGTGTTTCTAATAATCAGGGCCTAGCACCTTCTGCCGAAAGACCTTCTTTTCTGCCTGGCGGCGCTTGGCCTCCAGGATTTTTATCTTCGCCCTGCGGGAACGCCGGCGCTTCTGCCTGCGGATCTTCTCGATGCGCCTCCTCTCTTCGGAAAATCTCCCTAATATCATATTTTCAATCTTATTCAAAAGGGTCCTGCGCCCTATATAACGGTTGAGCGCCTGGGAACGTTCCTGCTGGCACTTTACCTGTATACCGGTAGGGACATGCTTAAGCCACACGGAAGTAGAGGTCTTATTAACGTTCTGCCCACCCGGCCCTTGGGAACGGCTGAATTTTTCGACAATATCCTCTTCCCTCACCCCAAGCTCGCGCATCCTATCATGCAGCATCTTTTCTTTTTTAAGGCCTACTCCGGATTCCGGCATAATTTATTTATTTGCCCTTTCTTCTTTAAGAATAGAATCTGCGGCAGCCAACACGTCATTTACGCCGATTGCCTTAAGGCAAGCTAAGTCTTTCCTGCAATTATGTGCCAGGCATTCAATACAGCCAACCTTCCTGTGCAGGATTCTATCTTTTAACCCCAATGGCCCCCAGCGCCTCGGGCTCAAACCATCCTGCGAACGGCCGAATATCGATATTACCGGAGTGCCTACTGCCGAAGCAATATGTACCGGACCGGAATCATTGGAAATAAAAAGCCTGCAGCGCCTGATGATACTCGCCAGCTGGCTGACCGAAGTCTTCCCTGCCAGGTTGAGGGCTTTCGTGCGCATCTGAGCTGCAAGCCTTCCGGCCAAAACCTTATCCTTAGGACCGGCAAGGATGATAACCTTGAAACCATGCTTAAGCGATAATTTATCCGCGACCTCTGCGAATCTTCCTGAAGGCCAGGTCTTGGAAGGACAGCTGGCGCCTGGATGCAAAGCCAGAAGTTTATCGTCTGCCCCTACCCCTTCTTCCGCTAATTTGCTCTCAACCCAACGTTCCGACTCCGCCATGATAGGCATAAATGTTTTTTTATCCTCTGCCTCGATTCCCAGGTAACGCAAAAGGTCAAGGTTATACTCCAACTCGTGCTTCTGGCCCAGTTGCTTGAGGTGCTTGAGCTTATCGCTGAGAAGGAATCCTAATTTACGGTCATAGCCTACGCGCATGGGTATCCCGGCAATAAAAGACACCAGATGCACCCGGTTGGTAGGATGCAGTATCAATGCTAGATCAAACCTTCTCTTCCTAAGGTTCCTGGCGAATTTAAAACTGCGGCGCCAGCCCTTATGCTTGGCTTCCTTGTCGTAGATAATCACCTCGTCAAGGTAGGGGTTGCCTTCCACCACATCCTTGGCATACGGGGAAACCATCATCGCGATGTAGGCATGTGGGTAATTATCCCTCAGCGCCTTGATAACCGGGGTAGAAAGGAGCACGTCCCCTATCCTGTCCGTGCGCACCACCAAGATACGCTGGAAATCCCTATCGGGAACCGCAACATAGGGACGCAATACTACCGTTTTATCCTGTGGATTAAGAATCCTCTTTACCTGCCGCATAACATCCTCTACGGTTATAATCTGCAGGCATTTGAGAGAAGAAAAACGGCACTGCGCCTTCTCGCATGGACGACAGAAGATGTCTTTCTTTACTACCGCGCTATTCTGCGACCAGGGACCGTATTTATTCTCATCGGTAGGCCCGAATACGGCAACCACAGGCGCATTAAGATAGCTTGCCAGATACAGCAGGGCGCTGTCGTTAGTGACAACGACCCTTGCTTTATTAATAAGGCATGCCAGCTGCGGTATGGTAGTCATTCCGGAAAGGTCAAGGATGCCGTCTCCGATGCGCCGGCTGATATAACTGTTGGCCGGGACGTCCTCCTTATCTCCGGTAAGGATAACCGCCAGATGCAACTCCCTGATAAGCTCTACGGCAAGCTCCAGGAATTTATCGCCCGGCCACCTCTTGGTATTGCTCCTGGTTCCTGCGCCGATAATGGCAATGGCATCCTTAGAAGTAATGCCTCGGCTGGCCAAGAGCCTATTGATATATGCCTCGTCCTCCGGCCTCCCTGCTAATGCCCTTTCGCAGTTGGCGGCATTGCTGTTTTTTAATTTGCCAATAATACGGCGGATTTTATAAAGGTGCCTTTCCTTCATGTGCTTTATTGCGGCCGGCGGATGCAGAAAAGGCGAGGTCTTCTGCCTGGCCGGGATTAAAACCCCCGTAAGACTGTTGCGCAGGTCCACTACCACCTCAAACCTCTCCCTCCGCAGTCTCCTTAAAAGCGCGATCTTCTCTTTCAGGGGAGCATGCTTGTCGTAAACTACCACGCTTTCGACTCCAGGGCTATCCTGGAATATCTCTCTGGTGCAACCGCTAGCCACTACTGTTATGCGCGGTGAAGCTAAATTGCCGCGCAGGACATCCAACACCGGTAAGGTAAAGATGGCGTCTCCGATATTGCTTAAGGTAATAAATAAAATCTTCATGTCTTGCCTTTAATCTCGGAGGCCTGCCGGAAAACGTCATCGGGGATAACCGCAAGCATGCAGCGGTTCTCCCGGCAATCATTGCTATAACAGGGGATAACGCAACCAATCTCCTTCTGCATTATCCTTACGTTCTTTAATGGATACGGCGAGGTGACCTTAAGGGACGTGGGGCCGAAGATGGCAATGATATTTTTGCATCCCGCGGCATTGGCAATGTGCAGCGGCCCGCTGTCGGCTGAGATAAACAGGTCCATCCTTATAGCCAGGGCGGCAAATTGCTTAAGATTGGTGTTACCGCAGGCAACCAACGGCCTCTCCTTCATCAAAAGCCGGATATCACCGGCAAGAGCAATATCAGAGGGGCTGCCGGTGATAACAACCCTAGCATCGAGCTTTTCAATCAGCATATCAGCCAGGCGAGCCCAATACTCCTTTGGCCAACGCTTAGGCATCCAGTTGCCTCCGGGATTTATCCCCACCAGGAAATCGCCGTTGTTTATACCGTTATCCTGCAGGAAACGTACGGCGGCCTCGCGGTCATTGTCACTGACAAAAAAATCGCTGAACCTGTCCTCGACCCTCACGCCTGCTTTTTCTATGATGTTGAGATAATAATCGATGCGGTGAAGGCTATCCTGAGGTATGGGGGCAATCTTCTTGGTAAGGAGGAAGCCGCGCTTTGGGGTGTAATAACCTATGCGCTCGGGTATCCCGGCCATCCAGCAGATCAAGGCCCTGCTGGCGGAACGGTGCAGCAGAAAAGCGGTGTCAAACCTTTTGCTTTTTAAGTAACCGATAAAGCTCAGCTTTGCCAAAACCCCTCTGTGCCTGTCCTTTTCGTCGTAAATAATGATTTCGTCCAGGTAAGGGTTATCCTTCAAGACGGCATAACAGCGGCTGGGGATTATGCAGGCCAGATAACTCTCCCTGAAATTGCGCCGCAGGTTGCGTATTACGGCGGTAGAAAAAAGCACGTCACCCAGCCAGTTTACGTTAAAAATAAGTATGCGCTTGGGCATTTTTGGCTTTTAGTTGTCTTTGTCACACTCGCGAATAAAGTTATATACGCCGGACGTCTCAAACCAAAACACCAAAAGATTGTCGGAGCTGTAAGATATCCTAAGCCGTTTCAGGGCGAAGACATCGTCATCGGGATACCCCCTGCCGGGATGGGTAGATACCGCGAGCTTATAGCCGGCATCAATAACCATCTGACGGATAAAGGGGTTAAACATCCCTTCGGGATAACTAAACGCCCTTACCGGCTGCCCCAGTTTTTCCTCTAGTATCTTTTTGGATAAAAATATCTGCCTTTTCAGCTCTGCCGGGGATTTAATCTTTATCAGGGGCTCCGGTCCCATGGTATGACTGCCAAAGGTAATCAGTCCTGACCCCTGCATCCGGAGGATCTCCTGCCAGCCGAGCCTGTCCCCTTGCGGCCGGCCAACCTCATCCACAATGATAAACATCGTGGCGGGGAGCCCATATTTCTCAAGCGCGGAGAAGGCATAGGTGTAAAAATCCCTATAGCCGTCGTCAAACGTAATGGCAACGGTTTTCGGCGGTATGGGTTTTTTATCGCGGATTAATTCAGCCAGGGATTCCAGAGGTATTACATTATAGTTATATTTCTTTAAAAAACGCATCTGGCGCTCAAAGGAGCGGGGGCTTACTATCAGCCGCTTGATGCGTTCGTCAATCTTGGGGCTTATGGAATGATACATCAGTATCGGCACCACGTAATGTTCCTGCATCAGCTTATTAAACCAAAGATATACGCCACCTCCGAGAATCAAGATAATTACCAAAACAATGATTGTTAACCTGCGCCAAAGCATATTTTATAGACCTCTTCCGTCTTTTCAGTCATCCGGGAGAGAGAAAAATTCTCCCTGATGAATCTTGCGGCGTTATCTCCCAGCCGCTGTCTCCTCTGTTTATCCTGCAATAAAGCTGAAATCTCCCGGCTCAATGCGTCTACATTGCGGCTTTCAACCAGGATGCCGTTATGGCCATTCTGAATCAGGCTCCTAATACCTCCGATATCGGAGCCAATTACCGCCAGTCCTGCTGCCATCGCCTCCATCAGGCTCAAACCCAACCCCTCTGCCAGAGAAGGCAAAACAAATACGTCCATCGCCGATAACGCTTCCCGCGTGTCAACTGCGGCCGGCAGGAAAGAGACGTTCTTACCCAGGCCCAGCTCATTAGTCAACCTCAGAAGCTCATTTTTTATTTTACCGTCGCCAACAATTAAAAGCTTGACCGATGGGAATCTCGCCGTAACCTCATGCATCGCCCGGATAAGATAGGCATGCCCTTTTACATCGGAAAGCCGCGCGATAATGCCGACCACCGGCCCCTCTCCTAAGTCTAAATCTTTTTTAATTCTAACCGCAAACCTCTCCGTATCAATACCGTTATGGATTACGACGATATCCGAGGGGTTAATCCCAAAATCCCCGATCAGGTGCTCACGCACCGCCTCGCTGACAGCGATAACCTTCCTGCCCCAGCAGGGAAAAAGCAGGCGCGAAACCCTCCTTTTGAAAAATCCGTGGCAGGTGGAAATATGCGCTATGCCGCTGGCGCGCTCCAGGAGACACCCTAACACCTGCGTTACCCTGGTATTGCAATGGATGACGTCAATCCTGTTTTTTTTGATATACGGCAACAGCCTAAAAAAACTCACTGCCAGGCGCGGACTTACTTCGGATTTGGTCTCAAGCGGCGCCCTGACGCAGACAATACCTTCGCGCCTGAAATCATCCTCCATCCTGCCTCCTCCGGAAGCGACATAAACGCCGTGTCCCCTCTCTTTCATGCCGGAGGCCAGGGAAAAGACATAGCTGGTAATGCCTCCGATATTGAGATGGTTGGCAAGATAGATTATTCTCATTTTAAAAATTCCCCGGCGGCCTCCAGTACCTCTTCGGGCCGTATCAACTGCATGCATCTGGGCCTGCGGCATTTCGATTTATAGCAGGGGCCGCAACTCAATTCTTTTCGTATCACGACAAAATTCTCAGCCGGCGGGAGGTGCCTCCTGGGGTCAGTCGGGCCGAAGAGCGCAATGAAGGGGGTGCCGGCTGCGGCTGCCACATGCAGCGGAGCGGAATCAGAAGATATGTAAACGCTGCATCTCTTTATGAGGCAGGCGAGCTGGTTTATGGTAGTCTTACCGCAGGCATTGATGGGCCTGGCATCCCGCGTCATCCCCAAAAGCACCATCGCCTGGGGGATATCCTCGGACGTCCCCGTTACTACTACGCGTGTATCCTGTTTTTTTAATTCCTCGCATAACCCGGCAATATGCTCCAGCGGCCAGTCCTTGGTAAGCCAGCGGCTGCTGGCACTAATATTCACCCCTACCAGCGCCTGTTTTGCGCTTAGCCACTGCGAGTCCAAAAACTCATCTACGTAACGCCGGTCCTCTTCAGACGGCCACAATTCTAGATGCGCATCTTCTAATTCAATGCCTAACATATTCAAAACCATAAACTGATGCCTTATCGGTTCCGTCAAGGTCCTCTTATCCTTAAGGCGGTGGTTTAGAAGAAAACCCAACTTCCTGTTATCCCAACCATAGCGGTCCGGGCTCATACTCAACGCCGCCAGGATATGGCTCTTGCGGTTATTCTGCAGGTCTACTACCATATCGAAACTCCTCTTTCTCAACATGCGCCCCAATCCCGCCAGACCCCTTGCCCCCGCGTCGCGGTTCTTGAAATCGCACACCAGTAATTCGTCAATGTAAGGGCATCGCATCAATACGTCCTTCGAAGGCTCCCCTACCAAACAGCTGAGTTTATAATGCCTGCCGAACTTTTCTTTGATGGCGCGGATTGCCGGAACCGAAAGGATTACGTCTCCCACCGAACTGAACTTCATAACCAGCGCCTTAAAACTATCGAGGGCTTCCATGTAAACATCCATGGTGTTTTTTACCATCAATTCTACCCGGTATTTCTCTTCAATCTTGCGGTAGGCGCGCTCGGCCAGTCCCGCAGCTAATTCCGGGTCACGGTAAATCTTTAGGACCGCCTCCGCCATATCATCATCTTCAGCCGGTGCCACCAGTAAACCGGTCTTGTTATCTTCGATGATATCCACTACCCCCCCGACCTTTGTCGCTACTACCGGCACCCCTGCTGCCTGCGCTTCCACGATCACCCTACCGAAGGCCTCGTGCGTAGTGGTAGCCAAGACCAGCGTATCCAGTTGCGCCATAATTGCCGGGATATCCCTCTGGATGCCGAGAAATTCAGTGCAGTGCCAGAGCCCGAGCCGCCGCACCAGGACCTGCACCTCCTCACGGTAGGTCTCCTTGGATGCCGGGGCATCGCCGACAATCCAGATGCGCAGGCGGGGAATCTGGCGGGCAACCTTACTCATCGCCTTGATAAAATGAAGGTGGCCCTTGAGAGGAGTAATCCTGCCGATAATGCCGACGTTAAAATCCTGCTTCCTTTTAGTATCGGGGCTTATATACTTAAATCTCTGGAGATCTACGCTGCGCGGTATGAACCTGATTCTTTCGTGGGGCACTGCGAAATCGTCAATCATGTGCCTGCCTATGACATTGCTTAAAACAATCACCCTCTTGCCCCAACCCATCACATAGCTAAAAGGATGCCTTTTATAATAACCGTGGCAGGTAGTAATGAAGACGGTCCTGGTGCGGCGGCAGGCAAAATATGCAATCCAGGCCGGCACGCGCGAACGGGCGTGCACGATATCAATCTTTTCCTTCCTGATAATCTCGGCAAGCCTCAAAACCATCTTCATCATTGAAAAAAGAGATTTCTTGTGTACCGGCAGGGTATAATGGATGGCTCCGGCTGCTTCTATGTTTTTCACTAATCCGCCGCCGTGGGAAACCACCACTGCCTTATGCCCGGTCTTCACCAAGTGCCTGGCTAGATCCAGGGTCCCGCTCTCCACGCCGCCGACATTAAGTTCCGGCAATACCTGCAGTATATTCATGATTATAAAACCCTCTCCAGGGCTTCTCTTACGAGATCTTTATCATTCCAGACACAAACCCCCGGCTTATCCTTCCAGAGGCTGCCGATAAAGCTGGCCAGGGAAGATGCGCCGGAAAGGTAAATATGCCTACGGGCTGATGCGGAATCAAGAAACCTGCGGTGCCTTAAGCTTAAACCGCGGGCATCAAAGACCACGACGTATTTGCCGCTGTTGACCGCCTCCGATATCATGGAGATGCTCTCCGGAGAAACTACCAAAAGCGAACTCAAAGACAATATGCCGCCGACAGCCAAATCGTGGTTTTCCTCGCCTGCAATCACCAGGAATTTACAGGGAGGATAATCCTTAAATTCGTTTTTGACTAACCCTTCGATCTCGGGCGAGGTGCGCCTGGAGGTAGTCACGAGTATGTCGGCGCCCAAGCCCGCTACCGCATCCTTGAGCTGACGGATAACCTCGGATACCAGCGTTGCGTCAAGAGAAAAACCCTTGCTGTCGCCGCCGAAGAAGACGCCGATACATGGCTCAGAAACCGCCTTATCCCTAAGATACTGCCTTAGCATGCCGCCTTGCATCCGTAAATAATCAGCGTCAACCATATTCAGGGCGCCCCGGGTTATTACCAGATTTTTAGCGGGCCTTGGAAGGTCGTGCTGCGGTACAACCGTCAAATCAAATTTCCTGGGACTCACCAACGACGGCCTCATAATCACGATGGACCTGGCAAGGTTTTCCCGCGCAATATGCCAGTTAAGCGCAGCCAGCGACGAACCGCAGGATACAACAATATCCGGAGACTGCATCATTAACCCCTGGTAGGCATCGGAGGTAAGCGCATTCTTTAAGCGGCATAAGCTCCCCTGGCAGCTGTACCTGCCCGAAAACATGGTTTTAAGCTTTAAAAAAAGGATGTGCCGGGGGCTTCTGAATTTTACCTCTCTGATAACGATGCTTGCCGTAAACCCGCGGGATGCCAGGAAATTCCCGGCAATCCGCGCCAGCGCCTGGGATTGCCTGAGGTGGCCTGTTTTGCCGTCGCTCAAAATAATGATTTCTCTCTTTAAGCTATATTTCCATACCTTATAGGACCAAAGATAATCCTTGGGGTATTTGCGTATGTAGTCCTCGTAGAAGGCAACTAAGCGCTTAAGGTTATGCCGGACATCATTCTCAATATCTCCACTCCTTTGGACCTCAAATATCGGACCCAGCATAAACTTTAGGTAGGGCCCCTTAACCCTAGTATTAAACGTAGGGACAATAGCTAGATTATATTTAAGCGCCAGCCTTACGGCTCCGGTGGCAAAAGAAGCGTCCCTGCCGAAAAAATCCAAAAGCATCCCTTCCCTGCCCCCCTGGTCCAGGCTCATCCCTACCGCCTCGTTATCCCCAAATACGCGGATGAGCTGGCGCAGCTCGTTTTCCTTCTTAATCATGCGCGCCCCTTTTTGGGTGCGGTAAGAATCCAGCAGCTGCCCAAGGCGCGGATATCTCTGGTTACGCACAAAGATGTTGTAGGCAATCCCGAACCTCATGCAGAACAACGAGGATAATTCCCAGCTGCCGGCGTGAACGCCGAGAAATATCTGCCCCTTGCCGCGCGCAACGGCATCCTTGATAAAAGAGAGCCCTTCGAAACTGACGTACTTATCGATGTAGGCATGGTCGATGCGCGGTATCAGGAATATCTCAATGAAATTCTGTCCGTAGGCCTGATAGAACTCGCGGGTAATCTTTTTTATGCGGCAGCAAGGTAGGCTATCCCCCAAAGCCCTTTTGATATTTGAATAGACTAGGGCGCGGTGGCGGCTGTCCAGGCAGTAAAACAAATCTCCGAGCCGCCGGCCGATAAAAAAACTAAAAAACACGGGGAGAGCGCGGATCAACGGCCCCAGCAGCTTAAGGGCGGTATATCCCAAGTAATCTATCCAGTAGTCCTTTTTCATTATGCGTAATCTTCAATCCGATACGTAACACCAGTATCTGCGTATTGCCTGGACCGGCGCAAACCTGCCGCAGCCTCACGGCATCCTTCTCGGTGGTAACGATGGTAGAGATGCCTTTCTGGCGGCTTGCAGCCATTATGCCATCGATGTCGCTCTTGGTATAACGGTGATGGTCGTCAAAAGTAAAGGCGAGCCCCACCTGGGCGCCCAGGCTTAAAACCAGGTTTTCGAATGAATCGGGGTCGGCAATACCTGAAAATAAAGCCAGCGTCTTGCCCTTAAGAAAATCCGCCCCCAGCATATCGTTCTCTCTACCCAGGAGATAACACCCTAGCGGCTGATGAATACTCTCTGCGATGAAGGCGCGGGGATTTATGCCGCTTAAAAAATCCTTGATATCCTGGTTATCGGGGTTAAGGTTCGTCTTGGTCAATACTAGTATATCCGCGCGCCTGAGGGAAGAAAGCGGTTCGCGCAGGATTCCACGGGGAAGCATATTACGATTACCGAAAGGGTCTGTTGCGTCGATAGCGACTATATCCAGATCCTTCTTGATTCCCCATTGTTGGAAGCCGTCATCCAGCACTACCGTATCAACCCCGTAGTAATCGTGCGCCTGCCTGGCCCCGCGCAAGCGATCGGCGTCAACTATCACCAAGACATCCTTGAGGTTCCTCTGCAGCATATACGGCTCGTCCCCCATAGTTTCATAAGCGCACTGCGGCCTGCGGCCTGCCAGACGGGGCTTCTTGTAACCGCGGGTGAGCACTGCTGGTTTGCGGCCGTTGTCCTTAAGGTAACGGCATATGAACTCCACCAGGCTTGTCTTGCCTGTGCCCCCTACCGTAATATTTCCGACGCTGACAACCAGACATCCCGCTTTTTTAGGTCTGCGCGAGCGCATGAAAATCAGAACCCGCACCACCAGCCCATAAAACCATGATAATACCCAAAGCAACGCCTTCATAAACCCGGCAATGATTCCGCCTGATGAATCCGTAGCAAGACGATAGAGGTAATTGCGCATTTTATTCACCTATAATCTGAATTAACACCTGGCGTTTACGCGGCCGATTGTCAAATTCGGCCAGCACTACCTGTTGCCAGGTCCCCAGCAGAAGTTTCCCTTCGTCAAAGGGAATGGTCAAAGATGGCCCCTGCAAGGCAGCGCGCAGATGGCTGAAACCATTGGCATCCCCCCAGGTATCATCGTGATAATAACCCTTGCGGCGAGGAACGAGCTTCTCGTAGATATCCTGCATATCCTGAAGGAGTCCGGGCTCGTATTCAAAGGTGGTAATGGCTGCGGTGGAGCCGACCGCAAAAACCGTAACGCTGCCCCGCTTAAGGTTGGTCGAGTCAAGGATCCTCTTGATATCTGCGGTAATATCGAGAAGGTCGGGGTTTCCCTTGGTGTTAAGGGAGATCTTTTCGTTAATAATCTTCATCAGGCCATGAGCTTTAACGCTTCCCTTATCGGCTGACCGGGATATACCCCAAGCCTCCGCGCCCGGGGGGTGCTGGCGAATACCTTTGCCTTTAAGGCCCCTTTAATATTAGAGACGCCCGTGATTTTTGCCGCCGCATCATTAAAATTCCGGGCGGCCTTAAGGTTAAGGTAACCGCACATGACATACCCGTACCTGCCTCTTAAAACTATAAGGCGCTTTTTGGCGAGATCCATTACGAGTGTCTCTATAAACCCTTTGCCAATCTTTATCTTCTTGTATTTTAACATCTTAGCCAGGTTAATATTATAACACACAACGCATTAGAGATAAAACCCTATATTATTAAGGAAAGGCGGTGGGCAGGGTTGAATGACAGGTAACAATGAGGCATCAGAAACCAAGGTCCATCCGGAATTCTGTATAGAAGCCGTTCTTGACCGCCACCTTGCCCAGGCTATCATCACGGTACTTAATAGAGCGGTCAAATATGCTGCCGGCCGAAACAGAACATTTAAGGTGACGGTTGAATTTATACCTTGCGCCTGCTCCGAGGCGTATCTCGTTATACTCCAATACCGCATTCTTGCGCTGGCCCTGCTTAACCTCGTATTCGCTCTGCGACATATCCCCCTGCGCAAAAATAGTTAACCTTTCATCTACGGCATAGGAGATCTCGGGCTCCTTAGGCACAAGGTTAAAGACAAGCTTCTCGTTAGGCTTATAGATAAATCCTGCAATCGGCCAAACTGTCTCCTTATAATCCGGCCACACCCCTATCCCGCATACTAATGTTAATTGTTCGTTCGGCTGGTAAATCAAGAAGTAACGCTGCGGTATCCTGAAAGAAGACGAATGGAAGCTCCAACCGTCTCCGGTAAATAAAGAGGCCAGGCCTGCCGAAAAATAAACCTTACTGATATTGAAAAATGGAACTACGGTTTCGGCGCCAAAAGATACGGAGGTCAGATGCGATGGGAGCTTTACCGCGGTACTATTCTTTATCCCCATATATTCGGTTCCCAATACAAGCTCCACCGGCAGCTTCCCAAAGGCCTTGGTCTCGTAGCTATACTCTGAAAACGAATCCACCACGCCCACTTTTCCGGATTGCCCGGCAGCGCCGCTGGAAGGCATGTAGCGCACATAAGAATCGAATTCGCCGGCAAACCTCTCCTCCTTTACCACAACAATCTTGCGAAGGGCCTGCCGAAATTCCGTAAGCGTAGAGGCACTCGGATTCTCTGCTTTATTTTCAGCCAAAGAATATCCCCCGGAGAAAAAAGCAAATATTAATACCGGTAAGCTTATTCTTATAATCCTGACCATATTAGCAAAAAACCTGTTTAGTTTAGAAGAAAAAACGGTTTATGCCCTAATGAAGAGGCGATCCGGAGGCAGGGAGAAAAGATTCAATTTCTTTCAGGATCCTTCCGGTCGCCCCGCGGTTCTCCAGTATCAATTGCCTGCCGCGGACTCCCAGAAGCAGGGCCTTCGCAGGATTATCCAATAATTCCTTAAGTCTTGTTTTTAATTCCCCGCTGCCGCGCACTGAAAGCGCAGCCTGATTATCCAAAAACATCCTGGCGATATCCCTGAAATTAAACATATAAGGCCCGAAGATAACCGGCTTTGCCAGCACTGCCGGCTCCAGTATGTTGTGCCCCCCTTTTTTTATAAGACTGCCGCCGATGAAAACCAGGTCTGCTGCCGCATAATACCCCATTAACTCGCCTATGCTGTCAACGATAAATACCTTCTCTCCTTTTGAACCTCCCTGCCCTAAACGGCTAGTCGCCGAAGGCTGGAAACCCGCTTTGCGTATAAGGTCTCCTACCTGCACCGACCTTTCAGGGTGACGCGGCGCAAGAAGAAGATGGAGACGGCGGTAATCTCCTGATAACTGCCGGTATACATCCAGAAGAAGCTCCTCTTCACCGGGATGGGTAGAGCCGCAAACCAAAAGCCTATCCCCTTCTCCAAGCCCCAGTTTCCGGCGGTAACCGGCGGCGTCATCTTCCAAGCGCGGGTTATCCTCAATATCAAATTTCATATTGCCGCTTACGCGGATATTCTGCGGGGCCACTCCCAGGGCAACAAACCTGGCGGCATCGCTATCGCTCTGCACGCAAAAAAGACTGACCTTCCTGAGTATCGGCTCAAAGAGGAATTTTATGATGCGGTACCCCCTGAAGGAGCGGTCCGATATTCTGCCGTTGACTATCACGACAGGTATGCCTCTGCCGAAAAGACAGGAAATAAGGTTTGGCCAGATCTCGGTCTCCGCAATAATAAAAATACACGGATTGATCCTGGCAATGGTATTTCTTACGCTAAAACTAAAATCCAGCGGCAGATAAGTTACCAGATCCCCTTCCCTTGCCATCTCCCGGGCAATTTTATTGCCGGTAGTGGTAACCGTCGAGAATACAAACTGCTTTTGGGGATAAACGCTGCGCAGTATCTCCACCAGCGTCCTGACCGCCTTGGCCTCCCCGAGGCTGACGGCATGGATCCAGATAGGCCGCTTCATCATTAGGTCTTGAGGCAGGATGCCTAGGCGCCTCAGAAAACCGCGATGGAACTTACGGCGCGCCAGATACGCCGGAAGATACGCCAGGGTTACTGCCAGGGCTATTAAATTATACACGAGGCGCATCGCCTGCTCCTTTTACGCCCGGGGATGGGCCTTGTCATAGATATTCTTCAGTCTCTCGGTAGTAAGATGCGTGTAGATCTGGGTAGTGGAAAGGTTGGCGTGCCCGAGCAATTCCTGTACGCTCCTTAAATCCGCGCCGCGGTTTAAAAGGTGAGTAGCAAAGGAATGCCGCAGGGTATGCGCCGACACCCCCTGTTTGATGCTCGCCAGCCTCAGGTATTTTTTTACGATGTTCCTGACGCCGCGCCCGCTGATGGCGCTGCCGTTTTTGTTCAGGAAGAGCGCCGCGGACTGCTTTTTCCTCTTGTCAAGGTAACCGCGGATGGCTGAGATGGCGCAGTTGCCTACCGGCAGCATGCGTTCTTTCTTACCCTTGCCTTTTACCTTTACCACGCCTCCGATAAAATCAATGTCGTCAAGGCACAAGCCCACCAGTTCGGAAATCCGCATCCCGGTGCTGTAGAACATCTCCAGTATCGCACGGTCGCGCAACCCTCTCTCATCATTTTCACCCCTTAGCATCACGGAAGATATTAATTTAGCCACCTCTTCCTCAGTCAGGAATTCCGGGAGGTGTTTATCGATCTTGGGGCTGGAGAGGCTTAAAATGGGGTTATCCTTGAGGAGACCTTCACGGGTAAGAAACCTGAAGAATGAACGAAGCGTTGAAAGCCGCCGCGCTACGCTGCGGGCATTGAGGTTTTTGTCTTTTAGGTTAGCCAGGTATTTACGCAGCAGGAGGTAATCTATCTTCTCCGGCGGCGTCTCTTGCAAGAAGTTGCCGAAATCATTGAGGTCCAGCTTATAATTGAGAATGGTATGGCTGGAATAGTTCTTTTCAATCTCCAGATAGCGGACAAACTTCTCGATATACCTTTGCATCATGTGTCTTTTTTCTGCTCGGGAAGGGTCTTTGAAACAAACCGGCACTTGGGATAATTGGTGCAGCCGTAGAAGAATCCTCTCTTGGAACGCCTCTCAATCAATTCCCCCCCGCATCCGGCCTCGGGGCATTTGACGCCGGTGGTAATGGACTTTGAGTATTTGCACTCCGGAAAACCGGAACAGCTCAGGAATTTTCCCTTCCTTCCCCATTTGATGATTATGGGTTTGCCGCACTGGGGGCATGCCTCTCCGGTCTCAACCACCTCTTTTTTAATGTTATTCTGGGCGAAGTCCAGACTCTCCTTGAAAGGCTGGTAGAAATCCTCCAGCACCTTCAGGCGTTCCATCCTGCCTTCCTCAATCTCATCCAGCTCTTCCTCCATTGCTGCGGTAAACCCCTCGTCCATGATCTTGGGGAAATACTCCATCAGAAGCTCGCAGACCTTAATCCCCAATTCCGTAGGGTGGAAATATCCTTTGAGCCGGCGCACGTAATCACGATGAAGAAGGGTATAAATAATCGGGGCGTAGGTAGAAGGCCTGCCGATGCCGTCCTCCTCCAGGGCCTTGACCAGCGAGCTGTCGGAAAACCTCGCAGGTGGCTTAGTAAAATGCTGGGATGGCAGAAGATTCAGCAATTGCAGTGCTTCATCCTTCTCCAGCGGCGGTATCTTATTTTTCTTATCCTCTTGCTCATTATCGGAGTTATAAACAGCGCTGAAGCCGTCAAAGATAAGCTCGGTGGAAGAGACGCTAAATAAATACCTCTCAGCCTTGATATCCACGGTGGTAACGGCATAAAGCGCCGGCACCATCTGACTCGCCACAAAACGGCGGTAGATTAAATCATACAGTTTCAATTGATCGGGCGTCAGGTAACGAATAAGCGAATCCGGTGAGCGGTTAACCATACTGGGCCGGATTGCCTCGTGCGCTTCCTGGGCAAATTTTTTTACTTTATAGACATTGAGAGATTCGGGAAGGTAATCCTTGCCGTAGCGGCCGGTTATCAGCCCCCTCACCTCTGTGATTGCCTCCGGAGCCACGCGCGTGGAATCCGTGCGCATATAAGTGATAAGCCCCGCCGGTCCGCTTTCGCCGATATCAATGCCCTCGTAAAGCTGCTGCGCCAACATCATGGTGCGGGAGGCGTTGAAGTGTAATTTATTAAAGGCCTCCTGCTGCAGGGTACTGGTAATGAACGGAGCGTAGGGATGGCGCCTTTTGTCTTTTCTCTCGACATTCGATACCGAGAAAGTCCTGGTCTTGATATCGGAGGCAACTGCCCCGGCTTCCTCTTTAATGCTTATCTTCGGCTTCTCGCCATCGACCTTTTCGAGTTTAGCGAGAAATGAAGCGCCGTTTTTCTTGAGGAGCTCTGCTTCAATCTCCCAGTATTCCTGCGGGGTGAACCTGCGGATTTCCTTCTCGCGCTCCACTATCAGCTTTAAGGCAACGGACTGAACCCTCCCGGCGCTCAAGCCTCGGGCGATCTTCTTCCAAAGAAGGGGACTTAAGAAATACCCTACTACCCTATCGAGGACCCGGCGGCTGATCTGCGCCTCCACCATATTCATATCAAAATCCCGCGGCTGCCCGAAAGCCTCATTTACCGCCTGGGAGGTAATCTCATGGAAAACAACCCGCTTGACATCCCTATCTTGAAAAAGCCGCTCCTTGATGTGCCAACCAATAGCCTCTCCCTCGCGGTCCGGGTCCGTAGCGACATAGATAAGGCCCTTGCCCTTGGCTTCCTTCTTTAAGCTGCTCAAGGTTTTTTTCCTGGCGGGGATTACTACATAAGAAGGCTGGAACTTATCTTCAATCTCCACTCCTAATTTCTTCTGCGGCAGGTCAACCAGATGCCCCATGGAGGAAACCACGCTGAAATCATCTCCCAGTATTTTCCCGATGGTCTTGGCTTTGGTGGGCGACTCGACTATCACTAAACTTTTATCTTTCATATCAGGTCCTGACAAAATTCTTCCCGGGCAGCTCCCGGATTAATTTTTTAAACTCGAGCTCCAGCAATAACGCCGATAAACGCGGGATGCCAAGCCCGCTCTTCTCTATAATATTATCCAGCGATGCCGGCTCCTTCGGAATCAAGTTATATAACAGCGCCTCTTCCCTGTCAATAGAATCCCTCTTTATTTCAGGGGAGTCCTCTTTTTCTTTCCGGCAAACCCTTGCCATGAGAGGGGATTTTAATTCTTCCAGGATATCATCTATGCCCGAAACCAGCTTTGCGCCCTGCTTGATTAAACCGTTGGTGCCGGAAGATGTCATGACATCAATTTTACCGGGTAAGGCAAAAACCTCCCTGCCCTGCTCAAGGGCAAAATCCGCAGTGATAAGGGCCCCGCTGTTTAAAGCTGCCTCTGCTACTAATACCCCGAGGCTTAATCCGCTGATAATGCGGTTACGCCGCGGAAAGTTCTGCTTTAAGGGGCTGGCATCTATGGGGAATTCCGATATTACGGCTCCGTTTTCGGAGATCCTCTCTGCCAGGCCTTTGTTTTCCCGCGGATAGATGTGGTTGAATCCGCTGCCGATGACCGCAATGGTCCGGCCGCCTGCCCTTAGGGCGCCGCGGTGGGCTGCAGTGTCAATGCCGCGCGCCATTCCGGAAACAACGGAAAACCCCAGACAGGCCAGCTCTCCCGCAAAATGCTCGGAATTGGTTAAGCCGTAAACAGAAGCCAGGCGCGAACCCACGATAGCAAAGGCAAGATCGTCATCCCGGCTTAAGCTACCTTTTACGTAAAGCACCAGGGGCGGGTCGGGAATATTCTTCAGATTCTCGGGGTAGTCTCTTTCCGACTGCGTAATAATGCTAAGCCCATACCTTTTGGCTAAAGAAAACTCCCTTGAAAGCGCCTCGCTGTTAAAAGAGGTTATTCTGGAAGCGATGTTTTCCCCGATGCCGCAGGCACGGATTAACTCCTGGCGCCGGGCAGAGAATATGCGGCTGGCGGAGCCGAAACAACGCAAGAGATTGTTAAGCCTTACGCTACCGATGCTACCGATTAAATTCAGAGCGAGCAGCGCCTCCTTATCAGTCATCTGCGTTTTTTACTCCTGCTCCCTTTCTTGCGGCCGGAGGGCTGCGGCTTAAGCACCCTCAGGATTTTCTCTGCTACGCCTTTCACCGTCAACCCAGAGGTATCCAGGGTCTTATCTGCCCTGGCATAGTAAGGGGCGCGCAGCTTAAGCAATAATTCTATCTGTCTTGCGGGATCTTTGACATCCAAGAGGGGGCGGTGGGTGAAACCTGCTGTCCTCTTTAAAATCACGCGGGGCCCGGCAGTCAGGCAGATGACGCTGCCCGTGTTTTTCATGATGGCGATATTCTCTTTATCTATAACGATTCCGCCTCCGCAGGCAACCACAAAATTATTCTCCCGCGCAACTTCCTTTAAAACCTCTTTTTCCAGCTTACGGAAATACGGCTCCCCTTTTTGGGCAAAGATATCGCGGACAGTCCTGCCTGCCTTAAGTTCAATCAGCTCATCCAGGTCGATAAAACACAGCTTATTCCTGCGGGCAAGCTCCTTGCCTGCAGCTGTTTTACCGGTAGCCATAAAACCCACTAAATAAATATTATTCATGCCTATCATCTCCCACCGGCCTCGCCAACTCGGCCGGAGCGCCAATAATGGACTACGGAGTTATTTTAAGCCCCGCTTTTAAGGCGGGGCTTGTCCTAACTCCGGTAAACGGCTAAAACCGCGTCTGTAAGACTGGAACGCGCCTCTTTTGTCGCAGGATAAAAGGCATTGTACCATTTTCCGTCTTTAGCCTTTTCCTGCGGCATACCGAGGAACAGCCCGTTTTTGCCTTCCAAGACCTTCAGGCCTTTAACGATAAAATCCCCTAGCGCTATGTCCACAAAGGCCTTGGTTTTGGAATCCCCTTCCAGGCGGTAAAGCCGCACTACCTTTAAATCCGTTCCCTCCACCGGAATCACCTCCTTCTGCGTTAATAGACGAAGGGGGCGGGGATTTCTAACGTATTCTTTTAAGGTAACGCCGGTAGCTTTCCTTTATATCCTTCAAGGAATCGCTTCCGAATTTCTCCAGAAACGCATCGGCTAATACCAGGGCCGCAGCAGACTCTGCCACCACTCCCGCTGCCTCAACCACACAGATATCAGAACGCTCGATACTGGCCTTGCTGGCGCACCTCTTGATAAGGTTCACCGAATCCAGGGGTCTAAGCAGCGTAGAGATGGGCTTCATGCAGGCGCGCAGTATTATGCTACTGCCGTTTGATATGCCGCCTTCGATGCCGCCGGCATTGTTTGTCCTGCGCAGATACCCCTTCTTCCTGCTGTAATAAATAGGGTCGTGCACCTCGGAGCCAAAGTATCTGGCGTAACCGAACCCCAGGCCAAAACCGACTGCCTTGACCCCGGGGATTGCCATTATTGCCGCAGCCAGCCTTGCATCAAGCCGGCGGTCAGGCTGAACGTAACTGCCAAGACCCGGCGGGACAAGGGAGGCTGTTACCTCAAATATTCCGCCTACGGTATCCTTCCTCTTGATCGCCTCTTGGATCTTTCTCTTCATCCCGACAGGCGTTGCCTCGGATCCGATGGAAAGCACCTTGCTGGTAAACTCGACATCAAACTCCTTCAGTAGTTTCTTGCATGCCGCCCCAACAGCTACCGTTGCTACGGTGTTGCGCGCCGAGGCGCGCTCCAGAACCTCGCGTATATCGCTGAATCCGTATTTTAAAAACCCTGCCAGATCCGCATGCCCTGGCCGGGCGGAAAAAACCCTGGGCATCTTTTCAATGCTGGAATCCTTATTCTTGACAAGTATTGCCAGGGGGCTTGCGAGGGTAATATTGTTTTTAAGGCCCGATAGGATTTCAGCGCGGTCGTTCTCAATCTTCATGCGCCTGCCGCGGCCGAATCCAGCCTGGCGGCGCTTTAATTCCATGTTAATGAAACCCTCGTCCAGCCGTAAGCCCGCAGGCATGCCCTCCAGTATCGAGAGGATACCCTTACCGTGCGATTCACCTGCAGATAAAAATCTCAACATAAATACCTCCCTTTTTAGGGACGGTTCTCGGGTTGGACTAAACCTGCCCCCTCAATGCGGGGACAGGTTAGCTTTGAGTTCAGAACCGTCCCTCTTGGCTGACTACCGCCAGAGGCCGCGTTTGTTCTCGCGGGCCTCGCGGTAGAGTTTGGAAAATAAATCCGCATACCTTACATTGGGCGGAATAGTCATGAGCGAGGCGTATCCTCCTTTGACAATCTCGGCATTGACAAAGGTACCGTCCTTTAAATAAACGTAGGCCAGGAGCCTGTTGTATTTATCGTATTTTTCGGCGTCAAACTCAAGGCTGACGCGCTTGCCCTCCACCAGCTTCCTGGTAAACTCATAGGAGCGCTGCCCCATCTTTATAATCACCTTAATATCCTGGCCGCTCCGCTCGCTGTCGCGGTAGAGCTTGTCTGATTCGTGCATCTCCGGGGTGTCAATACCGATGAGCCGCAGCCGCTCCCCGTTTTCCAGTTGGATAGTATCTCCGTCAATAACCCTCCTAACATAGATATCAGAATAATTATAGGTTTTACCGAAAGGGATGCTGAATTTACCGTCGCCGCTGGTATAAATCTTAAATGGCTCATCGGCTGCAAAAATCAGAGCAACTGCCAACAGCAACATAATAACGGAAATGATAACGCTCGCCCTTTTCACACCCATCCTCCTTTTCTACAGTGCGCTGGCGATAACCCCTGCCAGGACCGCGATATCCTCGGTGCAAAAGATATGCTTGATGCTGGCGTCAAAAAGCATGGCTGCCTCGGCAGCGAACTCTTCATCGGAACGCCAGAGCAAAATCATCGCCGGCACCCCGTTAAATACCTCCAGGACAATGCCTACATCAGCCTCAGGAGCCCTCTGGCCAGGCAACCTCTTTAACGCGCCCAACAGCCCTTCGGCGTTATTGCCGTATTTACGCAGTATCGGCTCGATAGCGCGCTTACGGAAAGCCGCAGAATACCCCTCTATCCCCGCCAATTCCCTGAATGAAACCCAATGGCGCTCCAGGTACGGCAGGCCACGGGAAACGGCTGTCAGGTAATGTAAAATCAGGATTGCCGTAAAATCCTTGGCCGGCGCATTGCAAGATAAAGACATAACCCTCTGCGACTCCAAATCCAAAGCGTACTCGTCCGCAAGGAACCTAACGACACTCCCCTGAGAAAGACCGGTTTTCTTAAGTTCATTCCAAGCCTTGCTTAAGGCTAGCCCATAGCCCATTTCCATTATTGTAGTATTTTTAGATAGATAAATCAACAAATTTAGCTTATAATAAATGGCAGTTCTAACCTCAAAAACAAATATCTGCCTGCCGGCAGGCAGATATCCCCTTCTTAGGGGACAATCCAGCTTTAAGTTCAGAACCGTCCCTAAGTATGATTTACGACCGATTCCAGCAGGAAGCCATTGATTATATTAACGACGGGTTCTCGGTAATCGTTTCTGCGCCGACAGGAGCCGGCAAAACCGCCATTGCCGAACACGTCATAACTACCTGCATCAAAAAACAATCCGGCGTAATTTACACCGCGCCTATCAAAGCCCTTTCCAATCAGAAATTCCGAGACTTCCAGGCAGAATACGGCGACAATATCGGGATATTAACCGGGGATGTTTCCTTAAACCCCTATGCTCCAGTCTTGATTATGACCACCGAGATATTCCGCAATAAGGTCCTTGATGAACCTGAAAGCCTCTCCGGTTACGAATGGATTATCTTCGATGAGGTGCATTACATCGATAATCCCGAACGCGGCACTGTCTGGGAGGAATCGCTGATATTCTTACCAAGGCATATGAATATACTGGCCCTCTCCGCCACCATCCCGAACATCAGGGAATTCGCATCATGGATTGAAAGCATACATAACAGGCCAGTCAAAACCGTGACGGAAGAAAAAAGGCCGGTGCCGCTGCATTTTCTCTATCAGTGCCGCAACGAAATATTGAACAACATCACGGAGCTCAAAAGAATAAAATACGGCTACCCCAACAAGCTCGCGACCCTGATTAAATACGTGCAGCAGAAAAACGGGCTACCTTGCATATACTTTGTCTTTGGAAGGCGCCGGGCCGAAGACCTCGCCTCGGAGGCCTATAACTACGACTTCCTCGACGCGGCAGAGAAAGAAAAAATACTGAAATATTACGACGACCTCTGCAGGCGCTTTGAGCTATCCCACGAGAAGTCCGCCAACCAGATGCGGCCTTTGGTGCAAAAAGGGGTTGCCTACCATCACGCCGGGATGCTGCCTACCCTTAAGGAGGTAATCGAAAGGCTTTTTACCAGCCGCCTGCTCCGGGTCATATTCACTACCGAGACCTTTGCCTTGGGGATAAACATGCCGAGCCGTTCGGTTATCTTCGACGACCTGCGCAAATACTACGGCCGTTTTGTGCGTCCCCTTAAAACCAGGGATTTCTACCAGATGGCGGGACGCGCCGGCAGGCGCGGGATGGATAAGGAAGGTTTTGTTTACTGCCGCATAAATCCTCTCCGCATCAAATTTGACGAGGTAAAATGGGTTATCTACAGTCCTCCTGAGGAAGTGCGCAGCCAGCTGAACACCTCTTATGCCACGCTGCTCAACCTCTACGAAAAACACAAAGAGGGTATATTCGACATCTACCCCTCCTCCTTGCATTACTTTCAGTCTAAAAAATACGAGCAGAAGGAGGCCTTGAGGCTGATGCAGGCAAAACTGAATCTTTTGACGGAATTAGGTTATATTGAAAACGGGGCCCTTACCGATAAAGGGCAGTTTGCCAAGAATGTCTACGGATACGAGCTGCTATTGAGCGAGCTTTACAGCCGCAATATCCTGGAGCAGGTTGATGAATTTGGGCTCGGCACCCTCGCTGCCGCGGTTGTCTTTGAGCCGCGCAAGAACCAGCGCCTATCCAACATCTCCAAGAACAGCCGCCACTTGAAGAATGCCTGCGATGAATTATACGAAGAGATAAAAGAAAAAGAACGCAAATACCGGATTTACCCCATCAGCAAAAGGCCTTATTTCCATTTAAGCGCTTGTATGGAAGCGTGGCTCCGGGGTACGCGCTTTGACAAGGTCCTGCAATACACAGATACCGATGAAGGCGAGATAATCCGTTATTTCCGCATGAGCGTGCAGGTGCTCAGGGAAATCTATGACGCCCAGGTAGCCTCCTATCTCTTAAAGGAAAGGATTAAAGAAACGGTGCGCGTGATTAACAGGGATATCGTGGATGCGGAAAAACAGCTGAGGGAAGGTTAGCTGATATTCTATCTGATATACCTAATACATATTTAGAAAAAGCTACTTTATAACATAAGATCAGCCGGTTGGCCAAAATCAAGATGCCGCGCATTAAGCTCCTGCGCCAGGCGGACCCGGAATACCTGCATAAACTCAACTCCGGGGTCAGACTTTCCCCGGTCCCAGGTATCGCCGTTCGCATAAGTAGCAGTGTCACACTCATAATGCCCCAACACATTGTCATATTTAATATTATATTGAACCATTATGTTAATAACAAGGTCCAGTGTAGCATTTAATTGTTCTTCGGAAATATTGTCGCCTTTAAACTGTTCTAGCGTTCCCCCCATCTCAATACTTATAGCATCACGATAACCGAACACCCCGTAAGATACGTTTACCGAATCTTCATACATAGGCAGAAGTTGCCATACCGTTCCATCCCTGCCGACTGCAAAATGCACATTACTACTACGATCCACTTCCTTATCCCCTATTAGCTCACCATTGCTATTATAAACCGCTGTGGGGCGGTCCATAACAATAGCCGATAAGCCATTGTAGGTATTCTCGGTCGTACCGTTACCAAGGTCGCTATGAAGCACGATCAGCCTAGGCTCCACAGTCGCATTTTCATGCGTCAGCTCATGATAATTATCCTCACCTGCAAAATATAGCGGAGTTGGGGGTTCCAATTCATATCCTCCTGGAAGTCTATTTACATAATAACTTATCTTTGCCCCATCGGCAGAAAAGGCATTCGGGTCATCGGCTCGCCTACCGACGAAATTCTTTTGACCTGCCTGAGCTATAATAGGGTAAAATTTGCCATCCTTACCTATGCCTGCCTCTATCCCCTCTTGAGCTAACTCTTCCGGTATGACTATTGCGACATGGCCGGTGCCTCCTGCATTGCGCTGAGCTGCTACTACTACATATCCTTCATTTGACAGGTTTTGAGCCTTTTCAGGGGAAACCTCCTCCCAGCCATAATCTCCGGCATTCTGCAACCATTCGCTAACCCCATTAGCTGACAACTCCCCCCCATTGAGCCAATGCGGAACCTCATAACCACGCATGCTGGTATAATCCCAAACAAATATATTGCACCAGGTAGAAATCCCGGTCTTTTCATACCTGCTATTACCCTTACCGTCAACATTAAGATAGTTAAGGAGTTGCCGGTTTTTCTCCAGAGGTATCGTCGCCTTGCCTTTAATATCGCTCGGAGCGCTATCATCTGGAATAGGACGGGATCTTAGGTTATCCGGAAACCAACCCTTTCCTGCCTCATCTACCTTTAGAGTAGTCTGGAGTGTTTTATAACTATCCGGAAGGAGGGTATTAACATAAAATACCTGTGGTTGCCCAGAAAACGAAGAAACTTCACTGCCTGAGCCGAGTTCAGCAGTTAGATCGTGGTTTGCGATTTTGGCATCATTTAAACCTTCAGGGGCATTTAACTCCTCTCCATTAAGACCGGACGAATCAACAACATCCTCTTGAGGCTTATCCTGGATGGCAGAGGCTGTTAAATCCTCATTACTATTATTGAGGATAAAAAGACCCATGCTTTCAATAATCGGATCAGTTCCGGCTCTGGGATCACTAAGAATCTTATCATTGTAGGGGACACGGGATTCAATGGAACAGGTGTCCTGAACATTACCGGCCATTGGATTATCATCAAACTTGTTAGCGCTGAAAAATCCGGTAGCGCCGGCAAAAGCGTCGTTCTCTATGCCGACAGTTCCAAGCGGGGCTTGTATTTCGCCAGCGTCATCCTCCGAAACGCTAGAGGCTCCTGTAACGCTACTGCCCTTTATTAATTCAAGGGCTGCGCTTGAAGCATCCCGTATGCCTTTATCACCGGCATGTGCGCTCCAATACGTTAAAGCCTCAATAGCGCTTGAATCCCCTATCGCTCCTAAGGCGCTAGCCGCTCCTATGCGGACTTCAGCCTCAGTCGAGCTCCCTAAAACCTGGACTAAGGCTCCAACAATCTCGTTCTTATCATCTTGGGTGCCTGACTTAGCCAATCCAGCCAAAGTATTAGCTGAATTAACGCGTTCATCGGGTTCGGCTCCGGAGTTCAATAATATTTGAAACGCCTCTTCGCTAGTCATGATATCAGCGCCGCTTATATTCTTAAGGGCATCCGCAGCAGCAGCCTTAATGCCATCATCAGCGGCATTTTTACTCCAATACCTTAATGCCTTACTAGTGATAGGATCTCCTATCTTGCCTAAGGCATTAGCCGCTCCTATGCGGACTTCAGCCTCAGTCGAGCTTCCTAAAACCTGAACTAAGGCTCCAACAATCTCGCCTTTAGTCTCATCTGTCATGGTGCTGCTGGAATCTGTAACCGCCGCAGCCAAAGCATCAGCCGCCTCAATACGCTCTTCGGGTTTGGCTGCGGAGTTCAATAATATTTTAAGAAAAGGCTCGATATCAATTGTAGAAACTGAAACAGCAGGTTTATCTAAATTTTTTATCATTTTCCATTCTTGTTTGTCTATAGCAGGAATCCGTATTTCGGTATAGCCGTAATCTATACCATTAAAATTCCTGTGGGCCAAGGCTACGCCGGTTAATGGACTGCTCACCGCCGATGCTAACAACAGCGCTATGATAAAATTAACTCTATTCATTCAAAGCATCCCCTCTTTTTTCTATTGATATTTATAAAAATATTTGGGGTTGGCGCGGCATTTTATTGTTTAGTGTGATATTATTATTTTCACATATTAATAAAAGAAAGGCTATAAATACAGCATCTGTTTCAAGTATAATATGTTACGCTATCATCTTCAATGCTATAAAGCATATTTTAGAAAACGCTTTCTTTCCATAAAATAATAAAAAAATCCCCACCGCAGTAGTCTGCTAATATACGGTAAGGATTCTATTATAATTTAATATAGATTATTGCTGCTTTAACCGGCGAGCTGCTTTTTTTTCAGATAGTCCCTCAGGATTCCTCCGTGGTCAAAGGCGAAATTGAATTTTTTGATTTCGCTTAATTTAATCACCTTCAGGCCCGCCGCGTCGTCTCCTGCCCTGGGCTTACCTTTACCTTTGGCAATAAATACCGTGCAGACCGTGTGAAAACGCGGGTCGCGGGAGGGGTCGGAATATGTGTGGAGTTGACGGATATCGGTCAACTCCATGCCGGTTTCCTCCTTAGCTTCCCTTTTAACGGCATCCTCCAGGCTTTCTCCGTAATCCACGAATCCGCCTGGGATGGCCCAGCCAAAAGGAGGATTACTGCGTTGGATGATGATAATGCCGGGCTCTTTGCCCGTTTCCTCCACCTCAATGATGGCATCTACGGTAAGGAAAGGTCCGGCTACAAGCTTATGCGTTACGTAATCCAGGTAACCGATTACTCCTTTATCAAAAATATCAAAGGCCTCTTTATCATAAAGGCAGAATATAATCTCCCGCAGGCTGCTGTCTGCGCTGCGTAAGTGCCTGAGTGCCTCCTGGGCCATAATCTTGGCTGAAGCCAAAAGAGGAAACCCGCCCACTCCGCAGCCGAGCGCCGGAAAGGCAATAGAATTTATTTTCAGCTCTTCGGCTGCCTTCAATGCGCTCCTGGCAGAATCTCTTATTTTTATCTCGTCGGTTTTAAAATCCATGCCCATGGTTGCGGCATGAATCACGTATCTGGCGGAGAGCGCTCCCGCAGAGGTAACCGCCGCTTCCCCTATCTTGATGGGGCCTTTGTTTATTGCCTCTTCCTCAATGATCTTGCCGCCTCTTCTTTTAATCTCCCCGGCAACCCCGCCACCCATCAGTAGCTTGTTATTGGCGGCATTGACGATAGCATCAACCTCTAGTGCCGTGATATCGCCCTGCACAATCTTAATCTCCGTATCCTTTATAACCATATTCCCTTTTAAGGATAAGTACGGTTAGATGTGTCCCTTTAGGGGACAGTTTTAACCACACTTGAGAACCGTCCCTACTTTATGTTGTTGTAGATGCCTTGGTAGCCATCCTGCGTCTCGTTAATCCTCAAGAAAACCATCTGCGCCACCCTGGCGTTTTGCTTAATCCTTGCTCCCTTAGGATTATCTATTACTAACACAAATTCGCTCTTGCCGCGAAACCCCGCATCCCAGACCCCGTGCTGGGTAAAAACACCCATCCTCAATAATGAGGTACGCGTAAAAGCCAGGCCTGCCAGGTCGCGGGGCATATTTACCGCCTCGTTAGTCCTTACCTTGTATATGCCTTTTTTCAAATCCCACCAGCCGAACTTATCTTCTGTTGCGGATTTTTGGGGGATGAGCTCGCGGCCCTTGGGGAGACGACGCTCCTTATTAGAAAAGTCCAATGCACCTGCCTCGTCAAATTCGAATATCTTCTCTGCGGTAAGGTCAAAGCCATTAGGGGTAAGCTGCGTCTTGAGGTCCATATACCCCTCGATGAGCTTGTCTTTTACTATTAAACCTTCTAATTCTTCGCGGTTAAGCATAATTTTAGGTATCGGCCCTTTTATTCTACACAGTAATCCCTGCCAAGGCAAGGGCTTTAACATTTTAGCGCCGCTGCTTGACTCCTTTTTTAGGGCATAATCCGCTAACGCGGCAGAGGCTGCATAGCGGAGAAACCGGAAGGCAGATGTGCTGCCCAAAAGCGACCAGGAGCGTATTCAACTCAATCCAGTATCTGCGGGGCAATAACTTCATCAGCGCAGGTTCCGTATCCTCGGGAGTCCCCGTCCTTACCCAACCCAGACGGTTTGAGATGCGATGCACATGGGTATCCACGCAGATAGCGGGTATCCCGTAACCCAGGCCCAGAACCAGATTAGCGGTTTTCCTGCCTACCCCCTTGAGCTGCAAGAGGTCCTCTAAATTATCAGGGACCCTTCCGTAGAAATCATCGATAATCTGGACACTCAGCTCTCTGACATACCTGGCTTTATTGCGGTAGAACCCCACAGGATAAATAAGCCTGGATATCCTGGATTTCTTGAGAGCGAGCATGCGAGAGGGGTTATCCGCCGCCTCAAACAGCCTGGAACTTGCCTCGGCCGTGGTCTTATCTTTCGTCCTTAAGCTCAAAATGCAGGAAACCAAAACGCGGTAGGGGTCCTTTTTTTCGGCAACCCCCGTTACCCAGGGTATCCTAAAAGTACGCACCTGGCTGCGGATTAAATTTATGACTTTTATAATCTTGTTTTACCTCTTTAGGTATTTCCCGGCAGCTTCCAGGGCTTGCTGGCGGTTAGTAATCCTGCCGATTGCCTGTAATTCCCTGAGCTCCCTCAGGAGCTTGCCGATAAGCGGAGAGGGTGATAACCCCAATTCCCTGATCAGGTCATCTCCCGTAACAAACTTCTCTGGCGACTTTTTCTTCTTTTCTTTGAAATACTCTCCTATCAACCTGAAACAGACCCTTTCATGCCTGAGGCGCGAGCTGCGGGTAGTAAGAGACCCCCGCGTGGCACGCTGGTCAGCCAGGGATACGAGGAGCACGCTTGCTGCTTCTTCGGCAGTATCGCGCATGTAACGGAATATTGCCCGGCGCGTAGGCTCTTCATTATCTCCGAGGTAGCCGGGACGCAAGTGCCAGAAAACCATCTTCTCTAACGCCCGCCATTCCGAATTGGAAAGCCTAAGCCGCCGTGAAATTTCACCCGAGATACGGCAACCTATCCTTTCATGGCCGTGAAACTTGATCTTACTCCCCTCCCGCCTCCTTGCCCGCGGTTTACCGACATCATGCAACAGGGCGCCCAATTTAAGCAGGGCAAGGCGCCTTCTGCCGGCCGAAAGGGATTCATCGAGATAACTACTCAACTGCTTTTTATAGCGCAACTCCTCCAACAAAAGTTCCAGCTGCCTCAATGTCTCAAAGGTATGTTTTAGGATATCCAGATGATGGTAAGGCCCCTGGTTTACCCCGCGCATCGGCTCAAACTCGGGGATAATGAACCTAAGAATCCCCAGGCCGTCCATAAGCAAAAAGTGCTTATAGGAATGCGGCGTATCCAGAATTTTAAACAACTCATCGCGTATGCGCTCAAAAGAAACGCGCCGTAGCTTGGCGGCTTTTGCCTGCGCAAGGGAAAGGGTTTGTTTTTCAATTTTAAAACCGAGGATTGCAGCCAGGCTAAATGCCCTTAGGATCCTTAGGGGGTCTTCATCAAAGGCACGGGGGTTTACGATACGGATTAACTTGGCCTTCAGGTCCTTGCCTGCTCCATAAAGGTCAATCCAGCTGCCGCGCTGCGGCTTCCGAACCAACGCATCTTCCAACCCTAAAGCCATGGTATTGATTGTGAAATCGCGGTGCAGCAAGTCGTCCTGGAGGGTAGGGCCGCGCCAATCAGAAAAATCCAGGGTATAGACCCTATCCTTAATGTTCTTGACGAGGCGGCAGGAGCCATGCTCCCTGTCCAGAACTACGAAACCCGCCTTAAGATATCTGGCAAGGGTACCGCCAAAGCTAATGGCTCCTTTTTGGAGACAGATGTCGATATCGGGGTTTTGCCTTCGGCGCCTTAAAACGAGGTCGCGCAGATAACCCCCTACCAGATAAAGTCCTGCTTTTTTCTTCCTAGAAAAACACAGGATATCCTGCAGTAGTTTTTTGGTCTGGGGTTCAGGGGCGAGAGACATGAAGGGAATCTAGATTTTAATAATACTGGCGCTGAGTTTACTTAAATCCACGATTGCCGCGGTGGCTCTATCGCTAAGCCAACCGCCGCATTCCCCGGGATTAACGATAAGCTTGCCTTCAATCTTGTTAACCTCCGGCTTATGGGTATGGCCAAAGACTATAAGGTCTGCTTTCTCTGTATGAGGGTTGATGCTGTTGATATCGTGTACCAGGGTAATCCTCCTGCCTTCCAGCCGCAGCCTTAAAGGGCCTTGCCGGATCCTGCCGGCGGAAATTTTAGTCAGGCCGCTTCTCTCACCGTCGTTATTGCCGAATACCCCCTGCCAGGGCATTTCGAGAAGATTCAGCTTTTGCGCTGCAAATGGGGCTATAAAATCCCCGGCATGCAACAGGAAACCCACCTTTTTTCTGTTAAAGAAACGCACGGCTTTCTCCAGCCGCGGGATGTTATCGTGACTGTCTGATATGACGCCGATCTTCATTGATTCTCTTTGAACATCTCGGAATTCTTCAGCACCTCGTCCTCTACGAAGATGGGGGCGCGCGCCCTGACTGCCAGGGCAATGCTGTCAGACGGGCGGGCATCGATGACCTTGCTTTCTCCGGAGGCGGCCTTAAGAACGAGCTTTGCATGAAAGGTGCTGTCTTCTAATTTATCGATAATAATCCGCTCTACCGCGGCATTGAGGTTTTCTATAGCGCTGTAAAAAAGGTCGTGGGTCAGCGGCCGGGGAGGATTGAAACCGCTGATTTTCAATTTTATCGCCGAGGCCTCAGCCAGCCCGATTACGATCGGCAGGACGCGGTTGCCGTTTTTCTCCTTTAGCACGATAAGCTGATCATGCCTTTTCTCGTCAATTACGATTTTGTTTAATTCCATCTCTAACATAGCCGTTTATCCTTTAGCGTTTGCGTTTATCTTTTTTAAGCATATCTTCCAGTTCCACCATAAACTGCCCTACGTCCCTGAACTGCCGATAGACGGACGCAAACCTCACGTAGGCGACGTCGTCCAGCGCCTTGAGCTTCTCGGCTACCAGCTCCCCGATTTTCTCCGCAGGGACCTCGCGCTCGTATTTCTTTTGGATCGTGCGCTCGATCTGGGTAACGGTGTCTTCCATGTTCTCGATGCTGATAGGGCGTTTCTCGCAGGCCTTGATAATGCCGTTTAAGATCTTCTTGCGGTCAAACGGCTCGCGCCGGCCGTCCTTCTTGACTACCAACAGCGATACCTCCTCTACATACTCGTAGGTAGTAAAACGCTTGCCGCATTCAAGACACTCGCGGCGACGGCGGATTGCCGCTTCCTCCTGGGTAGCGCGCGAATCTACCACCTTGTCATCTTTACAACCGCAGTAAGGACACCTCATATTTCAGTATGTAACAGGCAGTATTGGCATATGGGAAGGGTCAAAACCCCTACCCCTTAACCCTTTTCACCTTTATCCCGGCCTGCTTCAGGAAATCCTGCGCCAGCCTGTCCGGATAACCATCCGCAATTATGACCTCTTTGATGCCGGCGTTGATAAGCATCTTGGCGCAGATAGCGCACGGTTGATTGGTGATATAGAGGGTGCTGTCCTTGGTGCTTGTGCCGTGTAATGCCGCCTGCAGGATTACATTCTGCTCGGCATGCAGGCCGCGGCAAAGCTCATGGCGTTCTCCGGAAGGTATATTTAGTTTTTGACGGATGCAACCGATATCAAAGCAATGGTCTAACCCGGAAGGTGCCCCGTTATAGCCGGTAGAAAGTATCTTCTTGTCCTTTACCAACACCGCCCCTACCTGGCGGCGCAGGCAGGTAGCCCTTTTTGCTACGAGCTCCGCTACCTCCAGAAAATATTCGTCCCAGCTGGGCCTCTTATGCTTTATTTTTCTCTTCATTTTAAACCTTTTGATAGCTGCGGATAAAGAGGATACTTTCTGGTAAGCGCAATAACTTCATCTCTTATCAACTGCAGCGCCTTCTTGTCATCGCTGGCCTCAACTGCCCTATTGATAAACCCGGCAATCTGACGCATCTGGTATTCCTTCATCCTGCGGGTGGTTACTGCCGCCGTGCCCAGGCGGATGCCGCTGGTGACCGCGGCGCTTTTCTTGTCAAAAGGGATAAGGTTCTTGTTGACCGTGATGTTGGACTCCCCCAGTGCGCGCGAGGCATCCGAACCGGTGATCCCCTTCTCAGTAAGGTCCGCCAGCAAAAGGTGCGTATCGGTGCCTCCGGAAACAATGCGGAAACCCCTCTTAGCGAGGGAACGGGAGAGTTCCCGGGAATTGGAAACAATCTGGCGCTGGTATCTCTTGAAATCCGCACTCATCGCTTCTTTGAATGCTACGGCCTTAGCGGCGATAACGTGCATCAACGGCCCCCCCTGCGTGCCGGGGAAAATCCGGCTGTCGAGCTTCCTGGCAAACTCCTTCCTGCAAATTACAAACCCCCCCCGCGGACCCCGCAGTGTCTTATGGGTAGTAGAAGTCACGAAGTCGGCGTAAGGCACTGGATTAGGATGCACCCCGGCAGCGACCAGCCCCGCGATGTGCGCCATATCTACAAATAAATAAGCCCCTGCCTTATCGCAGATCCTCCTGAAAGCCTTGAAATCAATGGCACGCGGGTAAGCTGAGGCGCCGGCAATAATCATCCTGGGCTTATGCTTCTTGGCAAGATGCATAATATAATCGTAATCAAGACGCTCGGTCTTACGGTCCACGCCATAGCCCACCACCCGGTAAAACATCCCGGAGAAATTATGGGGGTGGCCGTGAGAAAGGTGGCCGCCGCAAGCCAAGTCCATCGCCAGTACGGTATCCTTAAGCTTAAGCAGCGAAAAATATACCGCCATATTCGCCTGGGTGCCGGAATGCGGCTGGACGTTAACGTGCTCGGCGCCAAAAAGCTTTTTTGCCCGCGCAATCGCAAGCTCTTCTACGGCATCGACATTCTCGCATCCGCCGTACCAGCGCGCGCCGGGATATCCTTCGGCGTATTTATTGGTCAGCACCGAGCCCTGCGCCTCCAACACCGCCAGTGAGGCAAAGTTCTCCGAGGCGATAAGCTCCAGGTGCTCCTCCTGCCTCTGGACCTCGCTTCTTATCGCGGCGTAAACCTCCGGGTCAGACTTCCTTAATAGATTAAGCAACCTTAACCCTCCTTAAATAATCCTCTCGATTTCCCTGAGCTGGTTCAGGCGCCTCCTGTGCCTGCCGCCCAGAAAGGGCGTCTTAAGCCAAACGCCCAGGATCCTCCTGGCAAGCGTGGCATTCACAAATACCGAACCCAAGACCAGGATATTGCTATCATTGTGTTCCCGCGAAAGGCGCGCTGCGCGAACATTATAGCAAAGCGCCGCGCGCACCCCTTTTAATCTATTCGCTACGATGGAATTCCCGATCCCGCTCTTACAGAGAAGAACCCCCCTCTGGTATTTGCCCCGGGAAACCTCCTTTGCCAGGGCATAAGCCAGGAGGGGATAATCGCAGCGTTCGCCGGAGTAAGCCCCTAGGTCAAGCGTCTTAAAACCAACCTTATTTAAATATGCCTTGAGCTTTTCCTTCAACAAAAAACCGCCGTGGTCTGCGGCTAATAATATCGGCTTCATATAATATCGCTCACCCTCTCTATCGCCTCCTTAATCAGCTCAAAGGTCTGGCAGTAAAAACCCTCATCCCGGCCGATGGGGTCTTCTATATCCAGATTGTTATCCTTTATTTTAGCAAATTCCTTCAATAAAAACACCCTATTTTTTGCCTCGGGCACCATCTGCAACACCCTCTGTTCGTGAAAACGCTCCATTACCAGGATAATATCAGCCTTATGGATAAGGTCCCTGTTAATACCGCGGGATTGGTGCCTGGAAACATCAATGCCTTCCTCCTTAAGGAGCTCGCGCGTTTCATCGGTTGCGCCAAAACCTCCCCCCAGCATAATGCCGGCTGAAAGCACATCCACATCATCCTTCTTTTTTTCCTGCAGTTTCTTCTTAAGCAACGCTGCAGCCATCACCGAACGGCAGGAATTGCCGGTACACACAAACAAAACTGCCTTTCTGGCAGCAACAATCTCGATATCCTTGCCGGCAAGCGCCCCTTCACGCAGGATGCGGACAGGGGCGGCAGAGGCATCCACTACCGAGGATTCCATCTTCAATGCGGTGGGCCCGGCGTCAATGGCAAAATCTACCAGGCCGTTCAAATCCCTGATGGCCCCCTGAAAATCAACCGGTGCAGGCGCGCCCGAAAGATTGGCAGAAGGGCATACCACCGCCACCCCCGAATCCGCAATCACCTTCTGCGCAATGGCGTTATCGGGGAAACGTATGCCTATCTTACCGCTGTCGCGTGATTTTAACACCAGCGTAAGAGGCCCAGGCCAAAACCTGTCCATAAGTTTATAAGCTGCAGTCGGTATGTCCACGGAAAATTTATCCGCTTCATCCTTATTATCAATATGCAGTGAAAAAGGCTTGTCTTTGGGTCTCTTTTTTATTTCATAGAGGCGCTCCATGGTCTTCTTGTTCGACATATTAGCGGCAATGCCGTAGACGGTCTCTGTCGGTATTATCACCAACCCGCCGGTCATGACGATATCGGCTGCCTCAGAAAGATATTCCGGAGCCGGATGCAACGGATCAACCTTGACAATCCTGGTATTGGGCATGAGATTAAATTCTGACTTTAATCTTCTTTATCTTAAGGCGCGATTGTTCACGCAGCGCCGCCAATCCCCTGGCGATCCTCCTGTCGCCAAGCGCAAGTATCGCAGCCGCAAAGAGGGCGGCGTTTTTGGCCCCGGCCCTTCCTATTGCCATTGATGCCACTGCCACGCCGGCAGGCATTTGCACCGTAGATAAAAGCGAATCCAGCCCCTTAAGGCTCCTGGTCTCAACCGGTATGCCGATAACAGGCAGGGTTGTGTGCGCAGCAATAACTCCTGCCAGCGCTGCTGCGCCGCCTGCTGCTGCAATGAATACCTTCACCCCTCTTTTAGAGCACCCTCCTACGTAAGCGGTCAATTCCTTAGGGGTGCGGTGAGCGGACAATACCTTTGCCTCAAACTTGATATTGAGCCCCTTTAATGCCCTCAGGGTTTCTTTGACTACCTCAAGGTCTGATTGACCCCCCATCACAACGCTGACAAGCGGATTTCTCATCTGCCCCTCCCCCTAACCCCTGGCTGCTAGCTGCTGACTGCTGCTAAAGCTTTCTGTCCTATATCGCTGCGGTAATGCGCCCCTTCAAATTTAATCTTCTCTACGGCCTGGTATGTCATCTTAATTGCCCCCTTGATGGTAGTATCCAAGCCGGTCACATCCAACACCCTTCCTCCGTTGGTCACGTACCTGGCCGGCTCCTGTCCGTTACCCGCCGGAAGTTTTTTAGTGCCGGCGTGGAATACAACCACCTCGCCTGTTTTAACTGCCTCATCCAACCCTAAAATCTCTTTGCCTTTTTCGTAACTTCCGGGGTAACCGGCAGAAGACATTACTACCGAAACGCAGGCGCGGCTGTTCCACTTAAGATTCTTAAAACGCAACAGGCCTCCTTTTGCGCAGGCCATCATAATTTCAACCAAATCGGACTCCAAACGCGGCAATACGGCTTGGGTCTCCGGGTCCCCGAAACGGACGTTAAACTCCAGAACCTTCGGGCCTTCCCTGGTTATCATGATACCCGCATAAAGCACGCCCCGGTATTCTATGCCTTCTCTCGCCAGTCCGTCAACGGTACGGTAGATAATATTATTGAGGATATCACCCCATAAACTGCGGCTGACTACCGGCGCCGGGGAATAAGCGCCCATACCTCCGGTATTGGGCCCTCTGTCGCCGTCAAATACCCTTTTATGGTCCTGGCTGGAAGCGAGCGGCACTACGGTTTTGGAATCGGTTAACACCAGGATTGATGCCTCTTCGCCCATCAGGCAATCCTCAATCACTACCCGCCTGCCGGCATCTCCAAAAACCTTTTTCTCCATCATGGCTGAGATTGCGTCTACGGCTTCCTCTGTTGTCTCGGAAACCACTACCCCTTTGCCCTGGGCTAACCCCTCAGCCTTGACTACGCAGGGCGCCCCTTTCTTTTGGACATACCTCTTGGCATCTACGGCATCATCAAAAACCCTAAAGTCCGCGGTGGCAACATTGTATTTCGCCATAAGCTCCTTGGCGAAAACCTTGCTTGCCTCCAATCCAGCGGCGGCGCGGGAAGGCGCGAAAACATTCAGGCCGTAATGCGCGAATTCATCGGCAATCCCTGAAACCAGGGGGGCCTCCGGCCCGACTACCGTCAAATCTATCTTCTCCCGCCGGCTAAAATCAAGAAGGGATGCTATATCGTCGGCCTTGATGTCAAGGCATTCGGCAGAATCGCAAATCCCCCCGTTACCCGGAGCGCAAAAAACCTTATCCGCAAGCCTCGATTGGGCAATCTTCCAGGCTAATGCGTGCTCCCTGCCTCCCGAACCTAAGACTAAAATCCTCATCCTCTCTTAAGGTAACGGCGTCCCGTCAAAGGGGCAATACTTATAAGTGCCGTTTAGCTTGCGTTTACAGATAGGGCATATTTTTTCCGGGACCAACGAACTTAAAGGCAGATCCCACTTAAAATCCTTATCGCCCAGCCTTACGCTGAAGCTGCCTTCTTTTCTGGGGTCGGCGATATCAACGCCGTTTTTATCCTTGGCAACAAATGTATAAAAATACATGTTCTGCCCCATAGGGCCGAGGATATTTGCCAGCATCGGTTTCATCATCGCCAGGAAACTCTTGGTACTTATGTTTATCCCGTCTTCGGAAAGCGGAAGATATCGATTCCCATGGGAATCGATAAGCTGCAGTTTAGAGCGGATGTCCGGTTCGCTGCTATAGGTAATATTACCCATCGCATCGACCTTGCCTTCCACTACCGCCATTACAACATAGGGTTTAAAAACGCTCACAATTGCCTCGACCTGCTGAGGCGTAGTGGCGGGGTTCTGGGCGAGGCTCGCCCTCCAGTATTCCTCGGGTATCCACCAGACAAAGTTTATCTCGCCTGACTTCTCGCTTCTCTTTTGGGTCTCCTGCAACAAAAGATTGACATTAATATCATCGGCACAGATACCTAACGGCGCTGCCAATTGCAGCATCAAAACCAACGCCAAAAATACCTTTAAAATCCTCATCCTACCCTCCTTCTGTAGAGACAGAACACCAACGCAATACCGCTTGGCGTTGGGTGTTAATTATCAGACAGAACACCAACGCAATACCGCTTGGCGTTGGGTGTTAATTATCAGACAGAACACTGGCGCAATTCCGCCAGAGGGCGGATACCGGCCTATTTCGCCACGGGACGAATACCAACGCAATTCCGTTTAGCGTTGGGTACTTCTTATATCGCTTAACGCCAAGTGCCTCTCGGAGCTGGGTGCCTCTTAAAGCCGGGTATAAATATTAATAACGGCCGATACGATACCGCTTAGCGCTAAAAAATCTCAACCCTCCCCCTGCCTTTAACAATCTCTCCGATACTCCATACCTTAAGCCCGAGGCGGGCCAACGCGCATCTTATCTGCTCTCTGAAAACCGGCCTCACGATCAAAGCCATCCCGATCCCCATATTCAAGGTATGATACATCTCGCGGTCGGCGATACCCCCTTTATTCTGGATAAGAAAGAATATCTTTGGTATATCCCAGGAATTCTTTTTAATCAAGGCATCTACGTCAGAAGGAAGGATCCTGGCAATCTTATCATAAAAGGCGCCTCCGGTAATATGCGCGATGCCCTTTACGGCGCAGACGGAGCGCTGCCTGAGTGCCTTGCTGCGCAGCAATGATAGGAGCGGCTTCACATAGATGCGGGTGGGCTTCAGTAGCTCCGCGGATAAACTCTTAAGAGACCGGGGGCTGAATGCCTTTCTTACGAGGGAAAAGCCGTTGGAATGCAGGCCGCCAGACTCAATACCCAGTATCGCGTCACCTGCTTCAATGCGGCTGCCGTCAATAATATCGGCTTTCTCCACCGCGCCCACGCAAAAACCTGCCAGGTCATACTCCCCTCTTGTGTACATCCCGGGCATCTCGGCAGTCTCCCCTCCAACCAAGGCACAACCTGCCTGGATGCAACCTGTAGTTATGCCGCGCACCACCTCGCGGAGAACAGCTGCGTCCAATTTATTGCAGGCGATATAATCAAGAAAAAACAACGGCTCGGCTCCGGTGCAAAGTATATCATTAACATTCATGCCTACCAGGTCAATCCCAACGGTATCGTGCTTATTGACGAGCGCGGCGATCTTTAATTTAGTCCCCACGCCGTCCGCGGAAGATACCAAAACCGGGCTCTTCATTTTAATCGCCGAAAGGTCAAAGAATCCCCCGAAGCCTCCGATATCGCGGCGAGCGCCGTCCCTGAAGGAGAGACGCAGGAGGGATTTGATATTGCTCTTAAAGGCGCTTGCTTTCTCTATGTCCACGCCTGCCTTGCGATAAGTCAAACTCCCCATTCTTAAATGTCCCCCTGGCCGCAACAACGGGCCTCCAGCGAAAATTTACCAGCTTTCTTCTCCGGGGTAATAGGATACTTACCGGTCCAGCACGCAGTGCAGTAATTTTCCCTGGGGTTCTTCAGGCATCCTAACATCCCTCCCAGGCTCAAATATCCCAGGCTATCCACGCCGAGATAACGCCTTATCATATCAACAGAACTATACCGGTTGGCGATCAGTTCGCTGGAGCGGTGGAAATCAATCCCGTAGAAACAGGGAAACCGGTGCGCGGGGCAGGAGATACGCAGGTGTACCCGTTTTACCCCTGCTGCGCGGAGGTTACGCACCCGTATCTTTGAAGTCGTGCCGCGTACGATGGAATCATCTACGATAACGATGCTTTTGCCTTTAAGGATATCGCGCAATAAATTGAATTTTACCCGCACCCCCAGGTCGCGGATATCCTGCGCCGGCTGAATAAAAGTCCTGCCTACGTAGTGATTGCGGATAATGCCCATCTCTAAGGGTATGCCCGATTCCTGCGAAAAACCCAGCGCTGCGGAAAACCCGGAATCCGGCACCGGCACTACAAAGTCCGCATCCGCAGGATATTCGCGCGCCAATTGCGCGCCGAGCTTACGCCGCACCAGATGCACTGTTTCTCCGAAAACAACCGAATCCGGCCTGGAAAAATAAATATGCTCAAAGGTACAGAAGGCATGGTGCGTTCTCTTGCTCCATTCCTTCGGCCTAAAGGACTTGATGCCTTCCTTATTGATGAAGAGTATCTCCCCGGGCTCTACCTCGCGGATAAACCTGGCGCCTATCAAATCAAAGGCGCAGGTCTCCGAGGCCAGGCACCAGCTGCTGCCAAGCTTTCCCAAAGCCAATGGCCTGAATCCCATGGGGTCGCGCACCCCGATTAAGTTTTTTTCATCCATCATCACCAGAGAATAAGCGCCCTTGATACGCCGGAGGGCGTAGAAAAGACTTTCCTTTAAGTCACGCGATTGGGCCTTGGCCATCAGGTGTATGATAAGTTCGGAGTCTGTAGTGGTCTGAAATATCGAACCGCGCCTCTCCAGGTATTGGTGAAGAAAAAGTGAATTCACCAGGTTACCGTTATGGGCAATACACACCGACCCCTTGGCGTAATCAATCAATAACGGCTGGGCATTCTTCAAAGTGCTGGAGCCGGTGGTAGAATAACGGACATGCCCCACTGCCATATCACCCTTTAGTCTGCCAAGCATCTCTGCCCCGAATGCGTCGCTGACCAGGCCTGTCTGCCTATGCACAAGGATGCTCCCCTTGTTATTAACCGCAATCCCGCAGGCCTCTTGTCCGCGGTGCTGAAGGGCGTATAAACCTAAATATGTGAACCAACTGGCCTGCTTATGACCGTATATCCCGAATAAACCGCAAAATTCCTTTGGCCGATCGTTAAAGTTTTCTGGCATATTCCACTCCGTTCCTAAAAATAAGCATGCCGTCAGCTTCCCCGGACCTAAGGTGTCTGGCGCCTGCGGTCCAACGGGGGTGCTGGGAATTCAAGATGTGCCTCTCAGGATGCGGCATCAGCCCGAGGATCCTCCCTGTACCATCGCATATCCCGGCGATATTCTCCTGTGAGCCGTTGGGGTTGGCGGGATAACCGGCAAGCCCGGATTTTTCATCGCAATACTGAAAAACTGCCTGATTGTTCCTCTTAAGAGACCTCAGGACTTCTTTATTGCGCGCTGCGAACTTTCCCTCTCCGTGCGCCACAGGAAGATATATTACCCCCGGCAGTCCCTTTGTCCAAATGCATTTCTGTTTACGGTTAAAGGAAAGGTTCTTTAAATACACCCAGCGGTCCTCAAACCTGGCAGAATCGTTGATGATAAGGCTGGCTTCCTGTTCAAAGCCGCTGTTACCCGGCAGGAGCCCGCACTTTATGAGTACCTGAAATCCGTTGCAGATGCCGATGATGGGCTTGCCCGAACGGATAAAATCCTGCAGCTTCTCGCCGAGATTGTATTTCAGCTCATTTGCCAGGATCTTTCCGGCGGCAACGTCATCGCCGTAACTAAAGCCTCCCGGGATGGCAAAAATACGATAACCATCAAGCTTACCCCGCGCGTTGATAAAAGTGTTGATATGGACAAGTTCGGGCTCTGCCCCGGCCTTTAAGAATGCGTATGCGGTTTCCCTGTCGCAATTGGTGCCTGCGGTCCTCAAGATACATACCTTAGGTCTTTTCATAAAATCTCTTTATAATCTCCGCTGCCTGGCGGGGCGTATCCGCCAGCTTAAAGATATCCAGGTCCGCAGGGCTGATATTGCCCTGGCGCAATACTTCCCGCTTGAGCCAACTAAGCATCCCCTCCCAGTATTTGCCGCCGAAGAGCACTACCGGAAAACGCTTTATCCTGCGCGTCTGGATAAGATTGACGGCCTCAAAAAACTCATCCAGCGTTCCGTAACCGCCCGGCATAATCACGAAGGCCTTGGCGTATTTAACGAACATTACCTTACGCACAAAGAAATAATGGAAGTCCAGCAGGGTATCTATGTAAGGATTGGGTTTCTGCTCCGAAGGTATCTGGATGTTGAGCCCGATGGAATGCCCCTTTGCCCGGCGCGCTCCTTTATTGGCAGCCTCCATAATGCCCGGCCCGCCGCCGGTGATAACGGCAAAACCCTCCCTAGCCAATAGATACGCCACCTCCTCGGTCAATTTGTAATATTTATCCTGCGGCCTTGAACGGCTGGAGCCGAAGATGGAGACGGCCTTGCCTACCTGCGACAATACCTCAAAACCGTCTACGAATTCCGACATGATGCGGAATATCCGCCACGTGTCCTCGCTGGTAAAATCATCGTGCACTGCTGGTCTCTTCATTTTACCACCTCAATGGCGCCTGCCAGGCCTCTTTAAGCCCTGCGATATCCGTCGCAATGCAAAGCTTGTTATCCAGGCCCCAGACCTTAAAATCACTCCCTCCTGATACGCATCCGATTAACCCGAACGGAACCCCTCTAAGCATACGCTCAAATTGCTTCTGCCTGCGCCTGTTGACCTCCACCATAAAACGGGAATTAGATTCTGAAAATAGGATGACGTCGTTGCTTTTTTTGTCTTTTACGGTATAGGGCACCTCGGATAAAAACAGCTCCATCCCGCAACCGCCGGCAAAGGCCATCTCGGCAGCTGCCACTGCCAAGCCGCCGTCAGAACAATCGTGCATTGCCTTGATGAGCCCGGCCCCGGAAGCACGGCTTAACCTCAAGAATGTCTCCCTGGCAAGGCGCGTGTTCACTCTCGGAACGCTGTTTCCCGTAAAACCTAGAAGGTCATAATAATGCGAGCCTCCCAATTCATGGTGTGTCCTGCCCACGATATAGATTAAATCCCCCGCCTCCTTGGCATACATGGAAACCGCCTTTTTGGAGTCGTCCATCA
>JBAZKK010000001.1:0-79215 GCA_041650795.1 Candidatus Omnitrophota bacterium | reverse complement strand
AGGCACCAGTATCGCGGGCAGCCTGAAAAAGATAAGCTCCGCTATCGTGGTTGCCCCGGCGCGGGAAACCGCCGCGTCCGAGGCGCTGTAGGCGTATTGCATGGCGTCCAAAAAAGAAAAAACCCGCGCCTCTATGCCGCTTCTCTCGTATTCTTCTCTTAAATGCTCGCAGTCATTGCGGCCGGCCAGATGTATCAGCTGAAAAGAAAACCTCCCCCTAAGACGCTTGGATACCTTAAGGAACCCCTCATTGATGTTGCTGCTGGATTGGCTCCCTCCGCTTACGAGAATTGTGAATTTATCGCGGCTCAATCCGAAATACCCCCTCGCCTCCGTTTTATCCAGAGGCGCCATCTGACGGCGCAGGGGGTTACCGGTAACGATTAATTTTTCCTTCGGGCATTTAAGGTAAACTCCGGTATCCGCAAAAGAAAGCGCAATCTTATCGGCGAAAAAAGCCAAAAACCTGTTTGCCCTTCCTGGTATCACGTTCTGCTCGTGTATCAGAGTCTTAATACCCGCCATGCGGGCAAATAACACCAGGGGTATTGAGGAGATGCTGCCGAAACCGACCACCAGGTTCGGACGGAATTTCAATAGCGCCGTCAATTCCTCAAAAGATCCTTTTAAAAATCTTAATATAGCGATGAGATTGCGCAAATCAAGGCCTAATTTAACTGGGATAATGGATATGGCAACGACCGGATATTCAAGAACCCCGATGCGGTCTTTAATGCTGCGCCGCGGCAAAAGCAAGAGCACTTCGGCGGAAGGCTCACTTTCCCTGAGGCTATCCAATAGGCTTACCGCCGGGAATATGTGCCCGCCGCTTGAGCCCGCCACCGCCATCACCCTCGCCGATTTCAAGCAGGAAGCGCTCATCATGGATATTCCCCGGTGCGGGCGATATTCATGAGAATACCGACGCTGATAATGTCAAAGATAAAAGAGGAACCGCCGTAACTGATAAAAGGCAATGGTAGCCCTTTGGTCGGCAGAAGGCCGCAGGAGACGCCGATATTAATAATGGCCTTGAGGCAAATCATAAGCGTGAGCCCCAGCGCCAGGAAATAACCGAACCTGTCCCGGGTGTTCTTCAGAATCTTGAGGCACTGCTGGATAAAAATAATAAAAAGGATTATCACCGCCATCGTCCCCAGCAAGCCAAGTTCCTCTCCGATAATGGAAAAAATGAAATCCGTATGCGCCGCAGGCAGATAAAACAACTTCTGCCTGGAATGCCCCAGACCTGTCCCGAAGAGCCCGCCCGAGCCGAGGGCAATCTGGGATTGGATGATCTGGAATCCGCTACCCTTGGGGTCAGCCCAGGGATTTAAAAACGCGAGAATGCGCATGCGCCGGTAGGGGACGCTGAAGACCAGCAAGTATAACGCCGGCAGGCTCAGAAGCACCAACGACAGGAGATAAGAAACCTTGACCCCCGAAATAAAAAGCATCAAAAACACCACGCTGCCCAGCGCAATCACCGTACCTAGGTCCGGCTGCAGGAGGATCAGGCAGAGCACGGCGCCTATGACGATCACCGGAGGAAGGAAGCCGCGCCAGAAACTCTTGATCATGCTTCCCCGCCTGGCGATAAAATCGGCAACATATATAATCAAGGCGATGCTGGCCAACTCCGAAGGCTGGAAACTAAGTAACCTGAACCTGAACCAACGCCGCGCCCCGGAAATCTCCCTACCGAGCCCTGGTATAAGCACCAACACTAACAGTAAAAGCGATATCAAAAGCAGAGACCTGGCATACGGGCGCAGTCTGCGGTAATCCACGCTCATTACCAAAAACGCCAATGCCACTCCAATCATTACGAAACTCAGGTGCCTTTTCAGAAAGAAAAAACTGTCGCTGTATCTCTCCCAGGCATAGATGCTTGAAGCGCTATAAATCATAATCAGGCCTATAGAGATGAGGATTATGGTAACGTTAAACAGGCGTATACGGATATTGCGGACCATAGCTCAGGCACCTCTGGCGAGGAGACGCACCGCAGCCTTAAAAACCCTGCCACGCTCCTCATAATTGGCGAACATATCAAAGCTCTTGCACATCGGAGACAAGAGCACGCTTTCGCCGCTTGCGGCACGGGAGAATGCGATACGCACCGCTTCCCCTAAACTTGCGGCCTCGTGCAAAGGGATAATCCCTCCGAGGGCCCTGCTAATCCTGCCTCTTGCCTCTCCAATTAAGACCGCTTCCCTGACCTTCCTGCGAACCAACTCCCGTACCGGCGCATAATCATTACCCTTCTCTCTTCCTCCGGCAATGAGTATGCACGGATAATCGACATTGCTTAAGGCCCAGACAGTGGCATCCACGGTGGTAGACTTTGAATCGTTTATAAACCTTACCCCGCTGATCTTCCCTGCCTCCTCCAGGCGGTGCTCAATCCCTTTGAATCTCCGGAATACCCGAAGGACATTGCTCCTTTTGATTCCCAATATCGAAGACACTACCATAACCGCTGCCTGGTTGGCATTGAATTTAGCGGAGGGAGAAAAAGAAACAAGGCGGGACCTCGCCTTGCCTGCCGCCTTTTTTAAAACCGGGTCCTGCCGGTTGATTACCAGGAAGTCGTCGCTATCCTGGTTTATGAAGATACGCGTCTTTGCCGCCAGGTACTGGCGCATGCTATGGTATCTATCCAGGTGGTTGCGGCTGAAATTCAGGATAACTGCGATACGGGGTTTGAAATCGCGGATTGTCTCCAATTGAAAAGAGCTCACCTCAAGCGACACAAAATCTCCGTTTCTTAGCTTATCTACCTCCCGGCTGAATGGGTTTCCGATATTTCCGCAGATTACCGCTCTTTTCCCCGCCTCTTTCAAAACCATCCCGATGAGGGTGGTAACCGTGGTCTTGCCGTTTGAACCGGTAACGGCAATAACCTCAGCCGGAGAAAGAATCCAGGCTGCCTCTATTTCGCCTATTACCGGTATGCCTAATCCTGCCGCCCACCTAAGGGGCAGAGATTTATCCGAAACCCCGGGAGAAGCCACTATCAAGTCGCGGCCCCTGATAAGCCCCTTGGTGTGCTGCCCCAGCTCTACCTTGATGCCATACGTAAGAAGCCGGCTCCTGGCGGCCCGGGTTGCCGCCGTATCCTGGCTGTCGGTAACGCTGACAACCGCTCCCGATTTAGCAAGCAGCCTGGCACAGCTTATCCCCGAACGCGCCAGGCCGACGACAGTAACCTTTTTGCCTTTAAAATAATCCTTGTTGCGCATTAGCAGAAAAACCGGTTATCTTATCTTGAGGGTAACCAAGGTAAGGAGCGCCAAAAGGCTGGCCAGGATCCAGAAACGCGTAATCACCTTACTCTCCGGCCAACCCAGGAACTGGAAATGGTGATGCAGGGGCGCAATCCGGAAGATGCGCTTGCCGGTAAAACGGAAAGACGCTACCTGCAATATTACCGAGACGGCCTCCAGGACAAATATCCCCCCCACGATTACCAGAAGCAATTCCTTCTTAATCAAAAGCGCCACTATCCCTAATGCGCCCCCCAGCGATAAGGAACCGGTATCCCCCATAAAGATGGAAGCCGGATAACAGTTGAACCACAAAAACCCCAAACCTGCCCCGAGGATGCTGGCGCAGAACACCGCCAGCTCTCCGGCACCGCGGATATAAGGTATAAAAAGATAGTCGCTGAACCTTATATTGCCGGAGACGTAACTCAGGACCGCGTAGGTAAGCGCCACCATAATCACGCATCCGATGGCCAAACCGTCCAGGCCGTCGGTGAGGTTAACGGCGTTGGAAGAGCCGGTGATTACGATAATCACGAAAATAATATAGAATATACCGAGGTTCAGCGAGACATCCTTTAAGAACGGCAGGTCCAGATTAGTGCTGTTCTGAGGGTCAAAGAGAAGGAAGATCCCCAGGATAAGGCCCAGCACAATCTGGCTGCTGAATTTGGTGCTGGCGGTAAGCCCCTTGGAGCATTTCCCTATGTGCTTGAGATAATCGTCGATAAAACCGGTTATGCCAAGCCAGACCGTCGTAAAAAGCGCAAGGAGTATCTGGGGATTCAAGATATCGGCCCAGAGGATAGTCGAGGAGAGTATCGCCAACAGTATCAATACCCCTCCCATCGTAGGGGTATCCTGCTTCTTGCCATGCAACTCATAAAGTTGCCTGCTGTCTTCCTTCCTGATATTCTCGCCGACCTTTAATTTTTTAAGGGCGGCGATAACCACCGGCCCCAATAACAAACAGACCGAGAAGCTGGTAATAGCAGCCAGCGCCGCACGGAAGGTAATGTAGCGGAAGATATTCAATGAGGAGACCATCCCGTGAAGGGAGTATAAAAGATAGTACAGCATAGATAGGTATTATAACACAAGCCGGGGGCGCTTTCCAAGACAATCCCCGCCTACCGGCAAGCAATGGCAAAACGCTTCTTAGCTAAATATATATTCCATTCTCATCAGGCGCGACCCCTTGACCAGTATGATATCACGGCTCTCAGGGATAACTTTTTTAAAAAGAACCTTGCGCGCCTCAGAACTGTCCCGGCAGATAAATATCTTCTTCAGGGCGCTGCTCCTTAAGGCCTCTTCCGCCGCAAACCTACAGAGCCTGCCAGTAAAAATCATAACGTCTGATACGCGGGCAGCATCCCTGCCTGCCTGGCAGTGAAAGGCCTTTTCCTTCCCGCCCAACTCAAGCATATCGCCCATAATAAATATTTTCCTTCCGTGGCAGGCTAAATTACCGAAGGTATCCAAAGCTGATTTCAGAGACAACGGGTTGGAATTATAAGTATCATCGATAAAATTAACCTTATTGCGCCTTAAAGGCTTGAACCTGCCACGCGGGAAATCGAAAGACCTCAGCCTCAAGGCGATCCCCCTATAATCCATACCCAGGATACGCGCCACCGCGACTGCGCAAAGGGCATTATAGATATTATGCCTGCAGAAGGTATTTAAAACTATGCCCTGATGCCCGTTTACCCTAAACCCCAAGCCGTTACCTAACTCTTTGACATCCGAAGCCATAAAATCACTGCGGTTGTCAAAACCGAAACTTACTCTAAACACCCTCCCGCCGCTTTTCTTCACAGCAGGCCCCAGGAACTTATCGTCGCGGTTAAGGATAGCCAGGTGCGGACGGGAGAGATTCCGGATAAGGCTAAACTTTTCCTTAAATACGGATTCAAGATTGCCAAAATGCTCAAGGTGCGAAGGCCCGATATTCGTAATAATCCCGATATTGGGCTTGTAGATGCCGGCGAGATAGCCGACCTCGCCTGGATGATTGGTGCCTATCTCCAGGACCGCTGCCTGATGTTTGTCGTTAAGACCCAGCAGGGCGAGCGGCAGGCCGATCTGGTTGTTCTTTGTGCCTTCATTCTTTATGACCTGGTAGCGCGCCGATAAAACCCAGGCGACCATATCCTTAAGAGTAGTCTTGCCGTTGGAACCGGTAACCGCGATAAAAGGCAGGTCAAACCTCATGCGATGGTAGGAAGCGATGCCGCCTAACGCCTTCTGGCTGTTATTGACTTTAATAAAAGCCGCACCTTTAATCCTGTCCAGCCGCATTCCTCTTTCGCTGACAACACACGCCGCACCCTTCTGTATTGCCTTATCTATAAAATCGTGGCCGTCAAAATTCCTGCCATTGATGGCAATAAAGATCCCGCCCTTCTTAATAGTGCGGCTGTCCAGGGATACGCCCCCCAGCACAGACTCAGGCGAACCGGCAAGCAATTTACCCCCCGTAGCCTTTAGGATTTCCCCTGTCTTAAACATTGCCTCGCAACCTCTCTATCGTCGAAATCTACGCTGGAATCAGAGTATATCTGAGAAATCTCATGGCCTTTACCGGCAAGCAGAACCACATCACCCGCTCCAGCCAGAGATAAAATCCTAGCAATGGCCGCGCGCCGTTCCAGGACCACCTCGTAATTATTGCCGGCTATGCCTTTTTTAATATCCTCTACTATCAACGCCGGGTCCTCCGAGCGGGGGTTATCGCTGGTAATAACGGCGTAATCCGCCAGCTCCGAGACGACCTTACCCATCTTCGGCCTTTTCGTCTTGTCTCTTTCTCCTCCGCAACCGAAGACTACCAGGATTCTCGCAGACTTAGCGGCAACCTGCCTTAGGGAACTGATTACGTTGCGGAGGGCATCCTCGGTGTGGGCATAATCAACAAAGATGCTTATGCCCCTGTTATTCTCAATTCTCTCCAACCTCCCCGGGGCAACCGTAAACATCTCCAGTGCGGCTTTCAGCTGCTCCGGTTTAAACCCTGCCGCTATCCCCCAGGCGGCCAGGGCCAGGATATTGTAAACATTGTGCCTGCCGATAAGCGGAGTGCGGATAGGTATTTTACCTGCGGCATATTTAAAAATAAAATTAGTCTGGCCCAGCTCCATCCTGATATCCCCTGCCGTTACATCGGACGGGTTATCTATGCCGTAGGTGACTACCGTGGCATCCGTCAACCCCCTTAACCTGCGACCATACTCATCGTCGTTATTGAGGACTGCCAGGGCAGAAGGAGCGAGCCCTTCAAATAGCCTGGCCTTGGCCAGAAAATAATCCTCCATGGTTCCGTGATAATCCAGGTGATCCTGCGTTAAATTGGTAAATATCGCACTGTGGAAAACGATCCCTCCCACCCTATGCTGCTGGAGGGCATGCGAAGAGACCTCCATTACCGCAAAATCAACTCCGCTTTTTCTCATCCCGTCTAGGAGAGACTGCAATTCGAGCGGGCCGGGGGTAGTGTTTTTGGAATTCATAACCTTGCCCTTGAAACGGTAATTAACGGTACCGATAACCCCGCTGCTAAAACCTCCCTGCTTCAATAACGCCTCCAATAAATAGAGTATCGTGGTCTTACCGTTGGTACCGGTTATTCCAATGACCTTTACCTTTGAGGAAGGGTGACCGTAGAATGCATCGGCGAGCCTTGCCAGGGAAAAGCGGTCATCATCCACGGTAATAAACGTCACGCCGGGATAATCCCGCAGCCCGATATCCTTGTCTCCCGTTACGATAACCCTCGCCCCTTTCTCAATGGCTTCTTTTATAAAAGCCCCGCCGTCCCGACGCACCCCTTTTATTGCCACGAAAATAAAATCCTTTCCTACGTCCTTGGAATCAGAGCTTACCCCCCGCAGCGGGAAATCCTCAAAACTCCCGCTGATGCGGCAATCCCCTAATGTCTTAATTAAGCGAAATAGTCTCATGGAATGCCGCTGTTTCTTTAAGCGGCTCTCTGGCCTTAAGATATTTCAAGACATCACCGGCTACATTTTTAAATGCCGGAGCCGCTACCACCCCTCCGTAATAAACAGGCCTAGGTTCATCCACTACCACGGCAATCGCCACCAAAGGATCCTCCGCAGGCGCAAACCCGATGAAAGAGGCCATAAACTTGGTGTGAGAATAGGTACCGTTAGGCTCTATCTTCTGGGCTGTCCCGGTCTTGCCTGCGGCGCTAAAATCCTTGAGCCTCGCGAGCTTTCCGGTACCGCCCTCCACTACGCCGATTAATATCTTTTTCATCCGCGCAGAGGTATCCAGCGAGATAACCTTGGCAACCATCCTGGGCTGGGATTTCTTGATGATGTATCCGCGATTATCGCGGATCTCGCTTACGAGGTAAGGACGCATGAGCTGTCCGCCGTTGGCAATAACCGATATGGCATCGGCTAACTGGATGGCGGTAACGCCGACCTCCTGCCCCATCGGCACGGTAGCGATAGAAACCTTGGACCACGAACGGGGCTCTTTGAAGACGCCGGATATCTCGCCCGGCAGGTCTACCCCGCTCTTCTGACCGAACCCGAATAAGCAGCCGTAACGATAGATAACCCCTGGCCCCAATAACTGTGCGACCTTGGCTACGCCGATATTGCTGGACTGCTCAATAACCTCGCGAAAGGAAAGCTCCCCGTGCGGACGGTGGTCATGAAGGATGTGCGTGGCGACCTTATACGAGCCGTTTTCGCAAAAGAATTTATCCTCCTCCTTTACCTTGTTCTCATCTAAAGCAGCGGAAGCAGTGACAATCTTGAATACCGAACCAGGCTCAAATAAATCGCAGATAGCACGGTTGCGCATCTGGTCTTTTGAAGCGACAGCGGGATTATTCAAGTCAAACGTCGGACGATTGGCCATCGCCAGTATCGCTCCGGTATGCGGGTCAAGCACCACAATGCTGGCGCCTTTGGCATGGTAGGCGCGGTAGACCTTATCCAATTCCCTTTCCGCAATATACTGGATAACCTCATCAATGGTAAGCACCAGGTCATAACCGTCCTCGGCCACAACCGTCTTGTCGGAGATATCCAGCTTCTTCTGCCTGGCATCCCTGAGCACAAGGGCCCACCCCTTCTTGCCTTTCAAGTATTTATCGCAATAAAGCTCCAGCCCCTCCAAGCCGTTATTATCTAGCCCGGCAAAACCCAACAGGTGGCTGGCCAGGTAGGCATTAGGATAGGAGCGCCTGCTCTCTTTGATAAAATCAATCCCCTTGATGTTTAATTTTTTAATCGCATCGCTTTGCTCCGGGGTAATCTTCCTGGCAAGCCATATGAAAGACTTCCTGCGATAAAGCCTGTCCTTGAGATAGTCGTAATCAAAGCCGAGTATCGGCATAAGCTGCCGTATAACCGCCTCTTTATCCTTATCCTTGATCTCATTGGGGCAGGCGTAGACAGAATCCGCGGCAATGTTGGCCGCCTGCGGCTTCAGATTTGAATCATAGATGGTGCCGCGACGCGGCTCCAATTCCACCAACAGGCTGTGTTGCTTACGGGCGATCTCCGCAAGATAGCTCCAACGGAAAAACTGAATATAGAAAAGGCGGGCGATACAAAGAACCAGGAACAGAAGGAAAAACAAAAAAACCGCTTTGGCTTTGCGGCGATAGTCACTGATATACACAACTATAGGCTTTTAGGGGTTGACGGTTTTTGCCTGAGCTTCTCTTCTGACTCCAAAGATACGGGAGAAGAGGGCGTCAGTCCGGTAGAAAATACCGCCCCTTACTGTTGGTTGATTAGAGTCGAGTTTAACCAGTCGATAACTGTCCGGCATCTGAAAATCCATGTTGCTGGAAATCTTGTCTCCTACCCGGATCAATGAAGCTCCTTTCTCAATGCTGTATCTTAAGGTGGCATTCCTGTCCTGCAATTCGCGGAACTCGTTCAATCTCTTCTGCCCGAGGTAACCGAAACGGAAGATCTCCGTTTGCTGATAGACATAGATAACGCACAGAAAGGTAGCCATCAGGATAAAGGATAAAAATCTGGAAGGCCTCATAGTTATAACCTCTCTCCTACTCTTAGCTTTGCGCTACGGCTGGAAGGGTTGTCCTCCAGCTCCTCGCGGGAAGGATACAGCGGTTTGAGGGTAATAATCTTCAACGCCCCATCCAGGGCTGCCTTGCGGAAACTCAGCTTCACAATGCGGTCCTCCAGTGAGTGAAATGAAATAACGCATATCCTGCCGCCTTTGTCCAATAAAGCAATCGCCTTCTCTATTGCCGCGCCCAAAGCCTCCAGCTCGCGGTTAACGGCAATACGCACGGCCTGAAAGGTACGCGTAGCCGGATGTATACGGTAAGAGCGGTAACGGTGCGGTATGGCCCGCAATACGATATCGGATAACTCCGCGGTGGTGCTGATAGGACGCCTCTGCCTTTCTTTCACCAGGAGGTGCGCAATGCGGTTATGCCAGCGCTCCTGCCCGAAATTCCAAAGCATCGCGGATATCTCCTCTTCGTTAAGGTTGTTCACCAGGTCATAGGCAGAGATGTAGCTGTCGGTATCGAGGCGCATATCGAGCGGCCCTCGGCTCTGAAAACTAAAGCCCCTCTGGGCATCCTCAAGCTGGTAGGAAGAGATCCCCAGGTCGAAAAGTATGCCGTCAATCCTGGAGACGTTCAAGCCCGACAATACGGAATCCAGCTCCATGAAATTGGCGTGTACGAATTCGCAATTTACCCCGGACGAAGAAAGCCTCTCGCTGGCGACAGAAAGAGACTGCCGGTCACGGTCAATGGCGATTAATCTCCCGGATGGGGCAATCTGTCCGACAATCTCGAGGCTGTGGCCCGCCGTGCCTACAGTAGCATCAACGATAACCTTTCCGGGCCGGGGCTCCAGATAACGCATAACCCCCCCTAGCATTACCGGCATATGATATTTATTAAGCATGGTGTCTTGCGCCAGAACTCCCAACATATTGTTATATATCCATGAGCTTCTCGGCGATCTCCTCGAAAGACTGCCGACAGCTGCCGTAAAATTTATCCCAGCTCTCCCTGGCCCAGATCTCAATCCTATTTGATACGCCGACCAGCACCAACTCGCGTTTAATCCCGGCATAATCCTTAAGGTATTGCGGCAGGAGTATCCTTCCTTGCCTGTCCGCTGTTATCTCCACAGCCCCCGAGAAATAAAGACGGTTAAATGTGCGAGACTGCTGCTTCGTAAAAGACATGGCCTTGAATTTATTTTCTTGAGCGTGCCACTCCTCTTCGGAAAACATAAAGAGACAGTTATCCAAACCGCGGGTTACAAAGAATTTCTCTATAAAATGGGCTTTGCTGACTTCCCTGAATTTGGATGGCAATATAAGGCGGCCTTTACGGTCTATGGAGTGAATATATTCGCCGTAAAACATGAAACTATCCTTTCCACTTTACTCCACTTCTATCCACTTTGTAATCAAGTATAGATAAAATCAAAGATTTTGTCAAGATAAAATTTTTCCTAACTTGCTCAAATACAATGGATAGTGTATAAAGAAGGCTTAATTTCTAGATGTTGTGGTAGTTTTGGTGGAAGGGAAAACAGACCTTGCCTGCAGGATGTCGATTTTAATCTGCCGCGCTAAATCCCGCGGGGTGGAAAATTTTTTCTCGTTTCTAAGCTTTCTTAAAAACTGCACCTCTATTTCGCGGCCATAGATATTCCTGTTAAAATCAATGATATGCACCTCAATGTTTCTGTCTCTGCCTTTTTGCACCTTTTTGCCGATAGTCGGCCTTGCTCCGATATAACATGCGCCCTGAAAAACTTCTCTGCCGATAATAACGCGCACGGCGTATATGCCCGCCGGAGGAAGGATCTCGTGATGCGGATTAATATTAGCGGTGGGAAACCCCAGTTTTGTGGAGGCAAATGAGTCGCCCCTTACCACTGTTCCCAATACCGTCACAGGCTTCAACAAGAGCCGCTCGGCGGATACGAGACTGCCGTTTACGATAAGACGACGGATGCGGCTGCTGCTGATAGGCGCGCCGTTAACGCGCATGATATCGAACAACCTTAAAGCAAAGCGGGATTCCCGGCTTAATCTTTCAAGGAGGTGCGGATTGCCCAGTCCTCTGCGTCCGAACCTGAAATTCCTACCTACATATACATAGGCTGCGCCGAGCTTCTTCTCCAACACCTCTCTTACAAAGACCTCCGGGCTGATGCGCGAGAAGGAGGCGTCAAAATGCACCACGATACAGATATCGATGCCGAGTTCTTGAATCAGTTTTAAACGGTGCTTCAACGAATAGAGGCTGGCCTCCTTCTGGGGGTGCGGCCAGAACGTCAGGACCACGCTCCTGCCCTTTATGCGCCTGGCCTTGGCTGCCGCCTCTTTAAGTATGCGGCGATGTCCGCGGTGCATCCCGTCAAAAACACCCAGGGCTACTACCGGCCTGCGGTAATGCTTGATATTGCTGATACCGTAAATAACCTTCATCTCACCAGGGCCTGCCTGACCTTTGCCAGGACCTTCTTCATTATGGACTCGGTGCGCCCCTTCATGGTGCATCCGCTGGCGGTCTTATGTCCTCCCCCGCCAAAAAAGGCAGCGATAGCATTGACATCGACCTTGCCCTGCGAACGCAGGTTTACGCGAACCTCCTTGGCGGTACCGAGATTCTCCTTGAATAATACTGCCACCTCCGCGCCCTTGACGGCACGGCAGAACCCTAAGACCTGCTCGCTTAAATCCAGCGATGAATTTTTCTTTACCAAGGCCATGGGTATAAGGCACCAGACAATTTTACCGGAGGTATCCCGTTTTATAGAAAGAGCTATTTTATTTAAAAGGCGCATATCATTAAAATTTATATCCTCGTATATGCGGCGGTAGATGTTCCTTACGTCCAGGCCGTAGTCTATAAGTTCTGCCGCGGCCTTATGCGTGGAAGAAGTGGTGTTGGAATAACGAAAGGAACCGGTATCGCTGACCATGCCGGCATAAAGCAGGGTCGCAATATCGCGGTTGAAGGGAACTCCTAATTTGCGGTATAAGATATAGACCATCTCGGATGCCGATGAAATATGGGGCAATACCCAATTGACGTCTCCGAAATACCCGTTGCTCGTATGGTGGTCGATATTGATAACCGACTTGCCCTCAAGATTGAGCCTCCCTACCCCGCCTGCCCGGTGCAGGTCCGAGCAATCCAGAAGCACCAGGCAGTCAAATGGTACGAAGCGCCCTTTGCGAAACTTCCGGATATTTTCTAGGAGCGGCAAAAAACGGTAGGCCGCCGGTACGCGGTCGCTGTTGGTGACGATAGCGTTCTTGCCGAGATATTTCAAAAGCATGTAAAAGGCCATCTCAGAGCCGATAGCATCGCCTTCCAGGTTGGTGTGGGCAGTAACCAGAAAATTATTTTGTTTTTTTATGGCGGCGATTATTTTTTTTAGGCTCATCTAACCCCCTTATCTCGTTAAGCACTTCTTCGATCTTAATGCTGTACTCGCTGGAGCGGTCTTCCTTAAAGACAAGCTCGGGCGTAAACCTCAACCTGATGCGCTGCCCGATCATCCTGCGGATAAACCCCAGAGCGGAATCCAGGGCCTCTCTGGTACGGACGTATTCCTCGTCTCCCCCCAGGACGCTGTAAAAAATCCTGGCGTAACGCAGGTCCGGCGTCAAATCTACGCGCGTGATGGTGATAAACCCTAAACGCGGATCATTGAGCTCATCGTGTAATATGCTGCTTATCTCTTTCTTCAGGTTATGCGCCACCTTCTCGGCTCTTGCCATATGTCAGATCATCTCCATTTCATAATCCAGCAACTCTGCGCCGTGAAAGCCCTCTATAAAATTAACTACCTCCGAAAGGGTGCTGTTTACTCCGGTGGCATTCTTACCCACCCCCACCACTGCCAGGGTAGCCTTGCGCCACTTATCTTCTTCGTCAACCTCGGCAACTGCTATATTAAAGGAATTATGCAATCTGGCCTTGAGACTATGGAGAACCATCCTTCTGTCCTTAAGGGAATTGCTTTCTGCTATAAACAAGGATAACCTCAAAATCCCGATCGTCACCCTAAGCTAATGCCCCGGCTAAGCTCTCTGCCAAGGCAATCTCCTCTTCCCTTGTGGTGGCGACGCCGTTCAAGCGGGCATCCAGTATCCTGCGCAATATCTTCTGGTAACGCGGACCGGGCGCAAGGCCAAGCTTATGCAGGTCATGACCTGAAACGGCAATGCGCGTACCGTTATAAATACCGAAGAAATCATCGATATGTCTTAAGAGATTCTTATCGGGATATTTTGCCCTTAGCATAATGATTGCCTCGTAACTCAACGGCTCAAGGATGTGGTAGATACGGCTTGGCTTTGTGTCGGCAGAGAATAAACTACGCAGGAAAGCCGGCTTAAAGCCCTTGGCGCTAAGTATCCTTTTGGTCTCGCCTTTTGAAAGGGCAAATTTCTTCGCTATTCTCCTGGTTGTGGCTGCATCCAGGGATTCAAGCAGCGCGGTGAAATAAATCACCCAGGCATCCAGGTGCCGGCGCCGCGGATAAGCGCCCCTGAACCAGTCGATTTCTCTTTTGAGCGCACGCATGAGGCTCTCGGTGGATCTTGAGATCTTCAATTTTTTATCTATGAACCCAAACCCCATCAGCTCTTGAATCGCCTTAAGGGGCTTAAGCGGCTCGTCTTCCTTTAAAATCAATACCAGCTCATCGCGCACGCGGTGAGGATGCACCCTCTCAAGCATCCTCAGGCGCGCCGCCTCTTTGAGCAGACGCATGGTGCGCGGTTCAATCTTAAAATTATAACGCCTGCTAAAACGCACTGCCCGAAGCATGCGGGTGGGATCATCAATAAAGCTCAAATTATGCAAGACACGGATACGCCTGCCGGCGATGTCGCGCCTTCCGCCATAGATATCCGTCAACCTCCCGAAGATCCCCCGATTGATGCTGACTGCCATGGCATTGATGGTAAAATCGCGCCGCCCTAAATCTTCCTTTATAATCCCGGCTTCTACGACCGGCAGGGCCGCCGGGAAAGGATAGGTTTCCCTGCGTGCGGTAGAGATATCAAATTTTAGATGCGGGCCGAAGGCAACCGTCGCGGTTGCGAACCTGCGGTGCCTTGTCAGCCTGGCTGACGTCTTGGCTGCCAGGGCTTCAGAGAATTTTATGCCGTCCCCCTCTATTACGATATCCGAATCCAGGTTTCTGGCACCCATGATAAGGTCGCGCACGAATCCTCCTACCAGATACGCCGACATCCCCAGTTCTTCGGCGGTCTCTCCGGCTAACGCAATAAGACCCCGCAACTCTTGCGGTATCTTCTTAAGATATTTATGCATCTGGCTCTCCATTACTTCTCTCGGATAATCCTTAGACCTTCTATTATGCAGAAACACTCTCCCGATTCGCCCGGAAGGTGTTTCTTACGGCCGCGGGTGAAACATCCGGTGGATAGTCTTAAGCCTGTCCTTATTAATATGCGTGTATATCTGGGTAGTAGAAATATTACTATGCCCTAACATCTCCTGGACCGAACGCAGGTCTGCCCCGCGTTCCAGAAGGTGCGTGGCAAAGGAATGCCGCAGGATGTGCGGCCTAATGGGCTTTTTAATCCCTGCCTGGCGGGCATACCTCCTGATAATCTTCCAGATGGACTGTCTGGATATCCTTCTGCCGAGGCGGCTTAAAAAAAGATATTCGCTCTCTCTCCCTTTTAATATTTTAGGGCGCCCAACGGCAAGGTATCTCTCAATGCTCTTAATCGACTTCTTGCCGAGAGGGATGACGCGCTCCTTGTTGCCCTTGCCGATACAACGCAAGAATCCTACCTGGAGGTTCACGTTGTCTTTTTTGAGATTTGCGGCTTCGGATACGCGCATGCCCGTAGCGTAGAGCGCCTCCAGCACTGCCTTATCCCTTATCCCCTGCAACTCGCGGATATTAGGCTGATCCAAGAGCTTCGTAACCTCATTGACGGATAAGGCATCCGGTATCTTCTTCCAAAGCTTCGGGGAATCGATGAGGCTGCTGGGATCGGATTTTAGTATCCTTTCTTTTACCAGAAAACGGTAAAAGGCCTTGATCGCCGCAAGCCGGCGAGCCACTGAATTGGCAGACAGCCCCTTGTCCTTCTGGAAAAACATGAAATTGGAAATATCATCCCTGGTGGTACGCGAAAGGCTATTGATGTTTTTTGATTCCAGATAATCCATGTAATAATGCAAATCCTCCTGGTAAGAAATAATGGTATTACGGGAGAGCCCCCGCTCTACCGATAAATAATTAAGAAAGGTCTCGATGAATTCGCGCATATCAGCTTAAAAAAGGGTTGCCGGCCTTCTCCTTTCCTATGGTGGAAGAAGGGCCGTGCCCCGGATAAACCAAGGTATCTTCTCTTAATCCAAGGAGTTTTTCCTTGATGGACATTATAAGGTCATCCTCTTTTGCGCCCGGGAAATCTGTCCTTCCTATCCCGTGGAAGAACAGGGTATCGCCGCTAAAAAGCATGTTGTCTCCGGGTTTATTCAGTAGCAGGCAGATGCCCCCGGCGCTGTGTCCGGGGGTAGCGATCACCTCCAACCGTATAGCGCCTATCTCAATGCAATCGCCGTCTCCTACGGTCTTTATCGTTGCCTTGCCTACGGTGTAGGGCTCGGAGAAAAAATAGGAAAGGTTAAGCTTGGAATCCTTTAACAGCGCTTCATCCAGCCGGTGGATGTAAACCGGAACATCAAAGGCGTCGTCGCATCCGATATGGTCAAAATGTCCGTGGGTATTAATGACTGCCTGGGCTTTTAGCCTATGCTTGGAAAGCGCCCGGCGTATCATATCTTCATTTCCACCCGGGTCAATAATGACTGCCCCGGCTCCCGGGGCCTCTGCCAGGATATAACAATTCACCTGGTACGGACCGACGGTAACCGTCTCCAGTATCATCGTAAGCTGTCCTTTATCCTGATATAAGAAAAATCCCTTAATATATCCATGCGGATGCGTTCGGCGCGCTGGCGGTTATCCTCCAGTTTGCTGCCGTAGATATCCCGCATAAGCGAACTTTTTAAATCTTGGACCTTGTTGATGTACGTATCGAGCCGTCCCTGCATATCTGAATTGAGCATCGACCTTAACTGATAGAGGTTTTTGAGCTCCTCCCCAACGCAGTCAATCTGCTTCTTGCGGTTCTTGCCGTCTGTCAATGACTGGATTAACTCGCCATGCCAGGATTTCCAGTAAAGAAAATACTGCCGGTAGATCTCCTCCTTGCTCATCTTGGGGCCATGGTATTCCTCGGGCGCCAGGATCATCTCCTCCCGAGGAGCTTCCTTTTTGGATTTTCTGGTAAATTTACGCGCAACCGCCTCACATCCGCAAATCCAGCCTGCGAGTACGCCTATCAAACAAACAACCAGTGATCTCCGGATTAATCCCTGCATGTAAAACTCTCCTTCCTTGCCTGCCGTCTAGATTCCTATCAAGCGTAAAAATTGTTTCTCATCTATAATCTTTACCCCGCAGGACTTGGCTTTTTCGTACTTGGAGCCCGCATGCGCGCCTGCTACCACCAGATCAGTCTTGGCGCTGACGCTGGAAGAAACGCTTCCGCCGTGCTGACGCACCAAGGACTCTGCCTGATTACGATTAAACCTCTCCAATTCCCCGGTAAAAACAACGGTCCTGGAAGCTAAAGCGGGCTCTTTTATTGAAACGGGTTTCTCCCTGAAATTCAACCCTGCATTTTTGAGCCTCTGGATCAGGTTTCTGGTAGCGGGATGCTTAAAAAATGCGACTATAGAATCCGCCATCACGGGTCCTACCTCGTAGATGCTGTCAAAATCGGCCTTGCCGGCCCGCATTAAGTTATCGAGGCTTCTAAACCTAGCCGCTAAGACGTAAGCGGCTTTCTCCCCAATGTGCCTGATACCCAAACCATAGATGAGCCTGGAGAGCGGCTGTTTCTTGCTCCTCCCAATGGCGGTGAGGAGATTATCGGATTTTTTCTCTTTGAATAATTCCAGTTTCAGTAAAACTTCCAGCTTGAGGGAATAGATATCCGCAAAATCCTTTACCAGCCTTGCGGCTACCAGCTGCGCCACTAACGATTCGCCCATCCCTTCTATGTCCATGGCCTGGCGCGAGGAAAAATGCAGAAGCCCCCTCTCCAGTTGCGCCGGGCACGAAGGGTTGATGCAGCGGTAGGCAACGTCTTTCTCTTTCTCTTTGACGATTTCCCCGCCGCATCTGGGACAGTGCCGCGGGACCTTAAAGGCTTCCCCTCTACCTTCCTTGGCTACCTTGACCACCTTAGGGATTACCTCCCCCGCCCTTTCGATTAGCACGCGATCGCCGACCTTAATCCCCAACCTTCTTATCTCGTCAAAATTATGCAGGGTGGCGTGCTTTATGACAACGCCTCCGCATTCTACCGGCTCCAATTCGGCGGTAGGTGTAATAACCCCCGTCCTGCCGACGTTGATATTGATAGCGACTACCGAGGTGGTTGCCTGCCGGGCCGGGAATTTATAGGCCTCTGCCCAACGGGGGCTCTTCAAGGTGTAACCCATGATTCGCTGCTGCGTGAGCTCATTGACCTTGATTACTATCCCGTCAATCTCATAATCCAACTTATCCCTCTTCTCCTGCCACTCCCGGCAATACCTCACAACCTCCTCTAGGCTTTTGCATAATCTTGATTCCGGATTAACCGGCACACCCCAATTTTTTAATCTCTGGAGAAAATCCCAGTGGGTCGTAATATCCGCTCCGCGGTATTCTCCGAGGGAATGGGCAAAAAAATTGAGTTTCCTGCCGACAACCACAGCAGTATCCAGTAGCTTTAGGGAACCACTGGCAGCGTTACGCGGGTTGGCAAACAGAGGCTCGCCCAAAGCCTCTCTTTCCTTGTTAAGGGTCAGGAGCTCCTTTCGGTTCATGTAAACCTCGCCTCGTATCTCGATAAATTCCGGCGTATCTGCCCCCAACATAACCAGGGGGATAGCCCGGATAGTCCTGATATTGGCGGTTACATCTTCTCCGGCCTCGCCGTCACCGCGCGTGGCTCCGATAAGAAGCCTGCCTTTTTCATAAGTGAGGTTGGCGCTGACCCCGTCAATCTTGAGCTCCGTTACGTAAGATATATTTTCCTTCGGATTTAATCCTTTGCGTAGCCTGGCATCCCAACCTTTGAGCTCTTCGAAGGAGTAGGTATTGTCCAGGGAAAGCATCTTCTGCCTATGGCGGACGGTCTCAAACCCCTGGAGTATACCCCCGCTTAAACGTACGGTCGGAGAATCCCCGCTCTTAAACCCAGGGTGTGCATCCTCGAGATTCTTAAGACGCAACATCAGGTCATCATATTCCTTATCCGAAATCTCCGGCTGCGATAAAACGTAATAGAGATAATCGTGGCGCCTGATATCCGCCTTGAGTTTCTCAATTTCATTTTTTATCTGGCTTTTCATTTTCCTGTCAGAAGCCTGTCTCCCAGGAATCTCGGCAGGCCCGCCTCGATAATCTTTTTTCTTGCCGCAGGCACATTATAATCGACCCTTCTGAACCTCACCTCTTTTTTCGCGCTGTCATAGAGACAATAACAGCTCCGGGGGTCCCCGTCGCGCGGCTGGCCGACGCTGCCCACATTAATAATATATTTCTTGCCTTTCTCGAGGACGATACAGCCGGCCTTATCCTGCTTGACCTCTTTATCGGAATTCTGAATAAATACGGCGGGAAGGTGCGAATGGCCGAGGAAACAAATGTTGTTCCTAAGGCAACTAAAGCTCTCGCGGCTGGAGAGGACGTCTGTCATATAATTGAATTTCTCAGGCATATCCAGGGTGCCGTGGACAAGCGTAAAATCCTCATCGCGGTATACCAATTCCAGGGATGACAAAAAATCCAGCTCCGCGCTCTCAAGATGGCCGGCGGTCCAGGATATCGCTTGCCGAGCCTGCAGATTGAAATAGCTGCTCGCAAGCCTTCCAGCCGCCGCCCAGTCGTGATTACCGGCAACCGTAACCTCTGCCAGCGCCTTAATCCTATCGATGCATTCCCAAGGATTAGAAGCGTATCCTACTACATCCCCGACGCAGAAACAGCGGTCCGCACCTTCGCCGGAAATATCATTGGTAACTGCGTTCAGCGCCTCCAGGTTAGCGTGGATATCTCCGATTATGGCGTAGCGCATCAGAAAGAAACTGCGAAATCTTTAAAATTACCGCTGGCAGGCTTCCAATCAATATCAGTATCCTGGATGCAATGCGAAAATTCCCTGCCGATCCTTTGCAGGAATTCCTGCAGGGTTTTCTCCTCTGCCTCTGCCAGGACCTCTACCCTGCCGCCGGAAACATTCTTAACCCAACCCTTAACGCCCAGTTCAGCGGCGATACTCCTGGCGGTAAAACGAAAACCCACTCCGTGCACCCTGCCGCTATAATAAACATGCACCTGTCTCATTCTTACAGAAACACTTTCCAACCCAAAGCAGAAACACTTTCCGCGCCAATCGGGAAAGTGTTTCTCTTAAGGTGGTCGGGGCGAGTGGACTTGAACCACCGACCTCAGCGTCCCGAACGCTGCGCTCTAGCCAAACTGAGCCACGCCCCGATTGCTTATCTAGATTAGTATAACAAAAATAAGGTGGGTGCGCAATCCCTAAGTTAACATAACTTCAAGGTGCGCTTTCGGATTTCTTGGCGAGAATATCAAATTCGACGTTAACCAGGCCAGATGACCCCTTGAATCCCAACGTCGTATTTTTTGCGGTGTGCGGAATAATATAAACGCTAAAAATAGTTGATTTCTTCTCTGCTACGGTGAGGCTTATGCCGTCAACTGCAATGGAGCCCTTCGGCAGCACATACCGCGCCAAAACCGGCGGGACCGCGATCTGGAAACAAAGGTTATTCTCCCGGTATCCCTTACGGCGTATGGCTCCAACACAGTCTATATGCCCTAATACAAAGTGCCCGGAAACCCTGTCTCCTAACCGTAACGCCCGCTCTAAATTAACCTTATCGCCCCTTTTCAAATACCTGAGGTTTGTAGTCCTTAAGGTCACGGGCATTAGCTGGAACACCAGGGAATTGCGGAGCTTCTCTACCAGCGTTAAACAAACCCCATTGACCGCAACGCTGTCGCCTATCTTAACATCTTGGGAAGCTATGCGGGCAGTAACCTCAAGGGTAGCGATCTTTTCTGCGGCTGATAGTCCCTTTACCTCCCCTAACTCTTCTATAATCCCGCTAAACATACCCCTCCACCAGAAAATCTGCCCCTATGCGCCTGAGACTGACATCCCGCAATCTTAAAGCCTTATCAATACGGCTCACGCCGCGGCCCATTACGGAGCCGATGGCATCCTTGCCTCCGATAATCTTGGGGCTGATAAAAAACAACACCTTGTCCACCAGTCCCTCGTCAAATAATGAACCGATCAGCGTCCCTCCGCCTTCTACCAGGATATTGGTTATCCCGATCCTGGCAAGTTTCTTCATCATATCCTTGAGGTTAACCTGCCCTTCCTTCTCCCTGACTTCGAGTATCCTGGCCCGGTTGGAGAGTATCTTTCTGTTTTCGGTCTCCTGGCCTGACCTTACCGCCAGGGTTACGATGATAACCTCTGCGGAACGCAAAAAGATATCGGCATCCTGCGGGGTGCTTAACTGACTATCCACCACGACCTTGACAGGCTGCCTTTTAAAAAACCAGGCATCCATCTTAGGGTTATCGCGCAAGACGGTATTCACCCCCATTGCCACGGCATCGTAAGCCCCCCTCATACGGTGGGCATACAACCTGGCCTTATCTGAGGTTATCCATTTAGAATCTCCGCTGCGGGTGGCAATCCTGCCGTCAAGCGATTCTGCGACCTTGACAGTAACAAAGGGGAGCTTTTTAGTGATATATTTTATAAAGACCTCGTTTGTTTTTTTGATCCTCTCCTCCAATATCCCTGTGTGGACCTTGATACGGTGCTGCCTGAGTATCTCTGTCCCCCTGCCGTTATTCAAAGGATTAGGGTCAATCATGCCTATAAAAACCTCTTTGATGCCGCTCTTGATAATCCTGTCCACGCAGGGAGGCGTCTTGCCAAAATGGGTGCATGGCTCCAGTGTAACATAAAGGCTCCCGCCGCGGGCCTTCTCGCCTGCCTTATCCAAAGCCACAATCTCGGCGTGCGCCAGTCCTGCTTTTTCATGGTAACCTCCGGAGATAACGCGCTTATTCTTCACTATCAGGGCCCCTACCATAGGATTAGGGCTGGTCATGCCTTTGGCCTTAAGCGCTAATCTTAAGGCTAACTCCATATATCTTTCGTGGATGCGGCTGGGCTTACTCACCATTAGATAACCTCTTAGACTCTTTTAATTTTTCTACCAATGCGTAAGGAATTCTAAACGTACCGATACGCGCTGCGGGCTTGGCATTCCCGTGACAATCCGAACCTCCCGTAACGATAAGATTGTGCTCCTGGGCGTATCTAAGGTAAAAGTTAACCTGAGACTGGCTGTGTTCTGGATAATATGCCTCCAGGCCCTGGAGCCCCCATTCAACAAGCTGCGTCAGTACCTCATCGCGGCTTAAGGTGTAGGGATGCGCCAATACTGAGATGCCTCCGGTCTTGCGTATGAGTGCGATTGCCTCCTGCGGCGAAGAGCGGAACCCCGAGATATAGGCCGGCGATTTATCCCCGATATACCTCTGAAAGGCCTCCTGCGTAGAATTCACGATACCCCGCCTTACCATTGCCTGCGCAATATGCAGCCTTCCGACTGTGCCGACCTGCGAAAAATTGAAGACGTCCTCTGCCTCTAAGATTACCCCGCTATCGCGCAATTTGGAAATAATCTTCTCTACCCTCTCGGCGCGGTCAAGCTTGAAGCAAGAAAGCCTCTCCTGCAGGAACTTATTCTTATGGTCAAGAAGGTAACCCAGGATATGTATCTCGCTGCCTCCGTAGTCAGCGGTCAGCTCTATCGCAGAGATAATCTCCAGGCCCCGGGATTTAACCGCTACCAAGGCCGGCTCTATGGCTTCAACGGTATCGTGATCCGCTATCGCTATGCAGGAAAGGTCATTCCTGATAGCCTCTTCCACGAGTTCCTCGGGAGTATAGGTACCGTCGGAAAAACAGGTGTGCAGGTGCAGGTCGGCTGTCCTCATCATTTCTTCTCCGCCTTGACCTTGTCCAGGATACCGTTGACAAACTTAGCGGCCTCCAGACCAGAATACTTCTTTGCCAGCTCAATCGCTTCGTTTATGGAAACCTTGGGGGGGATATCGTCGCGGAAGATAAGCTCGTAGCTGGCAAGACGCAGAATATTGCGGTCCACCACTGCCATGCGCCCGATCTGCCAATTACTGGCGTATTGCGCAATACTGGAATCTATCTCTTTAAGATTTGCGACCACGCCCCTGGAGAGTTCGGCTGTAAAATCCCTCACATCAGCGGCTACCTCCTTATCCTGCCTTTGCCAGAAGCTATCCAAGGCAGCATCGCAATCTCTGTCGCCGCTGATATCCATCTGATAAAGAATCTGCAAAGCGAATTCGCGGGACTGGGTGCGTTTACGCATTTATTTCACCTTATCCATAAGGTTTGCCATCTCTATGGCGTTAAGTGCGGCATCACGGCCCTTATTCCCGTCTTTTGTTCCGGCGCGCTCAATCGCCTGCTCGATGGTATCAGCGGTAATAACGCCGAAAATAACCGGCAATCCAGTATCCTGTGACAAACGCGCCACACCCTTGGAAACCTCGGACGCCACGTATTCAAAATGCGGGGTTGCTCCGCGTATTACGGTACCCAGGCATATCAAGGCATCGTATGATTTAGATTTTGCAAGCCTAGCTGCTACAACGGGGATCTCGAATGCACCCGGGACCCAGGTAAGCGAAATGGCGTTATCCTCTGCCCCGTGGCGGGTAAGCGCATCAAGGCAACCCGCGACCAATTCCTTAGTGATAAAATCATTGAAACGCGAAGCCACAATCGCAAATCTCCTGCCTTTGGCAATAAGGTTTCCTTCAATAATCTTTACCATCTTTCCCTCCTTTGTTAGTTAAACAACGCCAACGCAATTCCACTTAACGTTGGGCGTAAAGTTAGTTAAACAACGCCAACGCAATTCCGCCAGAGGGCGGATACCGGCCTATCCGTTTAGGCCGGGTATATCGCTTAGCGCCAGGTACATCTTAGCGTTGGGCGTAAAGTTAGTTAAACAACTCCGGACCGTCAAATGTTTAGGTTGTGACCGAGTTTATCCTTCTTCGTCTTCAGATAGCGGTAGTTAATACTGTTAGGTTCTACCTCTAAAGGGACACGCTCCACAACCTTAAGGCTATACCCCTCCAGACCTACAATCTTACGCGGATTATTGGTAAGGAGCCGTATGCTCTTAAGGCCCAGCTCAGCCAATATCTGGGCGCCGATACCGTAATCCCTCAGGTCTGCCTGATACCCTAATGCCTCGTTCGCCTGGACGGTATCAAGCCCTTTATCCTGCAAGCTGTAAGCGCGTATCTTATCAATCAATCCTATGCCGCGTCCTTCCTGGCTCATATAAAGGATAACTCCCCTGCCTTCTTTTTCTATAATCTGCATCGCCTTTTTAAGCTGCTTGCCGCAATCGCAGCGCTGTGAACCGAATACGTCTCCGGTCAGGCATTCCGAATGTACCCTCACCAATACCGGTTCATCGCGCCACTCCCCCATGGCAAGCGCCACGTGCATCTGGCGGCTGATGAGGTCGCGGTAAATGATAAACCTGTAAGTGCCGAACTCCGTAGGCAGGATAGTCTCCGATACCCGCTCGATAAGCTTTTCGGAACGCCGGCGATATTCAATAAGGTCGGCAATGGAGCATATCTTAAGCCGGTGCTTTTGGGCAAACTCCCTAAGTTGAGGCAGCCGCGACATAGTGCCGTCATCGTTCATAATCTCGCATATCACCCCTGCCGGATACAATCCCGCAAGCTTCATAAGGTCCACTGCGGCCTCGGTATGGCCGGCGCGCACCAACACCCCTCCGTCAAGGGCCTTAAGCGGGAATATGTGCCCGGGCCGCAGGAGGTCTTCGGGGAGGGAATTAGGATTAATCAAAACCTCGATGGTGCGGGCGCGGTCATAGGCAGAGATACCGGTAGTAATCCCGCGCGCGGCATCGACCGATATCATCCAAGCGGTAGAAAAAGGGTCTTTACCCGCGACAGGCGGATTGCCCTCTGACATCGGATGGAGCTTAAGGGCTTTAAGCCTTTCCTCCTCCATGGGGACGCAGATCAGGCCGCGACCAAATTTGGCCATAAAGTTGACGTCTTCGGCGCGTATGAACGAGGAGGCCATCAAAAGGTCGCCCTCATTCTCGCGGTCTTCGTCGTCAACCACAATTACCATCCTGCCTTCTTTTAAATCATTGATTATTTCGGTTACGGGGCTTAACATTTACCACCTGCCTATTAAAAAACCCGAAGAGATAATCTTCGGGTAAAAAATCTCCTAATCTTCTCCCATCTGGACTTTACCATCGGCCCTGGAATTCCGCCAGGTCAGCCTCCGCTTGCGTTGCTGCAGAGGCTCGCGGGCTTTCCCTCCAATCTAAGGATAGACTGGAATGTGCTTTTGCGCTAACACCAGATTCAAAAGGATGAATCGGCGTGCGCTTCTACGCTAATACCTAATCCAAACGTATGGATTAGTATGCGTCTTTACACTACCGCCGGTCAGGAATAACCGCCTACGAAAGGCGGGTCACCTTGCCCCGAAGATCAATGAAGGTATTTTAACAGAAAAACTGCGCTTGTCAATACCTTTAAAAACTCTTATAATACTCCTCATGAGAGACTCGACCCGCAGGATACACAGCTTACTCCTCAAAAATAACCAAACCCTGGCTGCCGCAGAATCATGCACCGCAGGTCTGCTTTCTTATCTAATCACTCGCTATCCGGGCAGTTCTAAATATTTCCTCCTGGGAGTAAGCGCCTACAGTAACAAAGCCAAAGAAACCCTACTTGGTATCCCGCACCGCCTTATCTGTCTAAAAGGCGCCGTCTCAAAAGAAGTAGCGGTGCTGATGGCGCAGAACGCACGCAGGCTTATCGGGGCCGATTTCGGCATCGGTATCACCGGCATTGCCGGGCCGGATGGAGCGACCCGCGGCAAACCGGTAGGGACAGTATTTATTGCGGTATCGGGCAAAGGACAAACAGTCTGGCGTAAATTTATTTTTCGCGAAAGCCGAGGCGCCATAAGAAAAATGGCGGCCCTGGAATCCCTCCAGCTCCTGGAGACCATCGTTAAATAATGCGTGCCTTTGTTGCCATTGAAATCCCTGAGGAAATCAAGGATTTTCTGAAAACCCTGCAGGATAAACTGCGCAGATCCGGGGCGGACGTAAAGTGGGTAGCGCCCGGCAACATCCATCTTACCCTGAAATTCCTCGGAGAGATCCAAGACAAACAGGCAAAAGCAGTTGCGGATATAATGCAGCGGGTCTGCCCCTCTCATGACGACTTTATTATTGCGCTGGGTGAGCTGGGGGCATTCCCCGAGATAACCTCTCCGCGTATAATCTGGGTAGGTTTAAGCCGCGGGGGAGAAGAGGCGACGCGGCTGGCAGGGCAACTCGATGAAGAATTCTCTCTCCTGGGCATACCGAAAGAAAAAAAAGAATTCTCCCCGCACCTGACCATCGCAAGAACCAGGTCCGGCCTTAACATAACCTCGCTTATTCAATACTTAAATGACTGCCGGCTAATGCCTCGGGAGGCAAAACTGCAATTTAGTTCCTCGGGGGTTTCCTTGATTAAAAGCAATCTCACGCCGCAGGGGCCGCTCTACGAACCCCTCAAGAAAGTAAACCTCAAGGCTAGCTGAAGTATGAGATTTGCGTATAATCCGGATACAATATCATCGGCCATAACTCCGAGGCTGCCGCGAAAACGCTGGAGACCATTGGCAGGGAAAGGCTTGGTAATATCTAATATCCTGAATAATACAAAGGCGAGAACCGCTATCTTCAAATCATAGGGCATACAAAGCAGCGCTACCAGCATTCCTCCCACTTCATCTATCACAATACGAGAGGAATCTTTTCGTTTAAAAATCTCTTCTGCCCTGCCGCAAGCTAGAAATCCTACGACTAATACTGCACCGGCGACCAGAACGTACACGGTGCTGTTGGCTCCGATTAATACAAATATCAGAAATCCGGCCAGGCTGGCAAACGTACCAGGCATAAACGGCAGATACCCCAGGCCAAAAAAGGTAGCTGTTGCTTTTACCAAGTATGCCGCGATTCTCATCTGGTTAGAATTTAGCGATAACCTTGCGGTTTTCCCATAGGTAGGACAGCCCGGAATAAAGCGTCAGCGCCACCGTCAGGAGCATAAGGATATAGATGCTCTGGCTAAAGAGCCTCTCCCAGGCTGGATTCCAGGTAAAAAAAGTCAGCATTACTTCTTTTAAGACTACAAAAAGCAGGATAAAGAAAATCACCGCCATCTGCGAGAATGTCTTATGCTTGCCGGCCTTGCTGGCAGACAATACCCGGCCCTTATTAAGCGCAAACAACCTCAGCGACGTAATCAGGATTTCGCGCGAAATAATGATTACAAACATCCAGGCATCGATAAGCTGCATCTGCACGAATGCCGCAAACGCCGCCAGCACCAGGATTTTATCAGCAATGGGATCCATCAACCTTCCGAAATCCGTAACCATGTTTTTCTTCTGCGCTATCCTGCCGTCAAAAAAATCGGAAAGCGCGGCAAGAATAAAAATAAGCAGGCTCAAGGCCTTGGCCCAGAGACCGTGGCAAAACAGGAAAAACATGAATACGAAAGTCAGGAGTATCCTTAAGACGGTAAGACGGTTTGCGATATTCATCTTAAACAACCTCCCCTGTTAAATCGTACTCCAAGGTATCCGTAACCCTGACATCACAGAAACCGCCCGCTTTTAAGGGCTGCTTGGATTTTACATAAACCAGGCCGTCAACCTCAGGGGCATCGTACTGGCTGCGCCCGAGATAGATACCATTGCTATCCTTCTCGTCGATTAGCACCCTGATTGTTCTGCCTAAAAATTCCCGGTTCAGCTGCGAAGAAACCCCCTGTTGCAGCGACATGACCGCTCCCAGGCGTTCTTCTTTTATCTTCTCTGAAAGCTGCCCTCTGCGCCTCGCCGCATCCGTGCCTTCCTCGCGCGAATAAGCAAAAGCCCCCAGCCTCTCGAATTTTACCTCCCTGACAAAATCCAGCAGTTCCTTGAATTCCCTCTCCGTCTCCGAAGGAAAACCTACAAGCAGGGAAGTGCGTATCGCTACGGCCGGTATGCGCCTGCGTATCTTCTCTATCAAACGCATGATATCCTTCTTCTTGGTGTTACGGCGCATCAGCTTAAGTATGCGGTCGTTGACGTGCTGCAGAGGCAGGTCCAGGTACTTACAAACCCTCTCCTCTCCTCTTATAATATCAAGCACCTCTTCGGTGACCCGGCTGGGGTAAAGATAAAGTAACCTCAACCATCCGATAGCAGCGCTTTTTTTGACTATCCCCCGAAGGATACGCCCCAACTGCGGCGAGCCGTAGAGATCCGTCCCGTAGCCGGTGATGTCCTGTCCGATAACGTTAAGCTCTGCTATGCCCTGACGGTTTAATACCTCTACCTTTGCCAGGACATCTGCGGGCTCAAGACTTCTAAGCCTGCCTTTTATCCGCGGTATAGCGCAATAACTGCAATTGCTGATACAGCCCTCGCAGATCTTAAGATAAGCGTAATGCGCCGGAGTTATTGGAAACCGCTGAGTGGAATGGTTAAGCGCAGGAGCGCCTATGAAGGCATCCACCTCAGGCAACTCCCTGATTAATTCTTTTTTATAGCGTTGAGGAAGGCACCCCGAGACGATTATCTTCCTAAGTTTTCCTTCTTTCTTCAGGTCAATTAGCTCAAGGATGGCTTTGATAGATTCGGCCTTGGCATCTTCGATAAAGGCGCAGGTATTGACGATGCCGACATCGGCCTTATGTATATCCGCCACCGAATACCCCTTCTCCCGTAACCTGCCCAGCATAACCTCCGCATCCACCAGATTGCGGGGACAGCCGAGGCTGACAATCCCTATCTTGTTGCCGGGGTGGCGTTTCATCGCGGTATAACCAGACTGTCCTTGGTGATGACGATATTCTTGAGGGACTGCCCTTTCGCGCCGAGGCTGGCGATATGCCTGCTGTTAATCTGCAGGTCTACTGCGCCGGCATTGCCCAAGGAGAGTTCAATCTTGCTTTTAGCCCGCCAGATCTCTGACCTGCCCTTCCTTAATCTTCCCTTAAACATTACCTTGCCGTCAGACCTTACCTCCAGAAAACAGTTTTCTCTGGCATAAATAGTGAGCTTTACGCCGATGCCGCTATTGGCCGGCAGCGAGATCTCGCGCTGGCTGGAGTTCACTACCCTTGCCGGCTGCCTGGTCTTTTTTTCACTCCTGACAGCAACGGCTGACGCCTGGCGCGGGCGGTGCAAAAATAAATTTATCCTCGTTACAATAGCCTTGCCTAGATTAAATATAATGATAACCGTGAATATGCCGGCAATAACAGCCAGGAATATCTTAATCTTAAAACGGGACCTTATGGAAAGGATGCTGGCGGAGGCATATCTAAACAAGGAGCCTGTTTTGTCTTTATGGCCGGTCTTGACAACCAGCGGCGTCTGCGATTCTCTATAATCGGTGATATAGTCGACGGGGTCTTCTCCTAAAAATTTGCAGTAATTCTTCAAAAAACCCCTTATGTATATAGGGCTGATGTTTATAAGACCGTCCTCCTCGATGCCCCTTAGTATGCTGATATGGATACGGGTAGCCTTGTAAACGTCTTCAAGAGCGAACCCTTTTTCCAGGCGTATCCTTTTTAGCCTTGCACCGATGGATTCCATATCTTTAGCTCTCTTCTTCCTGCGGCATAACCCTATCCTCAAGCCAGTTTTCACGGTCAACGAGGATCTTACGCGGTTTGCTGCCCTCAAAAGGGCCAATCATGCCTTCCTGTTCCATGGCATCAATGATGCGCGCGGCGCGGGTATAACCCAGCCTCAACCTCCTCTGCAGGATGGAGACCGAAGCCTGGTTACTCTCCATAATAATGCGTACTGCATCGTCATAAAGCTCGTCTTTTTCGTAGGCGCCGGCATGCAGTTCGGCCTTCTCCTGCCCAGCCAGTATCTCCTCGTCATAAACGGGCTCGGCCTCAGCCTTTATAAAATCTACCAGCCGCTCAATCTCTTTATCTGTAACAAGGCACCCCTGGGCACGCACCAGCTTGGCCTCTCCCGGCCGCAGAAAAAGCATGTCCCCCTTGCCCAGCAACTTATCCGCACCATTCATGTCCAGCACGGTGCGGGAATCCACCTTCGAGGCAACCTTAAACGAAATACGGGCGGGGAAATTAGCTTTGATGACTCCCGTAACCACGTCTACCGAGGGACGCTGGGTAGCCAAAACCAAATGTATGCCTACGGCACGGGAAAGTTGCGCAAGCCTGGTAATGGCATTCTCAATCTGGTCGCGGGAAACCATCATCAGGTCAGCCAGTTCGTCAATAATGATAACGATATACGGGATCCTCTCCTGTTTTTGATTGTAGGAATCAATGTTGCGGGCGCTGACCTTGGAAAATAAACGATAGCGCTCTTCCATTTCACCCAAGGCCCAATTCAGGGCTACCGCGGCTTTTTTGGCATCGGTGATTACGGGACACAATAGATGCGGCAGGCCGTTAAAAGGCATTAATTCTACCATCTTGGGATCTACCATCAGGAATTTCAATTCCTGGGGGGTATTCTTAAAGAGCATGGAGAGTATCAAGGAATTAACGCAAACGGTCTTTCCTGAACCGGTGGTGCCGGCAATTAAAATATGCGGCATGTCGGAAAGGTCGGTAACTACGGGATGGCCTGAAATATCCTTGCCCAGCGCAAGGGCAAGCCTGGACTTAGCGTCCTGAAACTGCGCCGAAGAAAGCACCTCTTTTAAATAAACAAAGCTGCTCTGGGTATTGGGCACCTCCACCCCTACCCTGCCTTTGCCGGGGATGGGCGCTACGATACGCACTGATTGCGCCTTCATGGCCAAGGCGATATCGTCACCCAAAGCCACAATCCGGTTTAATTTCACTCCGGGAGCCGGCTCCAATTCATAACGCGTGATGACCGGACCACGCTCTATGTCCGTGACCTTTGCGGAAATGCCGAAATCCTCCAAGGTCTCTTCCAGTATGCGGGCGCTCGCCTGAAGGTCCTCCTTAATCTGCCTTGCCTCCAGCGGCGGGGGGGAATCCAAGAATTCAAACGAAGGTAAGTGGTAATCGCCGACCTTTGTCTCAACCGCCTTGACCTTCGGCTGCGGCTCTTTGTGTTCTTTCAGCTTAATCTGGATTTTTGGCTTGGGGCTGATATCGCAAGCAGCCTTGGATTCGCGGGCAATAACCTTGGGTTCTGAAACCAGGGATTGCCGACGCGACCCGTTGTTTTCCATGATAACGGATTTGACCGCTGCAGTCCTTGCGTTTTTCTTGAAGCGGAATACCGGCCTCTTAAAACTCCTGACTTTCTCCAAGGTATGCGAGATAAGCATGGATAAAAGGATATCGGTAACCAACACGAAGGAAAGGACGGCGAGGGTTATAAAAACGATATAGCCTCCGAGACGGCCCAGGTATGTCGTAACAAGGCGGGATAGACTAAAACCCAGAAACCCTGCCAGGTAAAAAGCGCTTGTTTCATTACCCATAAAAACCATTCCCACCAGAGAGCTCAAAGATATAAAAAATACCAATCCCCCCAGGACACGGGCAAAACGCAGGTCATGCTCCTTCTGTCTAAACAGGCTTATTCCCAGGAATAGAATCAAGAGGGGAAGGATAAAACTGGTGATGCGGCCGATAAGGAGCACCAGGATGCCGCCGAGATATGCTCCAAAAATACCTAAGGGGTTCAGAGGGGGATTATTGGGGTATGAGGTATAAAAAGGAAGGTCCAGGCGCTCCGGCCTGATGAGACTCGCCAGCAGCATCAACCCTAATGCAATGAGAAGGACTCCTTTGATTTCGTTTAATCGCTTTTCTCTCACTTCTCACTATTATTTTCTTCTGCCTGTTTCTTGCTGAGGTTAATCCTGCCCATCTCGTCTATGCCGATGACCTTTACCTTAATCTCGTCTCCGACCTTGACCTCGTCCTCGACGTTCTTGACAAAACGATTTGCTAATTCCGAAACGTGCACTAGGCCTTCCTTGCGCGGGGCAATCTCGCAAAATGCCCCAAAGGCCATGATACGCTTAACCTTGGCGGAATATATACGACCCACCTCAACATCTTCTACAATAAGCTTGATCATCTTGATTGCCTCTGCCGAAGCGGCTGAGTCGGTAGAACCTACCAGGACCGTGCCGTCGTCCTTGATGTCTACGCTGGCTCCGGTAGCGGCGATGATAGCCTTGACATTCTTTCCGCCAGGCCCGATAAGCTCTCCGATCTTCTCAGTGTTAATCTTAAGCACCTCGATGCGCGGGGCATAGGAGGATAGATCCTGACGCGGACCTGCGAGCGCGGCGTTAATCTTGCTCAATATGAAATCCCTGCCCTCTTTTCCTTGAAGCAGGCATTTCTCGAGGAGTTCCGCGGTGATGCCGTCAATCTTCAAATCCAGCTGCACCGCGGTCAAGCCGCTTCTGGTGCCGGCAACCTTAAAATCCATATCTCCGAAATGATCCTCCACCCCCGTGATATCGCTCAATATTACCGCTTTACCGCCCTCTTTTACAAGACCAAGGGCAATTCCCGCAACTGCCTCTTTAATGGGCACGCCGGCATCCATAAGAGAAAGGGTTGCGGAACATACCGTAGCCATACTGGAGGAGCCGTTGGATTCCAAGATCTCGGATACCACCCGGATGGTATAAGGGAATTTTTCCTTGGAAGGCATTACTGCCGACAGCGCCTTCTCTGCCAGGGCGCCGTGGCCTATTTCACGGCGTCCGGGGCCGCGCACCGGAGCAGTCTCTCCTACGCTAAAAGGAGGAAAGCTGTAATGCAACATGAAGGTTTTGTATTTTTCGCCCTCCAGGGCCTCGATTAACTGCTCGTCGTCTCCGGTACCAAGCGTAGTAACTGCCAGGCTCTGGGTCTGCCCACGGGTAAAAAGACTTGAGCCGTGGGTACGCGGCAATACCGCAACCTCGCAGTTAATGGGCCGGATATCCTTAAAACCCCTTTTATCCGGGCGGATTCCCTCCTCCAATATTTTTTTACGCAGCTCTTTTCCCTCTGCTTCTGAGAGGGCCGCTTTGATATCAGCGGACTCAAACCCATCTTCCGCAAGCTTGGCCTCGAGCTCCTTGGAAAGGATATCTACTGCTTCCTCGCGCTCCTGCTTTTCGCTTAAGTCATAAATAGACTTGAATCTCCCGGCTGAGAGCTCCTCGACCTTATTTTGCAGGGAAGAATCGATCTTTCGGTAGGCAACGGTTTCGTTTTTGGGCTTTGCGAATTTCCCAACGAACTCTTCCTGCATCGCAATAATCCCCTTCAGGTTATCGCAGGCAAACTTTACCGCCTCTATAAAAACATCCTCGCCTACCTCCTTGAGCTTGGACTCCAGCATTACCACGCCTTTTTTGTTCATTACCACCACGATGTCAAGGTCGGAATTTTCTAACTGCGCGTAGGTGGGATTAAGCACAAACCTGCCGTCCGTCCTGCCTACCCTGCAGCATGCGAGCGGTCCTGCGAAAGGTATGTCTGAAATGGACAAGGCCGCCGAGGCGCCATTGACCGCCAGAACGTCGGGGTCATTCTCTCCGTCGCTGGAGATAACAATTGCCATTACCTGCACATCATTAAACATCCCCTTCGGGAACAGCGGCCTGATAGGACGGTCTATCAGACGCGATGTCAATATCTCGCTTTCGGAAGGCCTTCCTTCGCGCTTGAAGAACCCCCCGGGTATCCTGCCTGCGGCATAGGTCTTCTCTTGGTATTCCACGGTCAAAGGGAAAAAATCCTGCCCCTCGCGCGGTTCCTTGGACATACAGGCAGTAACCAATACTACCGTACCCCCGTAGGTAACGACAACCGAACCGTTGGCCTGACGGGCAACCTTACCGGTATCTAAAATTAATTCCCTCTCGCCGAACTTAATTTGCATTATTCCCCCTCATTGTTATGATTTTATAAGGATAATAGCGGAAAGTTCTTATTTCCTCAGGTCGAGTTTCTCCAGGACACCCTCATACTTCTTGATGTCTTTGGTCTTGAGATAATCCAAAAGCCTGCGCCTTCTTCCTACCAGTATTAAGAGACCGCGGCGGGAATGAAAATCCTTCTTATGATTTTTGAAATGGCCTCCCAGGTTATTGATCCTGCTCGTAAGCAATGCAATCTGCACCTCAGGAGAACCGGTATCCCTGGGATGGACCTTAAAATCATCAATAAGCTGCTTTTTTTGCTCCTTAACCAACGCCAACTTGCTTCACCTCCTTCATTTTTTTAAACATTATACGCTACTTTCTATGGTAAGTCAATATATTCATTATTAAATATTCTCTCGGGGGCACGGGGGCAGGGGTCAGTAATAGGTAAGGCTCCCCGATATCTTCGCGCGCTTCACCGCATATCCAAACAGCTTCATGCTCAACGGAACGAGGATAATACAAAAGACGGCAAGGGCGGCGATATCCGGCATGAGCATCCTGATAGCATATCCCTGTAGGATAGCATGGCGTAAACCCCTAAGAGCATAGGTAAGGGGAAAGAAATAGGAAAATACCCGTAATCCTAGCGGCAGTATGTCTACCGGGAAGAATACGCCGCTGAAGAACCCCGAAGACATCGTCATCAGCCAACTTATGGGGTCGCCTTTTTTAAAAACCATAATAAAAGAGGCCGAGATGATGCCTATGCTGCTAAGTGATACGATCGTTAAAATCAGAATCACTAAGGCAGCCGGGATATTCATCTGCATAAAACTGACCTTGAAGAATACCGCGCCGAAGAATAAATAGATAAAGGCATTTATAGAAGTAAAAATAAAATCCCACAAGGATAATGAAATAATAATGGTGGATAAGCGCGTGGGGGTAACGAGCATCGCCTCTAATGTCCCGGTAACTTGTTCATGCCTTATTTTCCCGGAAAAAGCATGCATGGCAGTCGAAAAGTACCCTGCGAAAGCAATCCCGATTAAGACATAGGGGAAATACCCTATCCCATACTCTTTTACCGAAATAATATTTTCCGGATTAAGCAACTTAGAGATAAAGTAAAAGGTCGCAACTGAGACAAGGATACCTAGCCAGCTGAATATAAATGCCAGCCAGTAACTGGACTTAACTAAAAATTCTTTCTTAATGAAGGCGAATACTTTACGCAACGGCATCGGAATTACTGTTTATAATCTTACCGTACAATTCTTCCAGGCTGGCCTGAGGTGAATTTATGGTTTGCCGCAAGTCAGGGATTGTCCCGCAAGCCTTTATCCTCCCTTGATACATAATAACTATGCGGTCGGCGAAATCCTCTACCTCTGAAAGATTATGGGTAACAAAAACAACGGTCTTTTTTTGTTCCCTGACTAACCTGTCTTTAATAAAATCCCTTAAGTTCCTGGCTGTCAGGGGGTCAAGGCTTTTTGTAGGTTCGTCCATAAATAAAACAGAGGGATTATTGAGCAGCGCCCTGGCAATCGCCAGTCTCTGCTTTATGCCTGTAGAACATTCCTGGAATCTCCGGTCAAGATAAGATGTTATATCTAGAAAATTAGCTAATTCTTCTATTTTTATGCGTGCCTGTACTGCAGAAAGATTGTAAAGCGCGGCAAAAAAATCCAGATTCTGCCGCATGGTCAGCCTCCAATAGAAACTGCGCTCATCCCCGCTTATTAACCCGATGGAAGCCTTTACCCTAGATTCGTCTTTAACAACATCATAGCCATTGACCATCGCTCTGCCGCTTGTGGGCAGAACGGCAACCGACATAATCTTTATCAGTGTAGTCTTACCTGCTCCGTTTGGACCAACCAGATATATGAATTCCCCTTTCTTAACCTCAAAGGTAATGTCATCGATTGCTAAAATCGGCCTTGGCTTTTCAAGGGGATGTAACAGGGCGGTATAGATACCCCTAGAAGGAAAGAATTGCTTTGTTAAACCCGTTACCTTGATTGTGCAATCCATATTGCTTAATAGCAGTTATAATAGCCTTCTGCACTTAAATCCTGTTTGAGTCCTTTGGGATAATCCAGGAATTATTTTACTATTTATTACTATATAAAGTTAAAAGAATGGGCTCTGGCATGGGCTATCTCGCAATAGTAATCCACGGGCGCATCTAATTCTCCAGTTTCAAGATAAGCACGAGCCGGGCACCAAAAACAAAATTTTATTAAGCGGCATCCTCTGCATCTATCCAAAAATTCATCTCTATTTGAACGCATATCTTTAACACGCGGGGTAAAATTAAGCCAAGCATATGATAAATTCCCAGTCCTTAAACTATAAACACAATCAGGATGGCAGAGAGAAGAACAAAGGCGGAAATCTCCATCGTAACTTACGTAGAAATTGTTATTCCCCGCCCCACAACGGAAAAGATGATTGCAACCGGTTCTTAAATACTGCCCCCTCCTTGCTTTATCAGAAACCCTCTTCATGACTTTAAAACGCTTGTGGTCGCTCCTTTCCAGGGAAAGAACCTCTTCAGGCAATAATCTCTCGGATTTAATCTGGGCATTGCGGGATGAATCCATATCAAATCTCAAATGCAAAAAAGGGTCAAAACGAAAATAGTCCTTAGTATATTTGCGGCAGAAGCGCGCTATTTGAGAAAATTCATGGAGATTGGAACGCAAGGCCATTGCCTTGAAACGCACCTTGATTCCGTTATCCAAAAGAAGCTTTACGCCATTCATAAAAGCATTGAAGGAACCTGATACCCTGGTTATCTTTTCGTAAGTTTCCTTCGTAACACCGTATACTGTTACCTCTATATCCCGCGGGGGGTATCTTTTAAAAATATTGACATGCCTTTTAGTGATAAGGTTGGCGTTAGTAAATACTGAAACTAAAAGACCTTTTCTCTTTAAATACAAATACACCTCTAAAAAATCTCTCCTCAAAAGAGGCTCTCCGCCGGTGATCAAACACCACAAAACGCCTAAAGACACAGCCTCATCTACAATATTTTTTATTTTCTCCAAAGGCAGCTCTTTTTCTATGGCGCTTTTGTCATCGGCAGCAAGACCATTATAACAATGACGGCAGTTATTATTGCAACGCGTGGTGAACTCTAGGCTAAAGCTAAGCGGCCTTCGCTCTCTTTTTGCCTCCTTCCATATTTCCAACCTCGGCATATTGATTTTAGATGTGGCGCTCTCTTGCATATGTTATCTCTATTTTTTAACCTTTCTCTCCAACACACTAAAATCAGGATTTGGGCGATCGTTACTTCTCTTTGCCTTAAATCCTAACCCTCCAAAAATCATTCTATTTAAATAATCATTCTTGGCGATGCTTACCGAGACATCTTGTGCCCCCAAGGCCGATAATAATTCTTCTGATTTCTTAAATATCTCTTCCTCTATTATGCTGCCGCGATATAAATTCATTATCTTACCTTGCGATATCCACCATCCTGAAAAACAGCAATCCTTAGGATGGCGCACAAATGACAAAGAAGCTACCGGCCTACGAGAGATATTTAAGACAAGCGTCCACTCTAATAATAAATTTTCATCTCTATTAAAATTAAAAACCTCGTCCGAAGATACCACTCTACGAAACCTGGAATTTATATTTCCCTTTAAAGGCATAGTGATAGAAAAAGTTAAATCTTTCTTTATTTTTAAAGACAAGATTTTTGCGATTTGCTTATAGAGTAAAGAAGATTGCATAAACGCCATAGGATAAATAAAATTTTTGCTCAGAAATTTTTTAATTTTCATTAAAATTATAAATTCGACATTTACCCGGCTGCTTCTTTTTCTTTCAATGTTGACTATTACACCCGCAATATCATCGCTAAAAATCGGCCCTTCGCTACCATCCCCTGAATTATCGGGGCTGACTATAAGATACGCTGCCCCTTCCTGACATCCCTTATTAATAACGCGGTGGCCAAATAAATTATTATTGCGCCGATAAACCGCGATATCTCCTACCTTTATATCATCTATTTTTTTGCATTCTAGATGCAAGATATCTCCGGGCCGTACGGCAGGATACATACAAATCCCTTTAGCATAGAATTTGACTATATTTCTTCTTATCATTGTTTCTTTAAATTCAAAAAGCTGTAGCATGACCCCTGGCGTATCAATAGTTCTTAAAAAAAGCGGTTGATGATGCGCCCTTACCCTCTCTTTAGTATCGCAGCAAGGAAGATAATTATTAACCTGGCTACAAAATTCCTTGTACCGAAGTTTATGGCAAGGCATTTAATTAAGGGGTAGCCCTTAAGATGAAACTATCATCTTTCTCTTGAGGAGTTCTTTAAGAAACCCTAACACATTCTCTTGAATCTTCCTAGCAGGACTAGCAAACTCTAAAGATAGCTCAGATACGATCTTTCTAATACTCTTCTTTTTGGCCAGTTTGTCCCAGATTAATCTCCCGGTTTCATTAAGGGTAAATATCGCTTCTTTGTTTTTATCCATTCCGGATACGATAGGGATAAGGATAAATTCACCCTGCACTTCCCTGGAGACTACATCCTTTGAAGGCACATAAATTTTATCAATACTAATATTTGTTTTCATAATCACGACCTCCTTTTTTCACGCATTTACTAATCCTTTCCCTCCATCCGCTTACTTCCCACCCCATCTCTCCGGGATTCAACAAGCCAATGGCCCTGGCCTGGGTATGTGCGATGTTGCAAAAATACTCAACGGGCCTATCCAGAACCCCGTGCTCCATCCAGGACACGCCCGGACACTGCTCGCAGAGGTCTTTTAAGAAACACTCTGCGCAACGGTTAAGATAGTCGGATTTCATTGCCTTTGCTTCCCTTAATCTAGGGAAAAAATTTTCTAGCGCATCTTTAAGCGAGCCCCCTTTTAAATCATAAACGCAATCCGGATGCCTCAGCAACATGCAGGGTTGAAACTTGCCATAAGCATCAACACAGCCTATCCCCTTTCCTGAACCGCAAGAAAAAAGCCGATCTCCCGGCGGGCCAATAAACCTGGAGCAGAAATTAAGAATTGCCTTGGAATATGCCTTTTTATCGCGCATCAAAAATTTAACCCCTTCCGTGGGGCTAACTCTGAACTTCCTGATGAAACGATTCTTTCGCTCATCTCTCCTGCAATGCAAATTAAAAAAGATATTATATGGGACTCCCTCCCCCCCCTGTATAGATTTGGCCCAATTATCAAATCTGGAAACTTCTTTTTTATTAAAAGGGGTTAAGGTGTTCTTTACAGCAAACGGAATCTTTTTATCTAATAAGATACCTATGCCTTTTTTCGCTGCCTCGTAAGACCCAGGCACCCTGGTCACGAATTCATAACTAGACTTTTTCATTCCGTATACGCTAACTTCTATCTTTTCCATGGGGGGGAACCTGGAGAATACAGCCGCCAACTTCTCAGTTAACAACGTAGCGTTGGTAAATACCGCGACTTTCAGCCCCAGCCTACGGCTAAAAACATAGAGTTCTTCGAAGTCTTTGCGCAGAAACGGCTCACCCCCTGTAAAACGCACCTTTAGACACCCCAAAGATGCGGCCTCCTTAAGAATGCGCTTTAGCTCATTCCCTGAAAGCTCCATCTTCATCGCATTTGAATCATCAGGAGGTAAATTAATATAACAATGAATGCAATTGTTGTTACAACGCTCGGTGAGCTCAATATCTAACCACCTTAAAACAGGCCTATTTGATTTCCAGAGTCTCGCCTTATTTATGGTCGATCTAGATACATAAGGACTGTCCATATCATAATCCCCTTAATCTATCCGCTATTTTACCGCTTTTATCAAACTTAAGGATATAACAGGGTATCTCCTGCGCTACTTTATCCACCAGCAACAATGTTTTTTCCCACCAAGATGAAGTAGGCAGCGCCCTCACGACGCAAGCAAGAATATTTCTTGCGATATCTCCTTTATCCTCTATCGGTAACAGCAGATTTTCCTTAGCCTTATCCAGAAATAAAATCGCTCTTAAAGGGGCCGACTTGGGCGATATCGTTGAAACGTCCCCATGGTTCCAAGTGCCGTAAATTTTGAATCCGCCTGGCCCTTCACGCACAATAATTCTGTCATCGCATAAAATCTCAGATTTATCTTCAAGAAGTCGGGCAATAGTAGATTTACCTGCTCCGGAATGGCCTACAAAAAGTAAACCCTTAGCGTCAAACTTTATGCCGCAGGAATGCAAGATAAAACCGCCTCGATCAGCTAGAATCTGAGACAAGAAAAGCTGATCCGTTGGCAAAAGCGTCAAAGAATGCAGCCCGCCTTTTAAGAATGTTTTATCCGTATTATGATATATCCTCGCTCTGCTGTGGTCGTGGTTGAATACCGCAACCTGACACAAGGATTTTTTTGAAGGTTTACCTGATGATACGGTAAGATAAATCCAAGAGTTATCTTTACGATAGATAACCCAAGGAGCGAAGCGATACAATTCTTTCCCGAGATCTTTAGGATTTAACTCAGGGAGCGAAAAGTGGTGCCTTATGCTAACCACATCTTCAGATGGGCCGTTTACCTCAAATAGTCTAAATTTGTGATCGAAGGTATTCTCAAGAATGGATAGATCCGAATCAACCTGAACGGTTATGCCCGCAATCTTATAATATCTGCGGTGACTCTTAAGCCATCCATCCTTGAATTTCCTGTTTTCTCTGGCTATGGCGCAAAGATACTCAACTCTAGCGCTAAAACGACGATGTTCTAAATACCCGTAAACCGCGCACCAGCGGCAGTCTTTACGTAATGCACAGTTGCCGCAATTCTCCTGATACTCTTTATTGACCTTAATACCCTTGGCTAAGGACGGGATAAAAACCTCCCATCCTTCTTTAAAGTTACCTTTTCTTAAATCATAGCGCATATAAGAGGCTTTAATGAAATTGCAAAAGGTCATTCCACCATAAGGGTCAATATGAAATTCCTGGCGATTCTTGATGCAGGCCGAAAATAAATACTCCTCTTTCGCTGGCCTACGGAGCAGCTCCTTATAATGTTCATGCATCCAATCTTCGTAAGATAAATCCGGCTCATCCAGCGCTATTACCTCTTGGGGCTTGAGCCTTTGACGTTTTATTCGACAATTTACCTGGCGGTTACCGCAAGCAGAAAGAAACAGCCATGGCGCGCCGACCCGGTAGTTTTGACTCAGGGATTGCGCTAATCTAACCATATTGCCGAAGTCATGGTGGTTGTCCTTCATGAGAACGAGCTGAACAATAAAACCCGCTCCTGCCTCTTTGAGATATCCAATGCCGCGCAATGCCGCTTCGAATGAGCCGGGATTGCGCGTTATATGGTCGTGGACCGCAGCAGTAGAGCCATATAAAACTACCATCTTCCTGCCTTTTCTTCTCATCAACCTAGCGATCTTAGGGGTTATAAAATTACCGTTCGTGTTAATAGAGTAAGATGTTGAATTTCGCGTCATATAATCAAAGAGCTCTAAGAAATCTCCTCTTAACATCGGCTCGCCCCCAGAGATAGACCACTGATGGCAACCCATGGATTTTGCCTCTTCTATTATTTCCTTAAATTCGTTAAAGGATAATTCTTTATTTTTCTTTTCAGCAGATGGAGGGACCTGCGTCCAACAATGCAGACAACTGTTATTACAACGATAGGTCAAATCTATATGCCCCCTCAAAGGAATGCGAATCCGATTATTTATATTGCTTAATTCTGTATAATTATCGCCAGACATAACAAAGGGTTTCTGGTATACCTAAAAATTACCAGATTGTTGATAATAAATGGGGGCTGCGCCTGGAGATTATCCAGCATCGCCGCCACCAAGATACTGCCATTTATGACGGTACTCGCGGTTCATAAACAACCCTATTGACTCCCGCTCTCTTAAGCATGTTTATAGATAAATACCTATTTTTATAGAATTGGGTATTACCTTTTAGGTAAATAACCTTTGGCATCGCAGGATGTCGCAATTTAAATATATATTTCTGGCATTCTTTATGGCAAGGCTTCAACTTCAAAGACGCGGTATTATTATCCTCGCATCCGGCACTAGGGCAGTAGAAAGTAGTCGTGATATAGACAAAGGGGACATAAACCGATGCGGAAATCTTTCCCTTTGGCAAATCCGACAGGAAACCCTGACCGACATTATCCAATTCTATCCTTTTGATGTCTAAATTATATAAAAAATCCTGGATAATCGGCATGCTGAGGACATTTGAAGTTTTATAATAATATTCAATGCCCTTTGGCAATTTATTCTGATAAACAATGCTGCGCCGCTTGGGATCGTATAGATAAACAGGGCTGGAGTTTTTTCTTTCCTTTAACAAAGTGATTAAGGTAGGGCCCCTCTTTTGCTTATTAAGCAACCTTCCTAATACCGGGATAAGATTTTTGTATTTACGACGCAATACATTCAATACCCCCCAATCGTTGATGATAACCTCTGGTTGTAATCTTCTCGAATTCAAAAAATCGAATAATGCAACGGCATTTTCTAACCCCCTGGGCGTGACATATGGAGTTACTAAGGAAAGTTTTAAATTATTCCTTAGAATAAAATCTGTGACCTTAGACAAATCGTAAGGCGTAGGCATTAATCTTTCGCAGAATTCAACCCCGTAGTAGATCCGCCGGTATTGCTTGTTAACCGCACGCAGCTGGCTAAGACTGTTGATTAAAATGGCCTTTTCCATATCTTAACACTTCGGGATGATAGCAATTGTTCCCTTCGCATAGCTTATGATAGTTAAAACTGTTACGATATAACCGCTTTGTCTTGAGCATAAAGTCTCTCTTGCTTATGCCTTTGTTACTATCAAGTATATCTAAAACGGCCCGTATAAACCTTATGCTCTTCAACCTGGCCTGTGCGCTCAATTGCCTGCCTACTATCTTGGCTGCCTTGATATTCATCTTGTTCAAATAATACAGCGAACAGGCATTACATTCTACGCCGTCTGTTAAGGGCTTATGGAATACCGGCGCTATTTTCTTTGCCTGCTGCAGCCCCCTCCCCGATATATCGCAGGACTTGACAGAATACTTCAGGGAACACGCTTCCTTATATGCGTTTATGTCATATGTCGTATAAACATTTGTGCTTCTTCCAGCCATGCTATGCCTATCCTTGGCCATATCCAGCGGGCTATGCATAAAGGTGCACAAGCCGTCTATATACACACAAAGTGTATTAAGGATAAATACCTCGAACTCCATTCTAGGATAATAAGATGATAGGGCATCTATTGTCTCCAGGCTAGTTTGCCGGTCTAAGATTATACGCTTGGCGCCTAATCTATTATAAAAATCAACCGCCTCCTGGTTGAATACTGCCCCGCCGGTAGAAATATGTATTTCTTTATTAAAACCTAGCCCCTTTAAAGTAAGTAGCAGTCCAAGGTCAGCTACAATATAGCCGTCTATGCCTATACGGTTAAGGCTATTAATTATATCCAATAACATCCTGTACTGTTCACTGATATATAATCCGTTTAAGGCAACGAATACCGGTACATTTTTTCTATGGGCTAATTTTATGGCAAGCCTTAACTCGTTAATATTAGTAAAATTGCTGCTTCCCCCCTTACGCTCAAACTCTAGGTTAGTATATTTCTTTTCCCATTCTGCGGGAAGATAGCCGCAATACAGCTCATCTGCCCCTTCTTCAATAAGAGGGAGTACTTCCGATGACATTTTAAATGGCACTGTTATTTTTAACACCGGGGGGAATTTTATTGCTAACTGGATTGCAAAAAATTAGGTATCCGTCTGCCTCGAACAGGCTGAATTGCATGTTTCAGTAGGGTCGCAATCTGCTATATTTTGACTGGGCCCTGGTTTAAAACTACACCAGTTGCAAGAGAGGCAACCTAATAATATCGCCTCTTCGGGGTTATTGCGAACCAAGATTATTAATTTAGGACGGCTCCACTTTCTCTTTTTCATGTCCACCTCCTTGTCTGATTTTCCCTATTATAAAAAGTATTTTACCATATATTGTTATATTGGGATATAGAAATTAAGGGGTTTTAATAATGAAAATGGTTTGATACATTATTTAATATTTATTTAATATCAGGGTTTTTAAATAACGGAGGTAGCGCCATCTATACAATAAATCTGTTTTAGCGGTGTATGGTTTTAAATTATAGAATTTAGCAAACTGCTCTTGCGGAATATTCAAAATGGATTTTACCGGTTCCCTGAAATCATCATAAAGAAAAAAGTGAGCTTTGAGATAAACGCTGTTTAAATTCAGACTATACTTAAAAGTATCCCGCAAGAGAAGGTTTCTGATTAATTTCTTTTTATAATCCGGGACTCCTGATATTTTCAAGACCGAAGGCGGGATTTTAATATCGAACAGGGTCTCTATCTGCGAGAGTGCAAAATAAAGGATGGTGCGCATCTTTCCTCTTGCTGCCTCTTCTATCATATAATCCCAATCCAGCTCCCCCTTGTATCTGGTCAATAATATTGCTGCGTCGCAAGCCCTTTTGAGGGGAAGGGCATTTCCGAAGCGGCGCTGATGCAGGATTAGGCTAAAAAAAGCATCTTCCGGAGAAGAAAGATAAATGTTATTCCCTTCTACTTCTATTCTCTTTATTCTACTCCAGAGATGCGGAAGTAAACGGATGCCTCTTGGATAATCCAGGGCCCAGTGTAGTTCTACGATATAACTACAGTTATCCTGGAGCATCTTAATAAAGGCCATATTGCAATTTTTATTCAGCCAGTATTCTTCCCTGTTGCCCTTTAATTCCATTTTATACCCTTGCGATTCTAAAATATTTTGTGCTTGATGGTAGGTTTCTTTCTTAAGTAGAATATCAATATCTATCATCGGCCTTAAATAGGCCTTATCCCTATAGATACTGGTATCCAGAAGAAAATGCGCTCCTTTTAAAGGTAGTGCTATAATATTTTCCTCTTGAAAACTCTGCAGGATTTTCATCAATTCCTGCTGTATTAAGTTTAAGTGTAGCAAATTAGCGTAGAAATGCCGCTCTAATAATTTTAATTCATCCTGGTGGATAAACTCGGGGTATTTTTTTAGGAAAATATAAGCGGAAGGCGATAATTCATGACAGGTGATAATTTTATTGAATTTATACCAGTCCAGCTGCTCCTGATTCAGGAATTCTTCGATGGCTCCGGCCTTAGTATCGCTGACTAAGGCCTTTGCTATGAGAAGAGATAATTTTGCCTCAGGGGAAATTGATTTCCAGGGGCCAAAATTAGTCATGACTTCATCTTACAATCGCCGAAGGGCAGATCTGGTTGTAGGCGCAGTACCTGCATGCCATATATTCCGGCTTGGCCTCAAAGGCGCGGCTGCGGATGCCGCAGGCTACATCACTGATTTTGCCCTTGAGCTTCTGGAGGTCTTTTTCATTTCTCTCAGCGCTTCCGATTAAGCCGGACTCCAGGAAATACAACTGTACGAGTTTCGGAAGCTCACCGAAGATATTCTGATAGGCCAGGGCGTAGATGCTCAACTGGAGACTCTCCCGGGTGCGTTTATCAGCATCCTCCTGCCTGTTAAGTTCAGAGGTCTTAAAATCCATAATAACCGCGCCGTCATCATCTTTATCAATACGGTCAAAACGGCCGCGGATTTTATTATTGTCCAGCATAAAAGAAAAATCCTTTTCAATGTATAGAGGTTTGGAGTTGCGCCTCTCCTCCGCATTGTAAAAACGCGCCAGCGCCTCCTGTCCGATGCGGAAACGCTCTTCCTGGTGTTTTTCGCTGATAAAACCCCGCGGGTCAAAATTGAGCCGGAATGCCTCCAGGAGCTCCCCCAGCTGCATCCTCCTGTCTGCCATCTTAAACTGAAAATATCTGGTTACCGCTTCATGCATGGCGCGGCCGTAGATAACGGTGTGGTGCTCCATAATAGGCACACGCAGGATATGCACATATTTGTATTTTAAGGGACAGGTGATATAATCGTCAACCTGATAGAAGCTGAGGGCCAAGATTTTGTCTTCGGCGATGGGTGCGAGAACTGGTTTAACCGAATCCTTCTTCGGCGCAAATCTCTGAATTGCTTCAAGCACGTTTCTCTTTTGTCCTTCCTTATCTTTGTTTTCTTGTCCGATGGCCTCGGATACAAATTGACTCACGCGGCGGGTGCGCGCCCCTCCGTAATCCGCGGCAGAGGTAAAATAGAGCTCTTCCTTGGCGCGGGTCATCCCGACATAAAAGAGGCGGCGTTCCTCCTGGGTGTGAAAATCCCCTTCCGGCAGTATCTCTTTTATAAGGGCGTCCGGGAGTTCGAGGGACTGCCTACGGTGCGAAACGGGGAATTTAGCGTTTACCAAACTAACCAAGAAAACCGTTTTGAACTCCAGCCCCTTGGCCTTATGGATGGTAAGGACGTTTACCAGGTCTGCGTTCGGGTCGCTCTCGGCGGTCTCGGGGTCGTCCCCCGCTTCAATCAGAAGATCAAGGTAACCTATAAAATTAATCACCCGGTCTTCTTTTGCCACCAGCTCAAAGTCACGCACGATATTGAAAAACTTAGCAACGTTCTGGATCTTGCCTTCCTTCTCGAGGTCCATATCCCTGGTGAACTTCTTGAGGTAGCCGGTGTCGGTCAGGAAGCTGTACAAGAGCCTGCCAGTGGTTTCCTGCCGCGAAAACTTAAGGAATCTGCCAAGGTCCTCCAGGATGCCTTTAATCTTTTTGCGTGAGGACTCTTTTATCCCTGCTAATTCCGTTATATTCTCCAGGTTTTCGAATACCGCATAAAGCGATTTATTGCTGCGCCTGGCATAATGCATGCACAGCCCTACATCCGAGAGGTCAAGCGAATATACCTCGCTCGTCGCCAGATAATACAGGCTTAAGGAATCAGACTGGTTTGCCAGGGCGCGCAGAAAACTGATGCAGAGTTTTACCTCCTCGCGGGAATAGAGCCCCTGATTGCCGCTGAACTGCCAGGGGAGACCCTGCATGTTAAGGGCCTGCAGGTATGCCTTGGCATCTGAATTGGAGCGCACCAGGATTGCAAAATCCCGGTATTTAAGCTCGCCGACCTTAACCTTGCTCTGGATAGTACCGGCCACCCAGTCCGCCTCCGCCGAATTCGTGTCGAAATGTAAATGCCGCGGCGGCTTCCCCTTAACCTTATCGGCGCTGACCAGCTTTTTATTGATGCCGGCCTTGACCTCAAAGCGCTCGGGATTATTATTCTGAATCAGGCGGTAGGCGCTGTCTAAGATAGCCTGGGTGGAGCGATAGTTTTTGATAAGGCTAATCCTGTCTGCCTGCGGGAAGCTCTCGGTAAAGTTCATCACATTGCTGTAGGCGGCGCCGCGCCACCTGTAAATGCATTGGTCGTCATCAGCAACAACCGTGATATTGCCAGTGGCGCCTGCCAGCAATTTCACCAGCTGGAACTGGGCAAAATTGGTATCCTGGAATTCATCTACGAGTATATATTTAAACTGCTCCTGATATCTTTTTAGAACCAGGGGGTGCTCCCGTAAGAGCCCGAGCGCCAGGTAGAACTGATTTCCGAAATCCACTACCCCGTGCCTGGCAAATAGTTCCTGGAATCTGCTGTAGGCCAGGGCTACCTCCATCTGCTGACGCGCTTCTTCCTGCAAAGCAGGATCGTTATTCTGGCTTGCCCTGATACTGAGCTGGCGGGCATATTCCAGATAGTCCTGTGGAGAAATATCCTCATCCTTGGCGCGGCTAAAAACCGAAATCAGGGCTTCGATAAAACGTGTGGGTTCGGATAAAGGCCGGTAATAAGAGAGGTCGAATTCGAAAAGGTGCTCCCTGAAGAACACCGCAGCCTCAGGCCTGGTCAAAACCTTGAAATCCGGGTCAAGCCCCGCAACCAGGGCATTCTCGCGCAAGATCCTGTCGCCAAAGGCATGAAACGTAGATACCCAGATATCCGTGTAGCCGTACGGAACCAGTATATCTACCCGCTCCAGCATATCCAGCGCTGCCTTGTCAGTAAAGGTAAGCGCCAGGATTTCGCTGGTGCGCGCCAGGCCCTGCGATAAGAGCCAGGCAACCCTCCTGGTAATAACTGTAGTCTTGCCCGTGCCTGCTCCGGCAATAATAAGAAGGTGCCCCTGGCGGTGGGTGACCGCCTTCTCCTGTTCTTTATTTAATCCTTCAAGCATATCCATCTTATTATTGCTAATAAATGTAGCCGTAATCCTTTTTAGGCAGGGACTGCAATATGTGCACTATACATCCTGCCCCGCAGGCTTGTCCCCGCATATCGCATCTGAAACATTTCGCAAAAACTCCAAGCGTCTTAAAAGGGGCTTCCTTTCTGGCGAAATACCCGAAAGCCTCTTTTTCGTTTCCGAAGTCCGTTATTTTTAGTTTTGGGTTACTCAGGCTTGCCGCACCATAACAGCGATAGACGCTCAGGTTCGGGGCCACCTCTAATACGGGGGTGCACAAGTTAATGGGGCTGAATCTCACATTATCGTATAATTCAGCTAATTGTCCCTGCGTAAACAGGCACCACATAAACGTAGTATCGGGATACCATCTGATACCATGCCGCTTGAATACGCTGGACTGTCTGACCAATCTTTTGATTACCTTTTTATGGTCTTTGAGTTCAATGTAACTATTCTTGCCCCCGCACAGAGGCGCTGCTATGGATACCTTAACCTTTCTATTCAGACCGTATCTTTCTATCAAATCGACAATAAAGGTACTATCAAAGTTGGTCTTGTAAACGACGAATCCTAAGGTTATGAGGCTGCCTAAACGCAATAGACTGAATTTAAATTGTTCATATTGGTAGGGCCTATAATCACTGGGGTGCTGCGTATTAACAACGATTTGTCGCAGATTAGGTTGCGCCTTCAGGAATTCAATCCTCTGACGGGGTATAACTCCGTTTGAGAAAATCACGGTAGAAAAGTTATTTTTTGAAATTGTGTTATAGACCTCTTCGAACCTGCTGTGCAAGGTAGGCTCTCCGCCAAAGATACGGAAAGTACCATGACCTGATTTTTTCATGAATTTTATGACCTTGCTCAAATTCCTCTGGCTTATTTCCCTATCGCATTTCCTGCTACCAGATGCCTTCCATAAGTCCGCGGCAAAACAATAGGGGCACTTCAAATTACAATAAGTAGTTATAGTTATATTCATTATCGTTCAATTTGCTCTATTTATTTTAGCTTGACAAGGGGAGATTTTCAAGTATACTCTAATCCTTAATAGATAAAATCTGCGTGAGGTAAATAAATATGCTTAAGATTTGCGCCATCTGCGGCAAGGACCCTCTTCTAGGCAAGAGTGTAGTGCGTAAAGGCCTGGCCAAAAGCAAGGGCGGCACCGGAAGCAAAATAGTGCGCAGCACCAAGCGTCTCTTCCTGCCTAACCTGCAGAAGATGCGGATATTGCTCGATAATAAACCACGGCGAGTCTATGTCTGCGCTAAATGCATCAAAAAAGGCGAGGTGGTAAGGGTCTAAAGAACGGGCCTCTTACTTAAAGAAGATATCCTCAACTTCCAGGATAAAAGAGCTTTCCCCCTGCCAGGTATCAATCCTCGGAGTATAAATCAAATCAAAAGCTGACGCCCGGTTAAGTTCCCCGCATAGACTGGCCATACCGAAACCTATAGCCTGATAGGTAATATTGCCGTCGGTAACCCAGAATTTCAAGGTATCCCTGCCCAGGGATTGCGGCGTATTCTTGAGGGTGAGGTTGCGGGTGTAAAATAGGGCCTCGGGGTTTGCGGCGCCCAGCGGCTCCAGTAACCTAAGCTCATCGGCCAGCCCTTCGCTTAAATCGTAAAATCCCAGTTCCATATCAACCTCGATAGTCGGCAGGAGATCCTGTAATAACAATTTCTCCTGCGCCAGGCGGTTGATGCTGCGCTTAAAATCCGCGATGTTGCCTCTCGGAATCAACAGGCCTACCGCATGGCTGTGGCCCCCGAAAGAATCCAGGTATTTTCTGCAACCCGCCAGGGCATCAAAAAGATGAAAATTCTTGATGGAGCGTCCCGAGCCCTTGCAGAGCTCTTTGCTCAAAGATATCAGTATGGTCGGCCGGTAAAAACGGTCGGCAAGCTTCGAGGCTACGATTCCGAGCACGCCCTGATGCCAGTCCTCTTTGGCGATAACGATAATCTTATGCTCCTTAAAGTTTACCTCCCTGTCTATAATCGCCTGGGCCTCCTCAAGTATATTGCTCTCCACCTTCTGGCGCTGACGGTTATACCCTTCCAGCAAAGAAGCTAGTTCTGCTGCCCTATTTTTGTCCCTGCTTAAAAGAAGCTCCAGCGCTGTCTCGGCGCTGTCCATCCTTCCGCTGGCATTGATACGCGGACCTAAGATATAACTAAGAAAGGTGGGGCTGATATTCTTACCCTTGATGCCGCTGGATTCCATCAGGGCCTCAAGGCCGATGTTTACGGTATCACTGATGCGTTTAAGACCTTCCTTCACCAGAATACGGTTCTCTCCGGTAAGAGGCACGACATCCGCGACAGTCCCCAGCGCTACGATATCAAGGCAATCGCCTAAATCCCCGCCGGTAAGGGCCTGGCATAATTTATAGGCAACCCCCACCCCTGCCAGGTCGCGATATGGATAAGTCTCCCCTTTAACCTTGGGGTTAATAACCGCCGAGGCAGGCGGAAGCTCTCCGGAAGAGACGAACTCATGATGGTCTGTTAAAATCACCCTGATATTGCTGCGCTCCAGTGCCTCTACTTCCCGGGGGCTGTTGATGCCGCAATCTACCGTAATAAGGACGCCGACGCCCAGCTCCTGCGCTAGGCTCAGGATACTCTTGGTTAAACCATACCCTTCTTTTATGCGGTGGGGTATGTAATGCAGCGCATCCGCGCCAAGGCGCTGAAGGGTAATCTTTAGTATTGCTATGGCGGTGATGCCGTCAACGTCATAGTCGCCGAAGACCATTACCTTTTCTTTATCGGCAATCGCCTTTCTGATAATGGCTATGGCTTTGTGCATATCTCCAAAGGAATAGGGATCCAGAAGCCCTCTCGCATCGGCTTCCAGGAACCTCCTTGCTTCCCCGGCATCCCTGATCCCGCGGTTAATCAGAACCTGTGAAAATACCCTTGATATCCCTAAGTTACTGCTGAGCTTGTCCTGAATGGACGGTTCGGGCGAGGCAATCTTGAGGATCTTATGCGCACTCATCACATCTTTTCCGGAGCCGAGATACCCAACAGGTCCAACCCCGTGGCTATCACGGTGCGCGTCGCGCTTATCAGGGCAAGCCTTGCGCTGGTGAGTTCCTTGCCCTGCCCCAAGACGCGATGGCGGTCGTAAAATTTATGGAAGGTCTCGGCTAATTCCTGCAGGTAAACTGTAAGCATGTAAGGATCGGCGGTCTTGAGGCAGACCTCCAAGACGTAGGATAATTCCCAGAGTTTTCTGATTAAGGCAAGCTCTTCGGCTTCTTTAAGCAGGGAGAAATCCGCTTCCTTAGCCGAGCGTCCTGCCGGGCTGTTTGCCAATATGCTACAGATACGGGCATGCGCATATTGAACGTAATAAACGGGGTTATCGCTATTTTTCTTCTTGGCAATCTCAAGGTCGAAATCCAGATGGCTGTCAGTGCGGCGCATCACGAAAAAGAAACGCGCGGCATCCCTGCCGACCTCGTCTAATACCTCCCTCATGGTGATATACTGGCCGCGCCTAGTAGACATCAGCACCTGCTGGCCGGCCCTGAATATCGTAGCTAATTGCACTATGATTACGGAGAGGGAATCCGCTTTCTCTCCCAGCGCCTGCACTGCGGCCTTAAGGCGGTTGATGTAACCGTGGTGGTCGGGCCCCCAAAGATTAATGAGCCACATAAAGCCCCGGCGGTACTTTTCGCGGTGATAGGCGATGTCCGGGGCCAGATAAGTATAGGAACCGTCGCTCTTTACCACTACCCGGTCCTTATCGTCGCCGAATTGAGTGGACTTAAACCAGAGAGCGCCCTCCTGGCGATAAAGCAGCCCCCGGCGCTCCAGGAGATGCAAGGTTTTTTTAATCCTTCCGCTTTTGCGCAGCGATTTCTGGCTATACCAACAATCAAAGTGCACTCCAAAATCGCGCAGCTCTTCCCTGATGACCTTAAGGATATGGCCTACGGCATAAAGTTTGAAATCTCCGACCCGGCGCCCCTTATCCTTGATGGTCCTGGCAATCTCGTATATATAGTCGCCCTGATAATGGTCATCGGGGAAATCTACCTCTTTGCCCTCCAATTCCCTGAGCCTTAATTCCACGGAACGGCCCAGGATATCAATCTGGTTGCCTTCATCGTTAAGATAGTATTCCTTCCTGACCTTAAATCCTAAAAAAAACAGGACCCTTGCCAAGGCATCCCCTACCGCTGCCTGGCGGGCGTGCGCTACGGAGAGCGGCCCGGTGGGATTGGCGCTTACAAATTCCAGGAGTACCTTCCTGCCGCATCCGAAATCCATCCTTAAGGCGCCCTTTCCGTTTCTGACGACGCCTAAGAGGTGCTTATAAAAATACTCCTCCCGGAGGGAAAAATTAACAAAGCCTCCTGCTGCCTTTACCTCCTTAACGTATAAACCGAGATTTGATTTTTGCAGCCGGATTTTAATTTTCTCCGCGAGGTCCTGGGCCAATTCGGGGGGCGACCTCTTAAGGGGTTTGGCAAGCCTTAAGGCAATATTGGTAGCCAGGTCCCCGAAGCGGCTGTCCTTGGGGAGTTCCAGATACAGTTCTTCTTTTAACCCAACCAAGGCGCCTGTTGCCTCCGGCACGTCGCTTAAGGATTCCACTATTAATCTTAGTAACGAGGCGCTGATTTTCTCTTTCATCGCTGGTTGCGGGGTGACGTTAATGCGGGACTCGAAGTAAATATAAACTTAATATGCTGCCTTTCTGGGGACCCTTACCTTCTTGGCATCGGACCAGAGGCGTTCCAGACAATAAAATTCTCTCAAAGGCTTATAAAATATGTGCGCGACGACCCCGGAATAATCCAATGCCACCCATCCGGACTCATCGTTAGGCAAGGCCTTCGAAAGTGGCTTACAATGCTCCTTGGACATCTCTTCCTCGATGGCGCGGGATAACGCGTTTACCTGCCTAAGCGAGGTTGCGCTAGCTATCACGAAATAATCACAGAAACTCGAAACCGCGCGCATATCCAGCACCGTTATCTTCTGTGCCTTCATTCCCCTTGCGATTGCCGCAATACGTAAAGCTATTTTCTTGGTATCTATCGTTTCTCTCCCGTCTTTAACTTAGCTGCCGTTATTCAATGATGCCGGAGGCTGGGCCTTTTTACGAGAAGCCCCTCCTCCGGCATATGTTTTAAATTCTATTAAAGCAACGGCCCGTCTTCTTAAACGGCTGGCTATTTTTTGCCTAAGATCTTATACATACCGGTTCCGCAATCCGGACACTTACCCTTGACTGCAAGCCGCCCGTTTTTCATGGTGACCTTCTGCTCGTCCTTCATGTCTTTCTTGCTCTTGCATTTGACGCAATATCCTTTTTCTGCCATTGCATCCTCCTTTTTGCAATTTTTCTTATCTTACCACGCCCCGCGAGGCGTGTCAACGCTTCTTCGGATTCCCACCTCAGCCGTCATAGAGTGATATTATACAATAAAAAAATAGGGGGTCAATGCTTATTTATACGGTGGGCGGGGTGCGATTCCTCGATCTCGCCCACTATTTCCTCGATAAGATCCTCCAGGGTAACCAGCCCCAGGGTTTTCTTATTGGCATCTACCACAATGGCGATCTGGACATTATCGGTCTGGAACTTCCGCAGGAGCTCGTTTACCCGCATCGACTGCGGCACGCAATAAGGATGGTGCAGGAGGTCCTGCAAGAGGAAAAATCCCTTGTCCCTCAGGACATAAAGAAGGTCGTGGGCATAGATAATGCCGATGACATTATCAGGGGATTCGCTGTATACCGGCAGACGGGCGTGCCCCTGCTCTACGAATATATTCAAAAGCGCCTCGGGCGTGCTGTTGACGCTAATAGCCACCATTTTTTCTTTCGGGACCATTACCTCGCCAACCCTGGTATCTCCGAATTCAAAAATACGGTGCAGCATCTTTCTCTCCTCGTCGCTTAGAACCCCCTCTTCCTTGCCGACCTCGATCATAGTGCGCAGTTCTTCTTCGGTAATAAGCGGCGACCTCTTGGAAGAACCTAAGCCGAATACCTTCAGGATAGCGCCGCTGATAAAAGTAAAGATAAGTATTACGGGGTTAAAAACCCTGATAAACATGGCCATTAGCGGGGCGCTGAAAAGCGCCACCTTCTCGGTGTGCTTGGTCGCCAGTATCTTAGGGGTTACCTCGCACATGATAAGCACAAAGAAGCTGGATACAAATGTTGCTATTATTACCCCCAGCCGATAGCCGAATACCTCTACCGTGATAGCGGTAACAATGGCCGAGATCGCGATATTGACGAAGTCATTGCCGATTAAGATAGCTGCGATAAACTTATCCAGGCGGGTAAGAAGCCCCTGGACGGTCCTGGCGCGCTTCACCCCGTTGGCAATCATATGGCGTAGTTTTATCTTGCTTAAACCTATGATTGCGGTTTCGGAAGCGGAAAAAAAGAAAGAAAAAACTGCCAGAAAGAAAAGGAATAAAAGTATCCAAGGAAGCGACGCCAACGTCATAGAGACAATCCCTTCAACATCCTCTCCTCTGCCCCGCCAAGCGGTCCGATAAGGGCAAGGTTAAAGTTGCTTTCCCTGAATATCATGCGGGCAACCCGGCGCACATCATCGCGCTTGAGCTTCTCGATCTCCCCGACAACCGCTGCCAGCGAATAGGTCTTATTCAAAGTGGCGCTGGATTCCCCTATCCAAAGCATGTGGTCCATGGTATCCTCCAGGCTCAACCTTAACTGCCCCAGATAGAACTCCTTGGCGCGCCTGAATTCGTCAATCCCCGCCAGGTTGCGCTTGATATTCGCCAATTCGCCTAATATCACGGTTAGGGCATCCGTGGTCTTAGTGTTGTCAACCCCGGCATGCACCAGGAAGGAACCGGTATCCTGAAAATGCTTAACCTGTGTGCCTATCTCGTAAGCCAATCCCCTTTTCTCTCTTACCTCGTTAAAAAGGCGGCTGGACATATTTGCGCCTAAGATGATATGCAATATCGCCATGGCGTGCCTTAAGGGGTGATCGCGCATAAAACCGTGAAACCCCAAAGCCAGGTGCGTCTGTTCGGTATCCTTGAAGAATATTTTAAACTGCGGCTCAAGCTGCTTCTCTTCGGCTGCTACGAAGACGTTGCGGGATCTGCCTGAAATGTCTCTGAAAATATTTTCTATCCTTTTCTTAAGACGGCTGTAATTCAACCTGCCGCATGCGCTCACCACCATATTCAGGGGAGTGTAATGGTGCCCCTGGTATAATGCCAGGTTCTTGCGGTTGATCCTGTTGACCGAATCGGTCGTTCCGGCAATACTCATCCCAAGCGGCTGCTCGGGCCAAAGCAGCTCATCCAGCAGCTCATGGACGTAGCTCTGCGGGTGGTCCTTATACATCTTTATCTCTTCGATAATGACGCTGCGCTCCTTGTCTATATCCTCCTGAGTCAAGAGAGGATTGATTACCATATCGGACAATATACCCAGGGCCAGCTCCAGGTGGCGCGCTGGGATCTTAACCAGGTAACATGTAAGCTCCTCTGAGGTAAATCCGTTCAATGCCCCGCCGACCCCTTCTATGGATTCTTTAATCTTGCGGCAGCAATATTTGCTGCTCCCCTTAAAAAGGAGGTGCTCAAGGTAATGGCTGATCCCCTTGAATTCGTGCGACTCATACCTGCCGCCGACATTAATCCATATCCCCAGTGCCACCGACTGCATCGCGGTCATAGGATGCGCTACTATGCGCAGGCCGTTATTCAAAATCGCCTTCTCGTACATATCTATCCTCTAAGCCTGGACACAAAGGCAGTTACCTCCCCTACTAAATCCTTCCTGCCGATGTTCTCTTTTATCTTATTGATTATCGCGCTGCCGACGATAACGCCGTCCGCCACCCGCGAAAGCTCCCGCACCTGACGACGGCTGGATACCCCGAAACCTACGCACACCGGCTTGAAGGTGATGCTCTTAATCCTGCGCAGGTCCCCTGCCAGTCCCGCCGGGAGCTTGCTGCGCGCTCCGGTTACTCCGGTAAGCGAAACATAATAAATAAAACCCCGCGCAACATCCGTAATGTACCTGATGCGGCCGGGGCTGGTGGTCGGAGAAACAAAATATATTACATTGATGCCGTATCCAGAAGCGACGCGCAAGAAAAACCTCCCTTCCTCTGGAGGAAGGTCGGGTATGATAACCCCGTCCACCCCCGAAGAAGAAGCTGCCTTCGCAAACTTCTCTTCCCCGAAGCAAAAAACAGGGTTGTAGTAAGTCATAAGACATACGGGGACATTGCTCCTGCGTCGGATGTTGCGGACGGACTGAAGGATCTTCTTAAGGTTAACTCCTTTTCCAAGAGCGAACTGCGACGCCTCCTGTATTGCCGGTCCGTCAGCCATGGGGTCGGAAAAAGGCACCCCCAGCTCTATTACATCGACCCCTGCGGCGGCGAACCTCAATGCCAATTTCTCGGTAATGCTTAAAGACGGGTAACCGGCAGTGATAAAAGCAATAAACGCCTTCTTGCCTTGTTTCTTTAAAGCGCAAAACCTTGCCTGGAGCCTGTTCATAATCTTAACCTTTCGGCTACTGTATGGGTATCTTTATCTCCTCGCCCGGAGATGCAAACGATAACAATGGAATTCTTCTTAATTTTTTTCTTGAGCTTGGTCAGATAAAAAACAGCGTGTGACGGCTCCAGCGCCGGTATGATGCCTTCGGTGCGCGATAAAAGCTCAAAGCCCTTCAGCGCCTCCCTGTCGCTAACTGCCACATATTGCGCCCGGCCGCTTTCTTTATAATAAGAGTGTTCCGGGCCTACCCCCGGATAATCCAATCCTGCAGCAATGGAATGAGCCAATCTCACCTGGCCGTCGCGGTCCTCCAAGAGCTCGGACTTGGAGCCGTGCAACACCCCGGTATGCCCTGCTACTAGGGTGGCGGAATGCCTTCCTGATGAGAGGCCTAATCCGGCTGCCTCCACTCCAATGAATTTAACCCTACATTCCTTGAAAAACGGATGAAACAGCCCCATGGAATTACTTCCTCCGCCTACGCAAGCCACCAGGTAATCGGGAAGCCTTCCCTCCTTCTTTAGGACCTGGGTTTTTGTCTCACGGCCGATTACCGCCTGAAAATCGCGTACCATTACGGGATAGGGGTGCGGGCCGGCAACGCTACCGATAATATAATGCGTCTTGCGCACGTTGGTAACCCAATCCCTGAGGGCTTCGGTCATGGCATCCTTGAGCGTGCGGGAACCGCTCTTAACCGGGACAACCCGTGCGCCCAAAAGCTTCATGCGGAAGACATTCAATTCCTGCCTCCTGATGTCCTCTTCCCCCATGTATACAACGCATTCCAGGCCAAACAATGCCGCCGCTGTAGCGGTAGCCACGCCGTGCTGTCCGGCGCCAGTCTCGGCAATAATGCGCTTCTTACCCATCCTGCGGGCAAGGATAATCTGGCCAAGGGTATTGTTAATCTTGTGCGCGCCGGTATGCAGCAGGTCCTCTCTTTTAAGGTAAATCTTAGAAATGCCTAAACAACGGCTGAGGTTACGCGCCAGGTATAAAGGCGTGGGCCTGCCTGCGTATTCCTTTAGATAATAATCAAGCTCTTTCTTGAACCTCGCGTCCTTTCGGGCTGCGAGGTATTCCCTGTTCAATTCATCAAGGGCACAGATGAGCGTTTCCGGGACAAACCTCCCTCCGAATATGCCAAAATGACCTTTTTTATCCGGTAGCATCGTAAGCTCCTTATGATTTTACTATTCTAATCAATCCGCAAACCTTGCGGTGGTCTTTCCTGCCGGGACCAGCTTCAAGTAAACTGGAGGCATCGATCCACTCCGGCCGCGCTATCCTGATTGCCCGGCGCACATTCCCGGAGCTAATTCCGCCTGAAAGGAATATTGGTCTTTTTAACGAACGCAACTCCCCCAGCAGTCGCCAGTCAAAAGTCCTGCCGGTGCCTCCGGCTGCTGATTTCGAATAGGCGTCAAAAAGATAAGCAAAGGTATCGTATCTTAAGACCTCTCGCTGGCTTATCCTGTCTTTTACGCGGAAGGCCTTGATAACGCGCCAATTCTTGAATTTTTTACAGAATGCTGGCGTCTCTCTACCGTGGAACTGAAGCATATCAAGCCCGCATCTGTTGGCAATATCTTTTATGCGTGCAGCCGGGGCATCTACGAATACTCCGACCTTCAGCACTTTTTTAGGCAAGAGCCCGATAATACCTGCGGCCCGTGACGGCGTAATGTAGCGCGTGCTCTCGCGGTAAAATACAAAACCCAGGGCATCACAACCGCAAATCACCGCAGCCAGGGCATCCTCAAGATTCGTGATACCGCATATCTTTACCTTTACCATCCCATTATTTCTTCAATCTCACGCCGTATATCTGGGGCAGCCATAAAGGCCTCTCCTATTAAAACCGCGCTCACTCCCAGTATCTTAAGGAACATGACGTCCTGGCGGCTCTTGAGACCGCTCTCTACCACTACTACCTTGTCTTTGGGGATAAGCGTAAACAGCTTCTGGGTCGTGCTGGAATCAACCTCCAGGGTATGCAGGTCGCGGTTATTGATGCCGATAAGCCCGACATTCTTAAGCTTAAGCACCTTCTTCAATTCCTTTTCGCTATGCACCTCAACCAGCGAAACCAGACCAAGTTCGGCTGCGAGCTGACTCATCTCCAAGATACTCTCCTGGGTGAGGACCTCGGATATCAAGAGCACGGCATCGGCTCCGAAGAAGCGCGACTCGTAAATCTGGTAAGGCTCCAGGATAAAATCCTTGCGCAACAGCGGCAGGTCGGTAATGCCACGGACCTCGTTAAGGTAAGATATGTTGCCCTGAAAATAATCCTCCTCGGTCAGAACCGCAATTGCCTGCACCCCTGCCTCCTGATAGGTGCGGGCGATGTCCTGCACCTTAAAATCCTGCCGGATTATCCCGCGGGAAGGCGATGCCTTCTTTATCTCGGCAATCAAGGAAATCTGGCGGGGCTTCTGAATTGCCCCGACAAAATCCCTGGCAGGGGCCAGGGACTTGACGCGCTCCTTCAAGACCTCCTCGGGAAACTGTTGTTTACTTAAAGCTGTCTTTTCTTTCTTCCTGGCTATAACCTCTTTCAGAAAGTCGCTCTTCTTCATCGCCTGGAATACTCCCTTAATAATGTTAATTTCTCCATGGCCCGGCCGGAATCCAACGAATCCGTCGCCAACCCTATCCCTTCCTGGATGGAAGCGGCCCGGTCAGCGGCATAGATAGCGCATCCGGAATTGAACAAAACAATGTCGCGCTGCGGACCCTTTTTGCCGCTTAAGACATCCATCGCCATCCTTGCACTGGAAGCGGCATCTGCTGCAAGCAGGTCATTCGGATTAGCCCTCTTAAACCCGAAATCCTCCGGAGCCGTCTCGAAATCTTGGAATACCCCGGCGTTCGCCTCGGAAACAAAGGTCTTATCCGTAGTGGTTACCTCATCCAGTCCGTCATTACCGTGCACCACCAGCACATGCCGCGTCCCCAGATTGTGCAGCACCCGGACAAGGATAGGGGCCCACTGAGGGCTGTAAACCCCGATGAGTTGATTGGTAGCGCGGGCAGGGTTTATCAGCGGCCCCAGGATATTGAACATGGTCTTGCCGGCAATCTTTCTGCGTGCCGGCATCACGTGCTTCATGGCCGGATGCAAATTAGGGGCAAACAAAAAAGCTATCCCTATCTCTTCCAGGCATTTTTTAATCAAACCCCTCCCCATATCTATTTTTACGCCAAGGGATTCCAGTATGTCTGCGCTGCCGGATCTGCTCGAGACGGAACGATTGCCGTGCTTGGCTACCGTAACGCCTGCGCCGCTGGCGACAAAAGCAGAAACAGTAGAGATGTTGAATGTCCCTTTCCTGTCTCCTCCGGTGCCGCAGGTATCCAGTATATTAGTCCTATCCACTACAATCGGCTCAACGTATTTAAGCATCACGGTGACCGCGGCGGTAAGCTCTTCCACTGTCTCGCCTTTATCATTGAGCGAGGTAAGAAAAGAGACGATATCTGCGGTATCAGTCGCGCCAGTCAATATCTCCTGCATTACCTCCTGCATCTGGGAGGCGCTGAGGTCATTCTTCTCTGCCAGGATCCTTATAGCGTTTTGTATCATAGCGTTAGGAAATTCCTTAATATTTCAAACCCGGACTTGGTCAGGATGGACTCTGGATGAAACTGCACTCCCCAAAGAGAGTGTTGCCTGTGTTTTACGCCCATAATCTCGGAGTCCTCCTTGGTCCAAGCAGTAACCTCCAGGCACCCCGGGAGGCTCTTTCTTTCTATTGCCAGGGAATGGTAACGCGTGGCAAGGAAGGGGTTCTCGATGCTGCGGAAGATGCCCCTGCCGTTATGATAAATGCGCGAGGCCTTCCCATGCATTAGTCTCTTTGCAGGGATAATGCGTCCTCCGTAAACCTGACCGATGCACTGGTGGCCGAGACAGACCCCAAGGATAGGAATGGTTTTTTGGAACTCCCTTATCAGGTCGCATGAGATACCGGCATCTTCCGGCCTACCAGGCCCCGGTGAAATAACAATCCTTGCCGGGGATAATCTTTTTATCCTGTCAATGCTGATTTTATCATTGCGAAAAACCTCCACTTTCTCTCCGAGCATTGCCAGGTACTGCACCAGGTTATAGGTAAAGGAGTCGTAGTTATCAATCATCAGTATCATAAGCCTACTCCTTCTCTCTCTTTATCCGCGCCCCCAATGCGCTCATCTTGCGTTCGATATCCTCGTATCCTCGGTCAAGGTGGTAAATCCTAGAGATTATGGTTTTGCCTTTGGCAATCAACCCCGCCAATAAGAGCGAGGCTGAAGCCCTTAGGTCCGAAGCCATCACCGGAGCTCCGGACAACGTCCTTACCCCCTCGACAATAGCGTGGGGGCCTTCGCGCTGTATGTGCGCGCCCATACGGTTAAGCTCCGCCACATGCATGAAACGGTCCGGATAAATCTTCTCGGTAATCACGCTGATGCCGGGCGTCACCGCCATCAAACTCATAATCTGTGCCTGCATATCCGTAGGAAAACCGGGGTAAGGCAGGGTAGTAACGTTAACCGGGCACAAGCGCCTCCGCGGCCGCACCCGAAGCGCCCCGTCAGTCCTGGTAATGGCTGCGCCGCTTTCCGTCAATTTATCAATCACCGCACCGAGATGGTAAATGCAGGCGTTCTTGATTAAAATATCCCCTCCCGTAATAAGGGCTGCCGTCATAAATGTAGCCGCCTCTATCCTATCCGGGATGACGGTATATTCTGTGCCTCTTAAATTCTTCACCCCCTGTATCTCGATGGTAGGGGTGCCCTGTCCCCGTATCTGAGCACCCATCTTAACAAGAAAATCCGCCAGGTCAGAAACCTCCGGCTCACAAGCGGCATTTTCGATAACGGTCTTGCCGCCGGCAAGGGTAGCCGCCATCATCACATTATCGGTGCCTAAAACCGAGGAGCCGAAAATCCCCCCTAAATACATATTGCTGCCGCGCAGGCGACCTGCCGCAGCAACCACATACCCCGACTCGATACTGATATCCGCTCCCAGCGCCCTCAAACCCTTAAGATGCAGGTCCACCGGCCGCACGCCTATAACGCAACCGCCGGGCAAGGAAACCTTGGCCTTCCTGAATCTGGCAAGTAACGGCCCTAATACGCAGAATGAGGCGCGCATGGTAGAAACCAGCCTGTAATCGGCCACAAGGCTCGCCTGCCTTGCCTGCGTAACTCTTACCGTGCCGTTATGGAATTCCGTGTTTTTCCCCAGGGACTTAAGGATTTTGAGCATTGTCATAACATCGCAGAGATCGGGTACCCCTCTAATAATACACGGTTCCTCAGTAAGCAAGGTTGCCGCCAGTATCGGAAGCGCCGCATTCTTAGAACCGGATATTCTGACCGCGCCCTTTAGCCTTACCCCCCCTTCAACCACCAGCCTGTCCATTATCCTGCCTTCCTTTGTAATATAATCACCCTGCCTATGCCATGATAATCGCGTATGAATTTTACGCCCCTGAAACCGGCTTCCTCAAATATGGCCTCTACCTCCGTACGTTGCCCAAACCCCATCTCCAATCCTAAATAACCGCCTTCTCTAAGATAAGGCCTTGATTCTCGGGCAATGCGCCGGTAAAAAAACAAGCCATCCATACCGGCCTCCAATGCCAGGCGGGGTTCTCGCTTCACTTCAGAAGGCAACCCATCAATCTCGGAAGCCCTAACATAGGGAGGATTGCTAAGAATGATATCATAACTGCCTGCTCCGGAAGAGCAGGATTCGAATAAATCACTCTCTATGAAGTTAACCGCTACCTTGTGCCGCAGGGCATTAAGGCGCGCTACCTCAAGTGCCTTGTCTGAAATATCAATAGCGTCTATCTGAACCCCGGCCGCAAGTTTAGCCACTGACACCGCGATACACCCTGAGCCGGTGCCAAGGTCTAGAACCCTTATGCCAAAACGATTGATGCGCCTGATGAGCGCAAGCGCCTCTTCCACCAGAAGCTCGGTCTCCTGGCGCGGTATCAATACGCTGGGCCCAACCTTAAAATCCAGCCCCATAAACTCGATGTTCCCCAAGATATAATGCAGGGGTTCCCCTGCGATCCTTCTTCTTAAGGCTGCGGCGATCCGCAAGGAGGCATCAGGAGCAAGCGGCTGACGCCTTCTTAAATACATCTGCGTGTGGCTGACCCCCAATACCTGCGAGAATAATAATTCCGCTTCATTCATCTCCAATGCCCTTCTCTTTATCGCTGGCGGCTTTTAACAACGCATCCGAGATCTCATCGAGGTCTCCGTTTAATACCTCCTCAAGCCTGTATGTCGTAAAATTAATGCGGTGGTCGGTAATGCGCCTATCGGGAAAATTATAGGTGCGTATTTTCTCGCTCCTATCCCCGGATCCGATCTGCGCTTTCCTGTCCGATGAAATTTTCTTTAATTCCTCCTGTTGCTTCATGTCGAGGATCCGGGCGCGCAATATCCTCATCGCCTTATTTTTATTTTTGAGCTGCGAGCGCTCATCCTGGCAGGCCACCACCATTCCGCTCGGGATATGCGTAATCCTGACTGCGGAATCGGTCTTCTGCATATGCTGACCGCCTGGCCCGGACGAACGGTAGGTATCGATCTTGAGGTCCTTGGGTTCTATATTTATATCCACCTCCTCGGGCTCGGCCAGCACCGCCACGGTGATGGTGGAGGTATGGATCCTCCCCTGGGCCTCGGTCTCTGGAACGCGCTGCACGCGGTGCACCCCGCTTTCAAATTTAAGGCGCTTGTAGGCGTCCCTGCCTTTGACGCTGAAGATGATTTCCTTGAATCCTCCTAACTCGGTAGGATGAGCCGACATCTCCTCCGCTATCCAGTTTTTCCTCGCAGCGTACTTGGCGTACATCCGGTAAAGGTCTGCCGCAAACAACCCCGCCTCCATGCCTCCGGTACCCTGGCGTATCTCTACGATAACGTCCTTGCCGAGGTCGTCGTCGTCAGCGGCAATACATTCCTTGAGTTTCTCTTCAAGATTGGACTTCTTAACGGACAAATCCGCGAGTTCCGTCCTGGCCAATTCCAAGAACTCCTGCTCTGCTTTTCCTTTAATCAGCTGCTGGAGCCCCTCCATCTCCTGTGAAACACGGAGGTATTCCCGGAAAAGATAAACCGCATCCCGCATATCCGAAAGCTCCTTGGCGTAACGGTTATACTCTTCCTTATTCGAGATGACCTCGGGCGAAGCCAGGAGGTTCTCCAGTTCCCGGTAGCGGCTCTCCAGCTTCTCTAACTGTTTAATCATGCCCTGGCGGCTTTAGCCCTGTTTCTTGCCGTATTTCTTCATAAACTTATCGACCCTGCCGGCGGAATCCACGAATTTCTGCTTGCCGGTAAAGAAGGGGTGACAGCTCGAGCACACGTCTACCCGGATATTCGGCTTGGTGGAACGGGTATGGATAGTATTGCCGCAGGCGCACACAATTACGCAGTCCTGATACTTGGGGTGAATATTATCTTTCATGTTTGCCTCCTGTATCACTTACTGGTTCATACTGTTTAAAAACTCGGTGTTGTTCTTGGTCTTTGCCAACTTCTCGATCAAAAGCTCCATCGCCTCCACGTTATTAAGCTCGTTCAAAACCTTTCTGAGTATCCAGGCCTTTTGCAGTATCTCCGGCTTAAGGAGCAATTCCTCGTGGCGGGTATTGGAGCGCTTGATGTCAATGGCAGGGTATATCCTGCGCTGGAAGAGGTTACGGTCAAGCTGTATCTCCATATTGCCGGTCCCCTTGAATTCCTCAAAGATAACCTCGTCCATCCTGCTGCCGGTATCAACCAGGGCAGTGGCAATAATAGTAAGGCTGCCGCCTTCTTCTATGGCACGGGCTGCTCCGAAGAACCTCTTGGGCTTTTGCAAGGCGTTGGAATCGATGCCTCCGGAAAGCACCTTGCCGCTGTGCGGCACCACCGAGTTGTAGGCGCGCGCCAGGCGCGTAATGCTGTCCAGCAGTATCACCACGTCCTTCTTATGCTCCACCAGCCTCTTGGCTTTCTCCAAAACAATCTCCGCCACCTGCACGTGCCTCTCCGGCGGCTCGTCAAAGGTCGAAGAGATAACCTCTCCCTTGACGTGACGCTGCATATCGGTGACCTCTTCCGGCCTCTCGTCGATAAGAAGGACGATCAATATCACCTCCGGCTGGTTTGACATGATGGCGTTGGCAATCTTCTGCAATAACACGGTCTTGCCGCTGTAGGGCTGCGCCACGATAAGGCCGCGCTGCCCCTTGCCGATAGGAGCCAGAAGATCCATGATGCGCATCGAGATCTCTGTGGGAACGGTTTCAAGTATAAAGTGCTCGTGGGGATAAACCGGGGTAAGGTTGTCAAAAAGCACCTTTTCTTTCGCGTCTTCCGGATGCTCGTGGTTGACTGCCTCTACCTTCAGGAGGGCAAAGTATTTCTCCCCTTCCTTGGGAGGACGGATCTCCCCGCTTACGGTATCGCCGGTCTTCAGGTCGAACTTCCGTATCTGCGAAGGAGAAACGTAGATATCGTCGGGGCACGGAAGGTAATTGTAATTGGGAGAACGCAGAAAACCGAACCCCTCCGGCAGTATCTCCAGGACCCCTTCCCCGAACATCAACCCCTCTTTTTCCGCCTGGGCCTGCAGGATCTTAAAAATCAGGTCCTGTTTCCTAAGGCCGCTTAATCCGTTAACGCTAAGCTCCTTGGATAGTTTATTGAGTTCGTTAATCTTCATTTCTTTGAGCTTACTGATATCTAATTTTTCCACAAAGACCTCCATATTTTTACTGCCTGAGTTCTTGTTTCTTCTATTTTATTGCTGTTATCTATTACAAAGTCCGCCAGGCGGATCTTCTCGCCCTGCGGCATCTGAGAATTCATCCTCTCCAGTATCTCTTTCCTGTTGAATCCTCTGGCGCCTGCCAATCTCCGGATCTGCTCCCGGCGCTTAATCTTTACTACGATAATCTTGTCTACCATATCCTCCATGCCTGCCTCCAACAGAAGCGGCACATCCAGGATGAGAAGTTTGGCGCGGCTGGATTTTATCTGGTTTTTCATAACGCCTATGACCTCGGGATGTATTATCCGGTTCAGCCGGCGCAGCAACAGAGGATTATCAAAAACCAGGGCTGCTAATTTAGGACGTTCAATCGCGCCGTTCTTTCCGATGATGCGCCCCCCAAAGGCAGCCACTATACGACGGTAAACACTACTGCCTTTTGTCATCAGGCGGCGGGCAATGGCATCAGCATCAAGAAGCTCACCCCTACCCCTGGCCAGCGACTTGAATATCCTGGCAACAGTGCTCTTGCCGCTGCCTAAGACCCCGGTTATACCTAAAACCATTGCCTAACAGACTTATCTCTCGTAAAGCTTAAGGTACTCCCTGGCGGAAACCTCCCAGGAAAAATTACACTGCATTGCCTTCTTTATCAAAAGGTCCCATTTCTTTTTATCCCTGAAAGCCTTGATGGATTTATCGACTGTCTCCTCCAGCGCGCTAGGACTGTACTGGTCAAAGACAAAACCATTGGAGTCAGTTACGGTATCAGCCAGGCCGCCGGTCTTAAAAACCAGTGGTATGGTGCCGTAACTTAAGCTGATCATCTGCCCCAGCCCGCACGGTTCGTATTTGGAGGGCATCAGGAATATGTCGGAGCCGGCGTATATTTTATGCGCCAGGGTATTGTCAAACTTAAGGTGCAGGGAGATAACACCCGGGTATTTCCTGACGATACCCTCGAGGACCTCATGGTATTTCAAATCTCCCGTGCCCAGTATTACTAATTGGAGCTTCATCCTGCATATCTTATCAATTGCCTCCGAGAGTATATCAAACCCCTTCTGTTCGGCCAGCCTTGAGACGATGCCGAAAAGCGGCACCTTACCATCAATCGGCAGCCCGCAGAGCTTCTGCAGGTCTTGCTTATTCTTAATTTTATCCTTGGCGGTTCGCACCGAATAATTCTGCGAGATAAACTTGTCGGTTGCGGGGTTCCAGATAAAGTAATCCAGGCCGTTTAATACGCCAAAGAGCTCATTGCGGCGCTTGGTGAGGATCCCCTCAAGGCCAAAACCAAACTCCTTTGTTTGAATCTCCCTGCTATAGGTGGGGCTGACGGTATTGATGGCATCCGAAAACACTATCCCGCCTTTTAAGAGGCTAATCTTATCGTAGAACTCCAGCATCTGCATATTGAAGAGACCCCAGTCCAGCCCAAGCCTAGGATACTCCTCCTTGGGAAAAAGCCCCTGGTAGCCGATGTTGTGGATAGTCAGGAGCACACGGGTATCCTCATAGAACTCCTCTTGCCGGTAGCTGTTCTTTAGGTATACCGGGATAAGGCATGCCTGCCAGTCATGCACGTGGATAACATCCGGACGGAAATTCAATTCCTTCAGCAACTCCAGGGTTCTCCTGGAGTAATATGAAAACCTGTCGAGATTATCCGGATAGTCTCCTTTTTTGTCTCCGTAAAGGCCGTCCCGGTCAAAATATTTACTGTTCTCGATAAAATAAACCTTGATATCCTTGCCGACGGTAGCATAAGAAACGCCCTCCTTCAGTCTCTGGATATTAAACTTGGAATCCTGTATCATCTTGTACTTAGGCATAACTATCACGACTTCCTGACCGGTATCCTCCAGCGCTATCGGAAGAGCGCCTGCTACGTCAGCCAGGCCGCCGGTCTTGGCAAAAGGAACCACCTCTGAAGCACATATCACGACTTTCATTCTCCAAACCTCCTCTTAGTTGACGGACACCATATCCAGCCAGTTATTTCCTTTTTTAACAGTAACCTTTACCGGAACCCTTAATGTCATGACATGCTCCATTATATCCCGGATTACCCCCGCAGCCGCATCAAGCTCCCGGCGAGGTACGTTAAAAACCAGTTCGTCGTGGACCTGCATTATCATGCGGCTGGCCAACCCTTTCTCTTTTATCATCCGCTCTATCGCAACCATGGCCATCTTTATCAAATCGCTCGCCGAACCCTGGATAGGCGTATTGATGGCCTTACGCTGGGCAAACTGCCGCACTGCCTGATTTTTATCATTTATCTCGGGGATATACCTCCTCCTGCCGCTGATAGTAGTGACAAAACCATCCTCCTCGGCCCTGGAAATCTGCTCCTGCATATAGTCCTTGACGCGGGGGTATCTTGCCAGATACGCGTCGATAAAATCCTGCGCTTCGTCGAACGATATGGCGAGGTCGCGGGAGAGGCCGTATGAAGTCAAACCATAGATGATGCCGAAATTAACCCTCTTGGCGGTATCGCGCATCCGCTCGTCTACCTCTGATTCGCTTAAGCCGTGTATGAGCGCAGCAGTAGCGCGATGCACGTCCTTATCCTGCCTGAATTCGGAAATCAGGTTTTCGTCACCCGAGATGTGCGCCAGTATCCTTAACTCAATCTGGGAATAGTCATACGCCAAAAGATAGCTCTCGGAGTCAAAGGCTACAATCGCCTGCCTGATCCTGCTGCCGATATCGGTCCTGGTCGGTATATTCTGCAGGTTAGGATTGCTGCTGCTTAACCTGCCGGTCTCGGTAACAGTCTGATTAAACGAGGTATGAAGCCTGCCGGTTTTAGGATCAACGAGGGCAGGTAGGGTATCGACATAGGTATTCTTTAGCTTGGTAAGCTGGCGGTATTCTAAAAGCAGCGCCGGAAGCTCATGCGAAGACGACAGGGATTTTAATACCTCCTCATCGGTAGATGGCCCGGTTTTGGTCCTCTTGACCACCGGCAGCTTCAGCTTTTCAAAAAGGATGGTCCGCAATTGTTTTGGGGAATTAATATTGAATTCCGCGCCGCTTAGCTTATAGATGTCCCGGATGAGACGGATGAGCCTTCTCTCCAGCTCTTTGGAAAGGTCCTCCAACACCTTCGGATTCAATTTTATCCCCGTCATCTCCATTCCCGCCAGCACATCCACCAACGGCATCTCAATGCTGCGGAAAAGCTCAAAAAGCGACCTCTTCTTAAGCTCGGCTTCCAGGAGGGGCTCAAGCTCAAGGATTATCCTCAGGGCGCCGGCACTATCGATGCCCCTGTTTAAAGGAGTTTGGGGCAGGTATTCCCAGGCCAGATCCTCCAACCCATAGGATCCCCTGCCGGGGTTAATAAGATAGGCTGCAACCATAGTGTCAAAATACAGCCCTGCAAGGCTTATCCCCTTCTTTTGCAGGGTTACCTTAATCCCCTTAAGGTCGTGACCGGTCTTAGGGATATCGCTGCGCGAAAGCACTTCTTTCGCTTTCTGGGTCATGGCAGCCAAAGAAAAGCTTTTGCCCGCGGCAGATAGAAATATTCCTGCGCCCTCGCTAACGCCTAAAATAACCTCAAAGCGCTTACTGATAATCTGCTCCAGGTCGCTATCTCCGGCCTCCGGCAGCTCATTCGCAACTGAATCCCCTCCCTCTGCCTGAAGCTCCTTGATAAACTTTTTGAACTCCAGCCTTCTGAATAAATTCAGGAGCCCCTCGGTATCTACAGGTCCGGGGCGCAGCATATCAAGACTAAAATCCAATTTCACTCTACTATCCAATAAAACTAACTCTTTATTCAGGCTGAGAGTATCTGAGTTATTCTCGATAGCGCTTGAAACCCTCCTGGGGCTTATGCGGCTGACGTGCGATAATACGGCATCAAGAGAGCCGTACTCCTTAATCAATGCCACGGCGGTCTTTTCTCCGATGCCGCTGATGCCAGCTATATTATCCGCTTTGTCTCCCATCAAGGCGATGAGGTCCGGGATCTGAGAAGGGCTTACCCCGTAAGACTCCCTGACCTTCCCTTCGTCGTAGGTAACGCCGCTATCCTTGTAGGGATTGAATACCTCGGTATCCTCGTCAACCAACTGCAGCATGTCTTTATCGGAACTGACAACAGTTACCTTAAGCCCCCCGGCCTTTGCCCTGGCAGCGACGCTCGCGATGATGTCGTCGGCCTCATAACCTTCCTTTTCAAAAACCGCTATGCCGTAAGTCCTCACCAGCTGCCTAATAAGAGGCATCTGGGAAGAAAGCCCTTCAGGCATCGGTGGCCGCTGCATCTTGTAAGCGGCGAATTTTTTCTGGCGGAAGGTATCGCGGGACACGTCAAAACAGGCGGCGATAAAATCGGGATGCTTATCCTTAATAATTTTCTTGAGCATATTAACAAAACCGTAAACCGCGTTGGTGGGTTGCCCCGATGACGTAGAGAGGTCGCCGATAGCATAGAAAGCACGGTAGCAAAAAGCTGTGGCATCAACTAAAAATAATCTTCCTTTAGCCATTCAGACCAACCTTGGGAGAACCATTTTAAAGATTAGTTAAGCACGGGAAAATAAGGCGTGATAAGCGCAGTATTAGCTACTCTAAAAGTTTTTTACGGATCTCTTCCACAAAAGAACTGATCTCGGAATTTTCGGGGTCTAGATACTCCGCAACCGTAGCCTCCTTCAAAGCCACTACATAGTTGCGTGTGTTAAAATTCTCCCTGGCCTGCATAAGATAATTAGAAGCGCGGGTTTTATTGTCACGGCTTGCCCCGGCACCCCTAACAACACCATGGTCTGCAGGAGAACTGGGATATGCTACCGTCGGCCGCCGCCCCTGCAAAGGATGCTGCGGTTCCAGATAAGTCAACAGTGATTTAGACGGCGGTAACTGCTCTTCAGATGATCCGGAAGCTTTCTGCGCTTCAGCGTTGAGCTGAGGCATCCCTTGTTGGTATTGCTGGCTGCTTACGTTGTAGGCCTCCGGATATGCCTTGGCGATATCACCTATTCTGCGGCGGGCAGCCTCTGCCCAAGGGTCATTAGGGGGGCCGAGGGTAGCGCGCTTCATCCAACAGGTTGCGGCATCGGTATAATTACCTTCGTCTTCGTAAATAATTGCCAGATTCGAATAACTGTCGGGGTAATTCGGCGCCACCTCGATGGCTTTAAGATACATTGCTTTTGCTAACTCGGGGTGATCCAAGCCCTCAAGGATAACACCCGCGTCATTATAGGTTAGCGGGTATTGCGGATCCATCACAATGGCCTTCTGGTAGTACGCCAGGGACTCCTGGAGCCTGCCTTCCTTCTGAGCTTCCAATCCCAGCTCGCGGTAAACCCTGGCCTCGTTCTGCATTAAAGAGAGCTTTTCCTCCTGCGCAGTGCCGGAATCCGCCGCTAACAACAAAAACAACGCTCCTATTATAATGCTATAAAAGGGGAAAGATTTAGGAGGATATTTTGACATTATCGCCTTTTCATCTCTACTATATAAGAAAAGCCAAAAAAGGTCAAGAAAAATTTAAAATAGAAACATTTTCCAACCCAAAGCTAAAAACACCTTCCAGGTCAATCGGGAAGGTCTTTCTGCTATAGGAGGGGTGGCATATCAAGTGCCGGATGTCTGACCTTCTGCAAAAAACCAATCAACCCTTCGAGATTTGCGGCAGTAGTTTCATCCGCAATCTTGCTGAACAGCTCAGGCGCTCCGAGTTCCTCGGCACGTTTCTTGAGCTTATCCGCCAATATTTCTTTTAGTTCGCGCGGCATCCATACCAGCCTTTTTAATCCCCCGTCAGCACAGATAAATTTCCGGCTGACAATATACAGTTTGCCTATCCCCAGGAACCCTGGTGTCTGCACCCCGCCTCCTACCGAACCTGCAAGAGTAGTGAAACTCATCCCTACCGGCGTCAGACCGCTATAATCGCGGTGTACCACTATTATGCCGTTGACCTCCGGGACAATCGCCGCAATACACTCAAAACAACCGCAGGAAGACTGCGGGGAATTCAATAGGGAATACATATTAACCTTCTCAATGGTCTTATTGGACTTGTTATAAACAAAATCATTTATGTTCTTCCATTGCCCCAGATGGCTGTCCAGCGCCTCTCCTTTCTTAATGGGCTGGTTCGGTCCGGTAGGGGTAATCTCAAAAGAAGCCTTGGCATCCAGCCAGGAATAGGCGCCGCAGAGACCCAGGCGCTCCGGCGTAATGATACAGACGTGGTTTGGCGCAAAGGATTGACATAGCAGACAGGAGTAAAATGTATCCACGCTCTCATCCACCATCCCGGCAATGCGTTCATCGCGCTCATCGTAAGACTTCTTGGCCTGCGGCAGGAGACTCTCGACATCAGCCTCCCGGGTATAGAGCTTTACCTGCACCTTATCCACGATAGCGCTGTATTCCTGATGCAGCATGGCGTGGATTATGACTCCGAAATGCTTAAGGCGGAACCCCTTATCAAAGGTATCGTGCGAAACGCGTATCCAGTTCATGTCCCGCTGTCCGACGTGCATCACGCCCATGGCATAATTCATAAAACGGTGGATCTGGCGTTCCAGGATAGGCTCAAAATCCTTCTGCATCTTACGGCCGGCCACCTCTACGATTATCGCCAGAGGCAGGGACCTCATCCCATTTGGCAGCTGGTCGATATCCGGGCCGTTCAATTCCACACTTGCATCTTCGACCTCGTCCATCCCCTTTAAGGACAGGTACTCGAAAGAAACGCTGCTCTTGCTACCAAATTCCACATGCAACTGTTCTTTCCTGACGCGCTCTCCTTCAAATGCCGGAGCATAAGGCACTGGTATAGGAACATCGGATACCCTGACCTTGAGCCCCCTTGTCTCAATACACCTGGCAGGCAGCTTACCGTAGTCCTTTTCGGTAACCAGGGCTTCGTATAAAGTAGTATCTATCTTACCCAGCTGGGGGACATCCAAATCGGTAATAATGGGAAAACCCATCGCCAATGCCCCGAGTCCGGTAGCCACCAGAACCTCATCTACGTGGCCGAGAAGCATCACAAAAGCCGGAATCTTCTCCTGGCTGTATCTTAAAATCTCCTGCCACTGACCGCTCTTTAATCCGCCATATACCAACGGGGCGCGCACAGCCCAGTTAACGGCATAGACGGCAGAAAGGTAGTCGTCGCCTAATGCGACGATGTAGTTTTCCAACCCCATCCCTACCTTCTTCTCTTCGAGCTGCTTCTTAAAGCTGTTTTCTCCGACGCTACCCACGATTATGCTTACGATACCCTTACTCTGAAAATCCCTGACGATGCGCACTGCCCCATCCGCGTCCTTGGCAGATCCAAGGATTACCGCAATGCCGGCAATCCTGCCGTCAACCAGCTGGATGCCCAGAGACCTCAATAACGTATCAGGAAGAAAACCCGTAAACCCCTCCTTAGGGTGCTCTTTATTAAGATATGCCAGCCCGGCCAGCACCTCCTCGCAAAGCAAGGTAGCAATGCCTTTATTCAATATGCCCCCAAGGGCAGCAATATTCAAACCGCTGGAAGATGCCTGATTGTTGTTGAGGGCAACGGCTTCCTTTAGGATATTCCTACAATCCCTGAGATCCCTGGTTTCAATCTTTAGAAGGGCGTATGCCAGCGGCAAATAATAATTGGTGCCACCAAAGCCGATAGCGCAGGATTGCCCCTTATCTCTAATTGTTTTATCCAGGGCTAAACCCGCAGCCCTAATGATGCTATCCGCCCCCTTGCTGCCAAGTTCGACTAAGACGTCTGCTGACATATATTACTTTCCCTTTTAAAGATTTTTATCAAGCTCTCCGCTGCCAGAACGCCTTCCCTTACGGCATCATCCCAGGTCTTGGATTGCGGGGCGTAATTGTCTTTTTTAGAGACGCTGCCGCAGGCAAAAACGTTATCCAGGCTTGCGCGCATCTGGTCATTCACCAGGATAGAGCCGTTTTCTGTCCTGATGTCGCTGCCTTTCAAGAATTCGCTTGCCGCAAGCTGCGCCCCGGCGTAAATCACCAAGTATACGCCGATTGCCTTGCCGTTGTTTAATTTTATCGCCCGTAATTCAGAACCCTCACCGATAATCTCGACAATCTCTAAACCCTCCAGCCATTCATGGTTCTCGCAGGCGCTAAATGCCTCCGGTTTACCCCTGGCAATAATCTTGGCCTCTTTGCCCCTAAGCGCCTCTGAAGCGGCAAGTTCAGCGCAAAGCACGGATTCTCCGAATAACGCTACGGTACCGGAGATGACTAGGCGCTGCTTAATGATCTTCGCGTCTTCCAGCGAATAAAAAACTCTAACTCCATCCTTGGTAATCCCGGGGATATCAGGAAGACGCGGCCTTGAGCCTGAGGCGATCACCAGGTAATCGTAATTTATCTTGGAATTATCCTTAAGGATGAGCCGCTGTTTTTTGGTCTCAAGCAAAGCCACCCTGCTCTCTTTAAGCAGCTTTACATTATTGGCCTGGTAATATTCCTGGCGGCAGAGAAAAAGTTCTTCTTCCTTTATGCCTCCTCCGAAATAACCCAGGAGCAGGTTGCGGTTATAGGCAGGAAAGGACTCTTCGCTGATAACGGTTATCCCGTTGCCGCCGCGCTCTGCAAGGAGCGCCTGGCAGCATGAAAAACCGGCGGCAGAATTACCGATTATTACTATCTCTGGCATATCTACAAACCTGAGGCGTCCAGAACGAGGGGAACCTTTCTATCCCATCCGATGGGCATGATATGAACCCCCCGGCACATAGGCCTGAGTTTCTTGATCAGACGGCTGGCAATCTCTACCGACTTCTGCTCCTTGTCTTTGCCATCCTGCATCTCTTTGATTAAATCATCCGGCACGCATATGCCGGCTACGTTCTTGTTCAGGTAGCGCGCCATAGCGGCGGATTTCAAAAGCACGATGCCGGCCAGCAACGGAACCTTAAGATGCCTTGTCTTATCAAGGAATCTCTCGAAAACATTGATATCGTAGACGGCCTGGGTCTGAAAAAATTCCGCACCGGCCTCAATCTTCTTTTCCATCTTCAGGATCTCCGGCTCTAGAGGGTCTGCACCAGGGTTCACCGCCGCGCCTACGCAGAATTTCGGGGCAACACCCTCCAGCCTGTTACCTTTCATATCAAAACCCTCCTGGAGCTTCCCGACTACCTCCAGAAGCTGCACCGAATCCAGGTCAAACACCGGCTTGGCCTCAGGATGATCCCCAAGGGTAGTGTGGTCGCCGGTAAGTATCAGGAGGTTTTCAATGCCGAGCGCGGCGGCGGAGAGTATATCGGACTGTAAGGCAAGGCGGTTGCGGTCGCGGCAGGTCAACTGGAATAAAGGCTCAAACCCCCTCTGCTTCAGAAGACTGCATACTGCCAGCGAACCAAGCCTCATTACCGAACTTTGTAAATCCGTAACATTAACGGCATCCACCCTACCGCGGATAAGCTCGGCGTCCTCCAGGATAACCTTAGTCTCGATGCCCTTCGGAGGGCCCATCTCGGAAGTTATCAGAAATTTTTCCGATGCTAATTTCTCTTTAAAGCTCGCCATAGTTTAAAGAAATACTTTCAACCCAAAGCAGAAACAGTTTCCAAGCCAATCGGAAAAGTGTTTCTGTCTCTTAAAGGCGCTTTCCCGGGCAATGAGGGAAAACTCTATATCCTATTTTGACTTCGCTGCCTCAAGTAGGTTGCGCATGAGAAGGGTAACGGTTAACGGCCCTACTCCTCCGGGAACAGGCGTGATGAATGCGGCGCGCCTCTGGGCCTCCTGAAACTCTACGTCGCCTACAATCTTATCACCTACCCTGTTTATGCCTACATCTATGACAACGGCGCCTTCCCGGATCCACTCCCCCTTGATAAGCCCGGGTTTGCCTACCGCCACGATTAAAACCTCGGCAGCCCTGACGTGTTCCTGTAATTTTGCTGCCTTGGAGGTGCCGATGTGGCAGACCGTAACAGTGGCAAATTTATCAAGCAGTAGAAGAGAAAGCGGCTTGCCTACAATCTCGCTGTGCCCCACCACCACCGCCTCCCTGCCGTAAAGATCCACCCCGCTCTCCTTCAACAACTCCATAACCGCCGCGGCAGTGCAGGGGATAATGCTGGCCCTGCCGAAAAGAATCCTGCCGATATTCTCGGGATGCATCCCCTCTACGTCTTTTTCGGCAAGGATGGCCTGGCTGATCTTCTTGTGATCAATAAGGGGCGGCAACGGCATCTGCATGATTATCCCATCCAGGGACTTATCGGAATTCATGCGCCGAACGAACTCCAGAAGCTCTCTTTCCGTTATCTCTGCCGGCAATTTATGAAAACGGTATTCTATGCCGAGACCTTCGGCAACCTTCTGCTGGGATTTTACGTAGCTTACGGCGCCGGCATCCTCGCCCACCTGAACGCTAAGCAGAACTGGCGCACGGCCCAATGACTCAATCTGCCTTTTAATCTCTGTCTTGATCCTCTCTGCGATGGGTTTAGCCTCTAATAATCTTGCCAACTTTCGCCTCCGTCTCCCGCCTGATCTTTTTAATAGCCTTCTCTTTAAAGAGTAATTCCTTGTTGATCCTGGAACCCATTTTTTTATCGCTCAGGGGCTTAAGATTTATACGGACATTAAAATATGCTGCCGAGAACGCGGACTCCAGAAGCACCGCAGCCACTGCCACGTCACTTATCAGGTTGGGGTTCGACTTTCTGACAAGCGGCGGCAATAATCTGGCCCCCTCGAAGCAAAGCCTGCAAACCATAAAAGGCACGTCGATGGCATCGCGCAGGTTCCCGCTGTTATAAGCCGCGGCATCAAGATCCACCAGATTCAGGAACTCCTCGCGCAGCTTCTCGGACTTCTCCAGCGCCGTTTTTAATTCTTTCTCATATCTGACGTAACGGGGCTTGCCGACAGTAAAATTGATTACCATGCTCACAAGCGCAGCCCCCAGGGCCGCATCCAGGGCCGCAGCAGAACCCCCTCCCGGTACTGATACTTTCGCTGCCAGCGCCTCGAGATATTCCCTTAAACTGACGCTACGGTAATCTGTCATATTAAACAAGTCCCTCCTCTGATTCAAAGGCGCCCCGGATTAATTTTATCTCTCTTGCCTGGCCTGAGCATATGAGCGCTACCACATCAAACCTCACCGGGGAATCCAGAAGATTGTTCTCTTTTAGGAAACCGAGCGCGACCCGCGAAATTCTCCCGCGCTTGCTCCGGGAAACCGCTTCCTGCGGCAGCCCGCATCTTAAGGAACGCCTACCCTTTACCTCCACAAAACAAAGCGTACCCTTATCACGGGCGATGATATCTATCTCGCCCAATCTATTGCGGTAATTTCTCCTGATGATACTGTAACCCCGGTGCCTTAGAAAATCTGCGGCCTCGTCTTCAGCGCTCTTGCCAAGCGAGAGATTACCTCGCGACATGGCAAAAACTCAGCCTGTGTATCCTGGAAGGCCCGAATCTCTCGACTGCCCTTCGGTGTAACATGGTAGGGTAACCCTTATGCTGCCGGAAGCCGTACTCGGGATACACCTCGTCGTAAGAAGACATAATCCTGTCACGGGTGACCTTGGCAAGAATAGATGCGCAGGCAATGCTCTTTGACTTTGAGTCGCCCCTAATAATATTGATATACGGCAGGCGCATCTTTAATTTTACGGTGCCGTCAACCATAAGGCAAACGCGTTTTCCGCTTCTGGGCCTAAAACCCTCAAGGAGAATGGAAACGGCCCTCTCCATTGCAATGCGGGTCGCCACGGCTATGTTCAACCGGTCAATTACCCTCTCGCCTACGATACCCACCCCGAATGCGCTTTTACCTATAATCTCCGGGAATGCCGTTTCACGCTGCAGAGGAGTTAATTTTTTGGAATCGTCAATGCGGCTGCGGAATCTCATCTCCTTAAGGAGGACGGCTGCCGCCACTACTGGCCCGGCAAGACACCCCCTGCCTACCTCATCTACACCGATAATAAAATTATAACCTTCCCTGCGGAGCTTGCTTTCGTAATAAAGCACTTTTTATTACCTGGGCTCTGCGGATTCTATTTTCGTGGCGCGCTTTCCGACCTTGCTGCGCAGATAATAAAGCTTTGCCCTTTTAACCTTGCCTGAACGTATGAGCTCGATGCGCTCGATGCCAGGAGAATAAAGCGGGAAGACGCGCTCGATACCCTCTCCGAAAGAAACCTTCCGGACCGTAAAATTCGTCCTGGAGCCGCTGCCTTTCTTGGCTATCACGACCCCTTCAAAAGGATGCAGGCGGGTCTTATCAGGACCCTCCGGGATCTTGACTAACACCTTAACCGTATCCCCGACGCCGAAATTGGGAACTTCCTTCTTGCTGTATTCCTCCTCAATCATCCTGATCTTATTCATTGTTATCCTCCTTATTATTTGCCTAATAAATCCGGCCGGCGCCTGCGCGTTATCTTAAGCGCCTCCTTCCTCCTCCACTCCTCAATCTTCTTGTGGTCGCCCGAGAAGAGCACCTTGGGAGGCCTTAATCTGCGGAAAACCGCAGGCCGGGTGTACTGCGGATATTCTAATAAATTACCCTCAAATGACTCAAAATTCAAGGAATTTTTATCGCCCAGGACCCCCGGGATGAGTCTCACCACGCAATCCAGAACCACCATCGCCGCCAACTCTCCTCCGGTCAAGACATAATCGCCGATAGATATCTCTTCGTCTGCCAGACTGCGGCGGACGCGCTCATCAATCCCCTCATAGTGGCCGCATATCAAGATAAGATGTTTGTAGCGGGAGAGCTTTCTCACGGTCTTCTGTTCCAGCCTCCTGCCTTTAGGGCACAATAGAACCACTCGGGGCCTCTTGTTTTTAGCCTTGGCCAAGACACCCTCCACCGCGTTGAATATCGGCTCGGCCCGCATCACCATCCCCGCCCCCCCGCCGTAAGGATGGTCGTCTACCTTGCGATGCTTATCGCGAGAGTAATTACGCAAATCGTGGACGTAGATCTTAACCTTCCCCTTATGCTGCGCACGCTTGATGATGGATTCGTTCAATACCGGCGCAAACATCCCTGGGAATATGGTAATAATGTCAATGCGCATTGTTTTTGCGTGAACCTGCCTTCATATACCTGGCAAGAAACTCCCTTTTAAATTCCCTGAATTTATCTTCCTGGATTGCCTTCCTGATGCCTTTCATTAACCCGAGGTAAAAATGGATGTTGTGCAGCGAAACCAGCCTCAATCCCAGTATCTCGTCGGTATTAAAAAGGTGCCTCAGGTATGCGCGGCTGAAATTCCTGCAGGCGTAACAGCTGCATTCCGAATCCAGCGGCCTAAAATCTTCCGAATAAGGAGAGTTACGGATAATGAGCTTGCCCTCGCTGGTAAAGGCGCTGCCGTTCCTGCCGTAGCGGGTAGGGGTGACGCAATCAAACATGTCAACGCCGGATTCCACCCCTTCCAGGATATCTTCAGGCAACCCTACACCCATAAGGTAACGCGGCTTCTGTTCGGGCAGCAATCCCGCCACCATTCCCGTTATATTATATATTAATTTTTGCGGTTCGCCAACTGAAACCCCTCCTATGGCATAGCCGTCAAAATCCATGTCAATAAGCTCGCTGGCGCAGGCACGGCGCAGGTCCTCATAACTGGACCCTTGAACAATGCAAAAAAGCCGCTGTCCTTCTCCGCGGTGCGCTTTCTTTGAACGCGCGGCCCAGGCGATTGTCCTTCTGGCGGCGACCTCGGCATAATCCCTGCTGCAGGGGTAATGCACGCATTCATCAAGAGGCATAATAATGTCCGAGCCCAACTCCTCCTGAATCCCGACTACGCTCTCCGGCGTAAAGGTGTGTTTCTTGCCGTCAATGTGCGATTGGAACTCCACGCCGTTATCACTTATCTTCCTTAAAAGGGCGAGGCTGAAAATCTGGTAGCCCCCGCTGTCGGTAAGGATAGGGCCGTGCCAGCTTATAAGATTATGCAACCCCCCTGCCTTTTTGATAACATCCATCCCCGGCCTCAAGAAGAGATGGTAGGTATTGGAAAGCATGATCTGGGCCCCCGCCTCTATGAGCTCTGCCGGAGAGAGCGTCTTGACCGTCCCCTGCGTTCCTACCGGCATAAAACAGGGGGTATTTATTTGGCCGCGGCTGGTTTTGATTATTGCCAGGCGGGCCCTGGAGTTTTTATCCCGATGGATTAGTTCCAGCATCTTATAGAATCAACATGGCATCCCCGTAA